>DATGYO010000128.1:0-12249 GCA_035297905.1 Nocardioidaceae bacterium
CGGCCTCCTCGGGGTCGGCCTCGATGATCCGGGCCGCGACCAGGGCCTGGAACCGGCCCCAGGGCAGCACCCCGAGGTAGGGGGTGGTCACCTCATCCACCCAGCGGGCCCGGTCCGCGTCCAGACCCGCGTCCGCGCACATCCGCGCCACCATCCGCGCCTGCCACACCCGCGGCAGACACCCCGCCAGCCCCACCCTGCCGTCCCCGGACCCAGCAGATGCGTCCGGGCCGGGGTCGGCGGGCTCGTCGGTGGAGGCGTCCGGGGCGGAGTCGGCGGCGCACGCACCGTCGGTGCTCTCCGTCCCACTGCTCCCGTCGCTGGCGCGGTCGCTGCTCCCGTCGCTGCTCCCGTCGCTGCTCCCGTCGCTGCCGCGGTCACCGTTGCCGTCGCTGTTGCCGGAAGTGTCGTCGGACGCGGTGGGAGTGTCGCTGCCGCCGTCGCTGCCGCCGTCGCTGGGCGTGTCGTTGGGGGTGGGCAGGACGCGGCCGAGGGTGGCCCACAGCGCCGGGTGCCGGTGGCGCACGTTCAACGCATCGCGGAGCAGCGTGGCCGCGGCGACGTAGCCCATGCCCAGGTGCACCCCGAGCTCCATCGGCGCGAACTCCGCCACCAACGGCGTCCCGTCGGCACCCAGCTGCCGGCCCCGCTCGGACCCCCGCGGGCTCCGCCCACCCCGGCGCCGCCGCGCACGGCGCTCCTCCTCGACCGCCTCACCCGGGTGCAGGTCCGCCCAGTGCGCGGCCAGGAAGAACTCCGCCGCCTCCGCGGCCACCAGCACCGACCGGGCCCGGTCCAGCGCCACGCACGCCGCGGCCCCGTCCAGCTCGGCGATCGCCACGGTGTCCAACATGAGTCGAACATACCTTCGACCACCGACAATTCCGACAGCCTCGGACCGCTCCTGCGGCTACGACGAAAGGCGACCAACCGCGGGCATAGGGGCCCAAGGGCGGGCGACCACACCGCCCTCATTGCCCCGGTGACGACTACCCGCTGGGCAGGCTGCCGGCGCCTGGCCTCATTCCTGCTTCGCGTCGGTGATGGCCAGACCACCGATGTACACGAAGGCTGCCAGCACCGCCATCACGATGATGAGCACCGGTATCCAGAGCCCCAGCAACAGGACCAGGACGGTGCGCGGATCGGTGACGATCTCGGCCAGCCGCTCAGTGAACAGTAGATCCATGTCAGCGCCCGTCGCAGGTGCGGACCATGGGGAGCCGCGACATACGGACGAGGGCTCCTGGTCAACACGTGACACTTCAAGACCAACACGCGACCGCATGGATCGGGTCATCCGGTGCGGATGATTTCCATGAGTCAGCGGAACGCGTCAGGAGATGAGCGGCTCGCTGCTTCCGCCCGGGGCGAACTGGGTCCGGTACAGGTCGGCGTAGAGCCCGCCCTCGGAGATGAGCTGCTCGTGCGTACCGGACGCGACGATCCGGCCGTCGTCGACCACGAGGATCAAGTCGGCGTTGCGAACCGTGGAGAGCCGATGCGCGATCACCAGCGACGTCCGCCCCTCGAGGGCCTGGTCGAGGGCTCGCTGGACCGCGATCTCCGACTCCGAGTCGAGGTGGGCGGTCGCCTCGTCGAGCACCACGATCCCGGGTGCCTTGAGCAGCAGCCGGGCGATGGCGAGGCGTTGACGCTCACCACCTGAGAGTCGGTAGCCCCGGTCCCCCACCACAGTGTCGAGACCGTCCGGGAGGGACCCGACGAGGCTGCGCACCTGTGCCGCACCGAGCGCCTCCCAGATCTCCTCGTCAGTCGCTCCGGGTTTGGCGTACTGCAGGTTCGCCCGAATCGTGTCGTGGAACATGTGGGCGTCCTGGGTCACGTACCCCACGGCGTCCTCGAGCGACTGCAGGGTCACGTCGCGTACATCGTGCCCGGCGACGCGTACGGCGCCCGCCGAGACGTCGTACAACCGGGCGACTAGGTGGGTGATCGTGGTCTTGCCGGCGCCGGACGGGCCCACCAACGCGACCATCTGTCCGGGCAGGGCCGTGAAGGAGACGTCCTTGAGTACCGGCCCGTGGTCCCGGGTCTCCTGGCGGGCGATGTTCTCGAGGCTCGCCAACGAGACCTCGTCGGCCCGCGGGTAGGTGAACGCGACGTGCTCGAACTCGATGCTGGCCGCATCGCGCGTCAGGGCGACCGCCCCCGGCCGCTCCTGGATCATCGATGGCAGGTCCAGGACCTCGAAGACCCGCTCGAAGCTGACCAGGGCCGTCATCACGTCAACGCGTACGTTCGAGAGACCCTGGAGCGGCCCCAGGAGTCGCAGCAGCAGGGTCGCCAGGGCGAGCAGCGTCCCGACGGTCAGGCTGCCCTGGATGGCGAGCTGCCCGCCGACGCCGTACACGAGGGCGGTCGCCAGCGCAGGGATGAGCATCAGGCTCGAGCTGAAGACCCTGGTGACGAACGCGATGCGCACCCCGAGGTCACGAACCAGCGCCGCCTTCTGGGCGAACTGCTGGTCCTCCTCGTCACGGCGTCCGAAGAGCTTCAGCAGCAGAGCACCGCCGACGTTGAAGCGCTCGGTCATGTTGTTGCCGAGATCGGCGTTGCCCTGCATCTGCTCCCGTGTGAGGCCTGCGAGCTTGGTGCCGACCCAGCGTGACGCGATGAGAAGGATGGGAAACATCAGCAGGCACAGCACGGTGACCTGCCAGCTCAGGGCGAGCATGGTGATCCCCACGACCACGACGCTGATCGAGTTCGAGACCGTGCTCGACAGGGTGGACGTGAAGGCCCGCTGGGCCCCGATGACGTCGTTGTTCAGCCGCGAGACCAGGGCACCGGTCTGCGTGCGTGTGAAGAACGCCAGGGACATGCGTTGCACATGGGCGAAGACCTGCGTCCGCAGGTCGTAGATCAATCCCTCCCCGACCCGCGAGGAGAGGTATCCCTGGCCAAGGGTCAGGAGCGCGCTGACCACGGCCACGGCCGCGATCGCAAGCGCGAGCACCGTGACCAGCCCGCTGTTGCCCTTGAGGATGCCGTCGTCGACGATGCGCTTCACCAGCAGCGGCGTCACCACGACCATCGACGCGTCGACCACGACCAGCGCCACGAAGATCCCGATGAGCTTGCGGTGAGGCTTCGCGAACCCGACCACGCGCCGCACCGTCTCGCGGGCAAGCTTCTGCCGCGCGACGCTGCGGTCCGTGCGCAGGTTGCGCCAGGCCGGGCCCATGCCCGTGTGCATCGACAACGGACGTCCCTCCGATCCCGCCCGGCCTCCCGGACGCTGGTCCTACTCCCCCATCAACGACGCGAGCTCGCGGAACCGGCGTACCTGCGCCTCCCGCTCCACGCGCCGCTGCTCCTCGAGGTCGAGCACGTGTGCGCTCTGGAGCAGGGCCTTGGTCTCGGACACCGCGCCGTACAACGGAGCCGTCAGTGCGGCGACGAGGTCGTCGACGCTCTGCTGGAGCTCCTCACGAGGTACGACGACCGTGGCCAGCCCGATCTCGCGCGCCTCTCCGGCGCCCAGCGATCGAGCTGTCGCGCAGAGCTCCAGGGCTCGTGAGTACCCAACCAGCTCGACCAGGGGCTTTGTTCCCGTGAGGTCCGGCACCAGGCCGAGCAGCGGCTCGCGCATGGAGAACGAGGCGTCCTCGGCAACCACCCGGAGGTCACAGGCGAGCGCGAGCTGGAAGCCCGCGCCGATGGCGTGCCCCTGTACGGCGGCGATGGAGATGATGTCGTGCCGGCGCAGCCAGGTGAAACCCTCCTGGTAGGCACCGATGGTGTCCGCAAGCTCTCCGTCGGGCATGTCGAGCAGCGACAGGAGCGACGACTCCCCTTCGATCCCCTGAGGCGTGAGCATCCGCCGGTCGAGGCCCGACGAGAAGGTGTCGCCCGCGCCTCGGATGACCACGACCCGGGTCCCCGGCGCGAGGCTCGCGCCGATCGCCCTGAGCGCGATCCAGGTGGCGGGAGTCTGAGAGTTCTTCGTGGCTGGACGGTCGAGGGTGATGGTCGTGACCATCCCGTTGACCTCGAACCGGAGTCCGGCGCGCTCGAGGACCTCGTGGTCGATGTCGGTGGCAGTCATGTCCCGAAGCCTAGGCCAGCGCCACGAGGTCGGCGTACCCCTCGTTCCAGAGGTCCTCGACACCGTCAGGGAGGATCAGCACACGGTCCGGCTCGAGCGCACGCACGGCCCCCTCGTCGTGCGTGACCAGGATGATCGCACCCTCGTAGGTCCGGATGGCGGCGAGCACCTCCTCACGCGACGCGGGGTCCAGGTTGTTGGTCGGCTCGTCGAGCAGCAGCACGTTCGCGCTCGACACGACCAGGATGGCGAGGGCGAGCCGGGTCTTCTCCCCGCCGGAGAGCACGCCGGCGGGCTTCGTCGCGTCGTCGCCGCTGAACAGGAACGAACCGAGCACACTGCGCGCCTCGGTGTCGGTGAGCTGTGGCGCCGCCGTACGAAGGTTCTCCAGCACGGTACGGCTGGTGTCGAGGGTCTCGTGCTCCTGCGCGTAGTAGCCGAGCTTCAGCCCGTGACCTGGAAGCACCTGGCCGGTGTCGGCCTCGTCGACTCCCGCAAGGATCCGCAGCAGCGTCGTCTTGCCGGCACCGTTGAGCCCGAGGATGACGACCCGGCTGCCCTTGTCGATGGCCAGGTCGACGTCGGTGAACACCTCGAGCGAGCCGTAGGACTTCGACAGCTCCGCCGCGGTGAGCGGGGTCTTGCCGCAAGGGGCGGGCGAGGGGAACTTGATCCGGGCCACGCGGTCGGACCTGCGCTCCGCCTCGACGCCCTCCATCAGCCGCTCGGCCCGCTTCATCATCGACTGCGCCGCCTGTGCCTTGGTCGCCTTGGCGCGCATCTTGTTGGCCTGGTCCATCAGCGTGCTGGCCTTGCGCTCCGCGTTCATCCGCTCGCGCTTGCGCCGCCGCTCGTCGGTCTCGCGCTGCGCGAGGTATGCCTTCCACCCCATGTTGTAGACGTCGATCTCGGCTCGGTTGGCGTCGAGGTGCAGCACCTTGTTCACGCACGCTTCGAGCAACCCGACGTCGTGGCTGATCACGATCAGGCCGCCCTTGTGAGACTTCAGGAAGTCGCGCAGCCAGATGATCGAGTCGGCGTCGAGGTGGTTGGTCGGCTCGTCGAGCAGCAGGGTCTCAGCGCCGGAGAACAGGATGCGGGCGAGCTCCACGCGGCGTCGCTGACCACCCGAGAGCGTGCGCAGCGGCTGCTTGAGGATCCGGTCCTCGATGCCCAGGCTCGAGGCGATCTGCGCGGCCTCGGCCTCGGCCCCGTAGCCCCCGCCGGCGTGCAGCTCGGCGTCGGCGCGTTCGTAGCGCCGCATCCCGCGGTCGCGTCTGGCAGGGTCGTCCGAGGCCATGTCGGCTTCCGCCTCGCGCAGCCGGCGCACGACCTCGTCGAGGCCCCGGGCGGAGAGGATCCGGTCCTTCGCGACCACCTCCGGATCGCCGGTGCGCGGGTCCTGCGGCAGGTACCCGACGCTCCCCGAGGCGGTCACCTTCCCTGAAGCGGGCAGCGCCTCACCGGCGAGGATCTTGGTCAGGGTGGTCTTGCCGGCGCCGTTGCGGCCGACGAGACCGACCTTGTCGCCGGCCGCGACACGGAAGCTCACGTCCTCCATGAGCAGGCGCGCGCCCGCGCGGACCTCGAGCTGGTGTGCAGTGATCATGGAAACGGGTTACCTCGACGGGTTTTGGGAACATCTGGCCTGGACAGGGGGTGGTGTCCGGCTCAATCCGTCGCGCACCTCATCGTTCTAGTCTACGAGACAGCACCAGGCAGTCCCGCGTCGGTCCCGGGCCTTCCAGGGCCGCAGACCGTCGTACGGAAGGAACACCATGCGCTTCAACCCCAAGGCCCGCCTGGACAGCAGCCAGGTCCAGAACCGTCGCGGCAGCGGCGGTGGCGGGGGCGGCGGCCTCGGCTTCCCCGTCGGCGGTGGTGGCGGGGGCGGTGGCGGCATGAAGGTCGGCGGCGGGATCGGCGGCATCCTGATCCTGGTGCTGATCTTCGTCGTCTCGCAGTACCTCGGGGGCGGGGGCGGCGGTCTCCCGGCGGGCCCGGCGAGCGACGACCAGCCCGTCTCCACGGGCAGCCAGGAGCTCGCGCACTGCAAGACCGGCGCGGACGCGAACAACGACCCTGACTGCGCCAGGGTGGCGATGGTCAACAGCATCCAGTCGTACTGGGCGCAGGCCCTGCCTCAGCAGAGCAACAAGCAGTACGTCGAGGCGGACACCGTGATCTTCTCCAACCAGGTCCGGACCGGCTGCGGCAACGCCACCTCCGACGTTGGCCCGTTCTACTGCCCGCCTGACCAGCACGTGTACCTCGACACGACCTTCTTCAAGGACATGCTCGAGCGCCAGCTCGGGGGCAAGGCCACCGACTTCACGGAGGCCTACGTGCTCGCTCACGAGTACGGCCACCACATCCAGAACCTCCTAGGCACGATGGGTCGTGTCCGCACTCAGCAGGGCGCCAGCAGCGACGCGGTGCGGCTCGAGCTGCAGGCCGACTGCTACGCCGGAATGTGGGCCAGGCACGCCAGCGAGGTGCAGGACGCAGACGGCCAGGTCTTCATCGAGAACCTCACGCAGCAGGATGTCGAGGAGGCGATCGCCGCAGCGCGCGCCGTCGGTGACGACCGGATCCAGCAGCGCACGTCCGGCCGGGTGAACCCGGACTCGTGGACCCATGGGTCGGCGGAGGAGCGGATGCGCTGGTTCACCACCGGCCGCGAGAAGGGCACCCTGCAGGCCTGCGACACCTTCTCCGCCCGCCGGCTCTGACGCCGGTCCGGGCTGGTTCCCGGCTCCGGTCCGGGCTACGGACCCTCGACGGGCCACCGGTCCCGCTCTCCTAGACTCGGAGTGCTCCCCCAGTCCGGAAGAGAGGGTCCGCCGTGGCCATCGCCCACCAGTCCAGCCCCGCCCGCAACGCCGCCCTGATCGCGGTTTTCGCGGGCTTCGTCGCGGCCCTGGGCCTGATCCCCGCGTTCACGCCGCCCGGCTTCAGCGTGCCGATCACCGCGCAGTCCCTCGGCGTCATGCTCGCCGGAGCGATCCTCGGCGCCCGCCGCGGCTTCGCGTCCGTCGCTCTGTTGCTGGTGCTCGTCGCCGTGGGACTCCCGCTCCTCGCCGGAGGGCGCGGCGGGCTCGGCGTCTTCTTCACCCCCTCGGTCGGCTTCCTCCTCGCCTGGCCGGTGGCGGCGTTCGTCATCGGCTGGCTGACCGAGCGCGGTGGCGCGCCGTACCGCCTGACCTGGGGTGTGGTGGCCAACGTGGTCGGCGGCATCGTCGTCCTCTACGCCGCGGGCATCGCGGGCATCGCGGCCGTCGCCGGAATCTCGGTGTGGGCAGCGACGGTCTCGACCTGGATCTTCATCCCGGGGGACCTGGTCAAGGCGGTCCTGGCCGCGGTGATCGCTCGAGGCGTGCACACGGCTTACCCGGGGCTGATCGCCCCCCGTCGCACACGCGAGAAGGAGACCTCGGCTGTCTGATCGCGCTGTGGACGTCGCGGCTGCGCCGGACCCGGTGCAGGCCGTCCTCGCCGCCCACCGTCAGGGCGACCTGATCGCGCTGCGCACCTCGGGCACCACCGGAACGCCGCGGTCGGTGGTGCGTGCGACGAGCTCCTGGTTCGACTCCTTCGACCACGTCACCCGGCTGCTCGGCATGGACGCGACGTCGCGGGTCTGGGTCCCCGGGCCGTTCTCGGCGACGATGAACCTGTTCGCGGCCGTCCACGCCGAGCACCTGGGCGCCGCGGTCCAGACGTCCACCGCCGGCGCGACCCACGCCGTGCTCACCCCGGCCGCCCTCTCAGGCGCGATCGCGCACGGCACCGACCTGACCGGCGTCCACGTGCTGGTTGCAGGAGACCGGCTCACCCCTGGCCTCC
The DNA here is from genome assembly GCA_035297905.1 of Nocardioidaceae bacterium. Classification (GTDB taxonomy): domain Bacteria; phylum Actinomycetota; class Actinomycetes; order Propionibacteriales; family Nocardioidaceae; genus Nocardioides_C. The sequence continues at coordinate 7,919 of DATGYO010000128.1, forward strand.
ACGACCACGCCCTGGACCATGGAGCCGCCCGGGTGAGTCACTACTACGGGGCCGCAGAGCTCTCCTTCGTCGCCTGGGGCTCACACGCCGAGGACCTGCGGCCCTTCCCCTGCGTCGAGGTCGACTGCCGTGAGGGCGTCGTCTGGGTTCGCTCCCCCTACGTCTGCCGGCGGTACGACGGTCCCGACGGCCCCCTGACCTGGGAGCCGGACGGCTGGGCCACCGTCGGCGACCGCGGCTGCCTCGAGGACGGCTTCCTCCGGATCCACGGTCGCGGAACCGACGCCGTGGTGACGGCAGGGGCCACCGTCCTGGTGGCGGATGTCGAGGCGGTCCTCGAGGGCGCCACAGGACACCGCGTCGTCGTCGTGGGGCTCCCCCACCCCGACCTCGGTCAGGTGCTCTGCGGCGTCGTACGACAGCCGGGCGCACCTGTCACGCCGGACGCGTCCGGTCTGGCGACCGTTCGTCAGGCGGCCAGGGAGCTCCTCGACCCGGCCCAGCGGCCCCGCCGGTGGTTCGAGGTGGCTGACCTACCGCTGACCTCGGCCGGCAAGCTCGACCGCGAGCGGCTCGTGGCGTCCCTCCTCCCGAGCGTGACCCCGTGACCGGCCCCGTCGTGGTGGCTGCCCTCCGGACCCCGATCGGCACAGCAGGACGTTCGCTCGCCGACGTCGACGCCGCGGCACTCGCGGCTCCGGTCCTTCGCCGGCTGGCCGACGACCTCTCCGACCTCCGCGTCGACGAGGTCGTGCTCGGCAACTGCATGGGCCCCGGTGGCGACGTGGCTCGCGTTGCGGCGCTGGCTGCGGGCCTGCCCGTCGAGGTCCCAGCCCTCACCGTGGACCGCCAGTGCGGCAGCGGTCTAGCGGCGATCACAGCTGCAGCCGCGTTGGTCCGCGAGACACCCGGCCTGGTCCTCGCCGGCGGCACGGAGTCCGCATCCACCGCACCCTGGCGGTTCTGGCCGCCGTCGCCGGGACATCAGCCGCAGCGCTTCGAGAGGGCACCCTTCGCCCCCGCGGAGCTCGGCGACCCCGACATGGGTCTCGCCGCGGACCTGCTCGCAGGCGAGCGTGGTGTCTCCCGCGAACGGCAGGACGCCTACGCAGCCGAGTCCCACACGCGTGCTCACGCTGCCCAGCAGGCAGGCGCGTTCGACAAGGAGATCGTGGCAGTCGGCGGCATCGACCAGGACGACCGCCCACGCCCCGGCATGACCGCGGAGCGTCTGGCGCGGCTCCGGCCGACATTTCGTCCTGAGGGCACAGTCACCGCCGGCAACGCGTGCGGTGTCAACGACGGTGCGGCGGCGGTGGCTGTGGTCGACGCCGACACGCGCGCGCGACTCGGCCTCCCGGGCCTGCGCATCCTCGCCGCCGCGACCGTCGGCGTCGACCCGAACCGACCGGGCATCGGCATCGTGCCGGCCGTCCACGCGGCTCTCGACCGTGCCGGGGTCTGGCTCGAGGAGGTCGACGTCGTGGAGCTGAACGAGGCGTTCGCCGGCCAGGTGCTCGCCTGCTGTGACGAGCTCGGGCTCGACCCGGCACGGGTGTGCCCCCAGGGCGGCGCCCTGGCTCTTGGTCACCCGTGGGGGGCGTCAGGGGCCGTGCTCGTCGTACGCCTGTTCAGCCAGATGGTGCGGCAGGAGCACGGTCGCTACGGGCTCGCGGCGATCGCCGTGGGCGGTGGCCAGGGGGTAGCGATGGTGGTCGAACGATGCCGGTGATCGAGGTCTCCGGGGTCACCCACGCGTACGGCGAAGGGGCCGGGCGGCGTGTGGTCCTCCGCGACGTCTCCGTCACCCTCTCCGAGCAGCGCGTCGGCATCATCGGCGCGAACGGCTCGGGGAAGTCCACCTTCGTCCGCATGCTCAACGGCCTCGTGCTGCCCACCGAGGGCACGGTCTGCGTCGACGGGCTCGACGCGCGCAAGGACGGCCGGGAGGTCCGTCGCCGTGTCGGGTTCTGCTTCACCGACCCCGACGCGCAGATCGTGATGCCGACGGTAGCCGAGGACGTCGCCTTCGGCCTGAGGCGGCGCGGCCTGAGCAAGCGCGAGATCGCCGCCAAGGTCCGCTCGACTCTCGAGACGTACGGGCTCGCCGAGCACGCCGACCACCCGGCCCACCTGCTCTCGGGCGGCCAGAAGCAGCTGCTCGCGCTCTCCTCGGTCCTCGTCACCGACCCGGCGGTCCTCGTCCTCGACGAGCCGACCACGTTGCTCGACCTGCGCAACGCCGCCGTCGTGCAGCGGGTGGTCCGTGACCTCCCCCACCAGGTCCTGCTCGTGACCCATCACCTCGACCTGCTCGAGGACTTCGAGCGGGTGCTGGTGTTCGACCAGACGCGCCTGGTGTACGACGGGAAGCCGGACGCCGCGGTGCAGCACTACCGCGAGCTGATGACGTGAACAGCCTCGGCCTCTACGTCCCCGGCACCTCCCCCGTGCACCGGATGCCAGCCGGCGCGAAGCTCCTCGCCATGCTCGCGGCCGGCGCCGGGTCCGTCCTGCTCCATCAGCCCTGGCAGGTCGGGGTCGCGGTCACCCTCGCCCTGGTGGGCTACCGCCTCGGGGGCCTCACCGTGCGGATGGCCCTGCGGCAGGTCCGTCCCCTGCTGATGGTCGTCGGGCTCGTCGCCGTCTTCCACCTCGTCGTGAACGGGTGGGAGCGCGCGGTGGTTTTCGTCGGCGTGATCGTCACGCTGGTGCTCCTCGCAGGCCTGGTCACACTCACCACCCGCACCACCGACATGGTGGACGCGATCGTCCGTGCGGCCCGGCCGCTGCGCGTGGTCGGCGTGCACCCTGAGCGGCTCGGTCTGCTGATGGCGCTCGGGATCCGTTCCGTGCCTGTCGTCGTCGGACTCGCGGAGGAGGTCCGCGACGCGCAGCGTGCCCGAGGGCTCACCGCGAGCCCGCGCGCCTTCGCGGTGCCGCTGATCGTGCGCTCTCTACGCCACGCCGATGCGCTCGGCGACGCGCTGGTCGCGCGCGGCGTCGACGACTAGCACCGACTAGCCGGCATCGGTGACTGCCACGGCCACCGACCAGGCGTCCGCGACGGCCTGCTCGAGCACGCTCCGCCGCGGATCGGGGACGGCCAGCCACGGCTCCACCCGACGGGCCGCGACCGGCGACAGGCGTGGGTCCGACAAGACCGCCTCCACGGCGCTGCTGTCGCCGCCGCACACCAGCGCGTCGACGCCGCCGAGCTCACCAACCAGGATGCGGTGGGCGTGGTCGGCGGCTGCCTCGTAGGCCTGCCGCGCCTGGTTGTCCCTGCGTCGGGCGAAGCGCGGCTGGCTCTGGCCGCCGGCCTTGGCGCGGCCCTGGACGTGTCGCCGGCCGACCTTCGTCAGCATCGGCTGCCGTGAGGTGCCCGCGGCCACGGCGAAGCCGCCCTTCCGCACCAGCAGCAGCCCCCACCGCACCTCGTCCCGCGCGGCCTCGCGGAGCGCCACGACATCGGCGCGACCGTCGTACTGCCGGGCGAACGGAAGGGCCGCCTCGGCGACTGCTCCGTCCGGAGCCGTCGCGACGAGGCGACCCTCGTGCACTGCCAGATCGGGATTGCCGTGGCGGGTCCCGAAGTTCTCGAACCACCGCACGAGGCGCTCGGCAGGCACCAGCACCGTGCGGGTCGGACTCACCTCAGACGTTGAAGCCGAGGGCGCGCAGCATCTCGCGGCCGTCGTCGGTGATCTTGTCGGGGCCCCACGGCGGCATCCAGACCCAGTTGATCGCCACGTCGTTGACGAGCCCTTCGAGCGCCTGCTCGGTCTGGTCCGTGATCACGTCGGTCAGCGGGCACGCGGCCGAGGTGAGGGTCATGTCGATGACGGCGTTGCTGCTCTCGTCGAGATGGACGTCGTAGACCAGACCGAGGTCGACGACGTTGATGCCGAGCTCGGGGTCGACGACGTCCTTCATTGCCTCGGTGACGTCCTCCACGGTCACGGTCGAGGCGCCCGCGGAGCCGGCAAGGTCGACCTCGGGGAGGTCGCTGGTGTCGGTGTGGTCGGTCATGCTTGCTCCTTCGGTTCGGTCGCGAGGACCCGGGATGTCGCGTCCTTCCACGCCATCCATGACAGTAGTGCGCACTTCACGCGCGCCGGGAACTTGGCCACGCCGGCGAAGGCGATCCCGTCCTCGAGCACGTCCTCGTCGGGCTCGACGGTTCCGCGGCTCTGCATCAGGGTCTGGAAGACGTCCTGCACGGACATCGCCTCTGCGACGGACTTGCCGATGAGCAGGTCGGTCATCACCGACGTCGCGGCCTGGCTGATCGAGCAGCCCTCCGCGTCGTACGAGATGTCCTCGACCCG
>DATGYO010000129.1:0-43807 GCA_035297905.1 Nocardioidaceae bacterium
AACGCCAGCTCCGGTTCCGCTGCCGCACCTCGGTCGCTCTCGATCAGACCGCAGTAGCCGATGACGTCTCCAACAGCCTTCCGCTCGACCGCCAGCAGCCCGATGAACGATGTCTGGTGGGTCCGGATCGACTCCTCGAAGTCTGCGACCGTGGGGTTTCCGTTTTCGTCGATGCGGCGGTGCGGTGGGACTCGTGGATCACGTTCGGTCCACAACTCACGCTGTAGGGCCGCCTCGGCCACCCGCCACGGTCTGAGCACCAGGCGATCCGTCTCGAGCACGACCTCGCGCCCCGGAGTCGCTTCATCTGCCATGCCAGCAGTCTCTCAAGGCGAGCGCAGCTCATGCCGCGTCCGCGCCGCTGCGTGCGTCATTTCGCCGCCGGTGAGCGTGACAGGAGCGATCGCCCCCGAGCGGGGCGCTCGCTGAGAAGCGCTTCGGCCGTCCTGGCTGAGCCTCCTTCAGCGTCTGGGTGTGCCGGCTAGTTGCCGGGGCCGATGAGCTGATAGTGGAAAACGGAACCGACCGGGATGCTCTCGCTACTTGACGCGCAGACGACGAGGTTGGCGATCGCGCCCCCTTGGCTTGTCTCGCTGATCATCGTGGGCACCACGACCCCGCTGTTGGACAGGACGGCCTTACCGTTGGCGTCGGTGACGTAGCCGACAACAAGGGACCCGATCACACCGGCGGGCGCGGGGTTGTAGAGCCTCAGGAAAGTCTGGCGGCACGCGCCGGCCGGGATGTTCAATGCCTGCGATGTCACGCGGGTCTGGAGATGGTCTCTGCCGCCGAGGTCGGCCAAACGGAGGCTGAAGTTCTTCACTTTGGGAGATGTCACGGCGCCCCCGGCCAACTTGGGCGTCGTCACCGCGCCCCGGGCGAGGTGCCGAGTGTGCACCTCCCCGGGGGCCAGCTGGGAGTAGGCGTACGCGCCGCTGGAGGTGGCGATCAACAGCGCCAACAGGGAGATGAGCAAGCTGGGGGTGAGGTGTCGCGACATGCTTCGCAGGGTCGTCATCGGAGACTCCTCGGAGTTGCGTGGTCGGGTTTCGTGCCAGCGTGCACCCCAAGACCGGTCATGGCTATGGCCCGACAGGGTGCCTTGCTCAGGGGAGCACCCCGCCCTTGTCGTCCTTGAAGAACTCGACCTCGGGTCGACCGAACCCACCGCGATGAGCACTTGCGCGCCGCAGACTTTCCGCCGCCTGGTTGTCGCCTGCGGCCGCGCCGTGCCGATGCACCATGTAGCTCGGCGAGCACTGCCGCCGTCCCTTTGGCCCGGGGGCGTCACACTGGAGTGGTGGTTGAGCTCGACCGCCGGGGGTTCCTGCTGCTGGCAACGTCCAGCCTGCTGGCTGGCTGCTCCGGGGCACAGACAGGCGGGTCCGCGCCCTCTCTGCCTCGGACGACCGCCACGGGGAGCGCTGCACCACACTCACCGAGGGCTGCCCTGCCACGAGTCTCGCCCTGGCGACCGGACGAAAACGACCTCGACCCGTCGGCGAAGCTGGCCGCGGTCCGGCTCATCGAACGCCGCGGCACCGGCCGGCACTGGACGGTCGAGGTCGTGGACGCCCAGTACGGCGGCCTGCTGGAACGCTCCGCCAGCGTGCTGGTGGTCACCCGTTGCTGGCACGTCGACCGGCAAGGCCTGCTGCGAACGGACGGTGCGACGTACGACGTGCGGGTATCGCGGACCGGACCGCGCTGGCAGGTGACCGCGGTGCACCCCTCACGCCCCGGACCGCCTGCCCACCAACTGTCGGCCGCGGCCAACGAAGTGCTCGCTCATCCGCGAATCGACCTGCCGGCCGCCGCACAAGCCGACGTCCGGTCCGGGCACGTCCACGACACCGTGCTCACCGCCATGCTGACCCTCGGCCTCCGCCACCGGATCGGGGTGAGCGTGGTCCGCTCCGGCCACCCGCTGCTTGTGTTCGGAACCGACCGGCCGAGCGACCACCCGCAGGGCCGGGCCTTCGACACCTGGCGGATCGACGGGCACCCTGTGGTCGACGCCGCGACGCCGCGACGTTTGGTCACCAGCTACATGGAGGCCGCCGCCGCGGCGGGGTCCTACAACGTCGGAGGACCATACCCGCTCGGCGCTGCCCCGCAGTTCTTCACTGACCGCACGCACCACGACCACGTGCACGCAGGGTTTGCGACCTAGCTCGCACAGACGCCACCTCGAACGAGACGTGGGCAGACCCGACCCGGGCGATCCGACAACCGCCCCGCCCGGGCCATGTGATTGGTCGACCGGGCACCCACCACCAGGAACAGCAGCTCCGGGTAGCTGGCTGGAAGGCAAGGCCCAGATCGAAGGCCCCTGGGCGGACCTGACGGTCGGCCTCGACGGCGTCCGGAGCCGACATCGCGATGATGCGTACCCCCGGACGGCCACAGCAAGCTGGAGCTGACGAGCTACCACACCCCCCCGGCATCCGACCCAGACCCGCAGAACCCCCTGCCCAACACGCTGGGTCTGCATCGCATCATGTTCGCCGTCGACGACATCGACGACACCATCGCCCGCCTGCGCACCACGGCGCCGAGCTCCTCGGCGAGGTCGCTGAGTACGAGAACATCTTCCGGCTCTGCTACCTCCGCGGCCCCGCAGGCATCATCGTCGCCCTGGCGGAACAGATCGGCTGACACGACTGCCGCTGGGAGTCGGGGTTCGGGCTCCACGTCCCGGTACGTCATTGCGCCGCTGGTGACAAGCCGCATTCGCCGAAGCGATGCGCCGTGACCCAGTCGGCGCCGGTCGCGATGAGTGGACAGCCAGGGAGCTGCTTGAGGCTCCGAGGAAGCCGCGGCCTTACTCCGACGCCAAGGAACGCCTGAGGGAGTTAAGTGTTCGGGTCCGTTCGACTTTCGCCATCAGCGCCGCGGCAGGCTTCATGAACCGCATCCAGCCGAAGAGCTCTCCGACCGCGATGTGGTGAACAACGGTTGCATCCTCGTCCTCCTCGAGGAAGTACTCGGGTCGGGCCTGCGTCATCTGAGATCCGAACCAGCGCAGTGTCTCGCGAAATGCTATTCGCGACGGCGGCTCGAACTCGGTCACCTCGCCCTCAAAGGTGCCCATCCGCGTCGCATCGAAGTAGGTCGTCCCTTTCCGGACAGGACCTTCGGAGATCAGTCCGCAACGTCGGAACAAACCCGTGCGGTGCATCCACCGCCCGTAGCCCGGCAAGTCCGCCAAACGCTCGAACACCACGCCGATCGGTCGTCGAATCACTGTTCGCGACTCAAACCGGACAGTGCTGCCAGCCACCAATGTCCTCACCCGTCTTCCCAGCGTGCCCAGCACAGTACGCGTGGCCGACACACCGGTAAACCTGGGCGGTCCCGGTGGCGAGCTCCCCTGCCACCTGCACCTGGGTCAAGAGTCGCGTCACATCGCCGCGATCGACCAGCTGATCGAGTTGCCGTGACCGCAGGTCGGGATCACACTGCCCTAGATGAGCCTTCCCTTCGCCTCCGTGCGGCCGGCAGGGGACCTCGAACCCTTCCGGCTCATGGCCGGCAGTGATGCCACCGACGGACTTGTAGTCCTCGGCGAAGCATTTCTGGCTCCGCACACTTCTGGTCCGCCTCGCCACGTGCACACTCGGGAGGACGAAGCTGTGCTCGTGGCCTCAGGGACGCTGACCGTCCATCTGGGAGATCGAACCCACTCCGTCGGGCCCGGTGGTCTGGCCTGGATGGCGCGCAACGTGCCGCACCACTTCGAGAACCTCGGAGATGAGCCGGTCCACGGCTTTGGAGTCATCACCCCGGGCGGACTCGACCGCGTCTTCGCCGAGCGCGAGGAGTATCTCCGCAGCCTCACCGGACCGCCCGACCAGCAATACATCCTGGCTCTCAACGAGAAGTACGGCGTCTTCCCCGCTTGACCGGTGCCCTCGCGCGTCATAGCCGCGACAAGGGCGGAGAACGACGCATCGTCCTCGGGCACGCGAGCCGCACCCGGGGTTGGTCCTGAGTACGGCACGAGTCCTGATTCTGGGATGCACCCGGCCCTGCGGACGCTCCTGGCCCCGGGCTAGCTGACGTGAGCGGCCGGGATCTGAGCCGCACGCTGGGTCATCGAGGGCCGAACCAAGTGCTCATCGCTTCCCGTAGTGCGGGTATCGCGGTCTCGTCGGGTTCGTCGACCGTGGCCGCCCACGCGATGCGGGCGTCGGGCAGGATCAGGAGTACGTCGGCGGGCCGCTCGTGGATCGTCGCGCTGACCACGTCGACGCGGCCTGCCCACTGATCGGCAACCACCCGCAGGTGCGCATGGTCAGCGAGGTCGAGCAGGACCGGGCGGCCCTGGCGCAGGAGCCCGCCGAACCTGGGGTCGTTGTGGGCGACGCGCAGGGTCCGGTCGGTCGCGAAGGTGCCGACGAGCGGGTGCGCGTCTGACATCGGAGACCCGGCATCGGTGCCGGCCATCAGGGCACCGAGGCGGCGCAGCGGCTGCTCGTCGGCGGTCAGCTCGAGGAACAGCGCCCGCAAGGCGTCGGCATCTGGACCGTGACCGCGGCGCAGCGCGACCTGGGCACGCGTATGGAGCAGAGTGCGCTCGGCGGCGGCGCGGCGTTCCTCGGTGTACGTATCGAGCAGGCCGCGCGGCGCCCAGCCCTGGACGCTGGCGGCGAGCTTCCACGCGAGGTTGGCTGCGTCGAGCATTCCGGCGTTGACCGCGACTCCCCCGGCGGGGAACAGGTGCGCCGCGTCGCCGGCCAGGAAGACGCGGCCGTCGCGGTAGGTATCAGCCTGCTTCGCCGAGTAGCCGAACCGCGTCATCCGCAAGGGCTGCCCTAGTGGCAGGTCGATGCCGAGCACGCGGTGCACACTCGCGCTCAGCTCCGCGACGGTCATGGGCACGGCGTCGTCGTACTCGGTGGCTTCCACCTCGGCGGTGTACACGCCCATGGTGCCGCCGATGCCCGAGCACGCGAACACGCCTCCCGCGGCCGCGGTGTAACCGAACGGAATCTTGCCGACGCCGGCGACGTCCAGACCTCCGTCCTCGAGCACGGTCACCGAGTCGGGCACCGTGAGCGAGGCCAGCCGCTCGACCTCAGGTAGCGAAGTGCCCCCGAACTGGATACCGACCAGGTCGCGGACCCGGCTGCGGCCCCCGTCGCAACCCGCCAGGAACCTCGCGGTGACCTCGTAGGCTCCGTCCGGGCCCTGCACCTCGACCGTTACCGCGTCGTCGTCCTGGCGCAGGCCGACCAGCTCGTGTCCACGACGCACGTCGGTCCCACGCTCGATCGCGCGTTCGGCGAGGACACCTTCGAGCCTTGGCTGGGGAAGCAGCAGCGCCCGCATCGGAGGATCCTCGAGCCGGGTGAAGTCCAGGTGCAGCCCCCCGAACGGGAACCGCGGCGCCGGCTCCGGACGAGCTGGATCGGTGCTGGCCCCGCGGAACCGGTCCAGCTCGCCCCGGTAGTGCAGCAGCTGCAGGATCTGTCCCGCGAGACCGCCTGCCTTCGCCACCTCCGACGGCTCCGGCCGCCTTTCCAGCAGCAACGTGCGAACCCCGGCCTCGCCGAGCTCACCAGCGAGCATGAGACCGGTCGGCCCAGCGCCCACAACGACTACGTCCACGTCCATCAAGTGCACCCCCGTACTTCCACGGAATCTGAGCTCGGCCGTCGAGTGTGCGGCAGGGCAGGGGTCTTGCCGCAAGCCCCCTACTGCCGTATACGTTGAAAGTGGAAGGGCAACTGTGCCCTTCCACTTCTCGTCTCGGGGCTACGCACGAACCCGCCTTCGGCGCCCTCCTCGAGGACTTGGTTCAGACGGCGTGGCCCGGACGAGATCCCGGCTGACGAGTCCGCCAAGTGGCCGTCCCATTCCGCCGCCTGTCGTTGAGGCAGAGATCCGAGGACGTGCCGATACGCGCTCCATCCGAAGCAGCCGTGCGACGGGCGGCACTGCTACCTTCGGTTCGACGGGTTGAACCGAAGGCGGAGGCTCGCATGGGGCAGAGATCCGAGAAGCCACACAGAATGGTCGACCCGCCTTACTTGGCGGTTTCGTCGGATTGCTTCGAGGATCCGGACTTCCCTGGACTTTGCGCGCATCACGAAGTCCGCCACCTGACGAACGGCAAGGACCTCGATATGTGCAGAGGTGAAGTTCCGAGGAGACTCTGATGCGGTCGGCCGCCAGTGCCCGGTGGCCAGTTCTGGTGGGCGGGCACCCATCGCGTGCCGCACACACGCTCCGCGCCGTCAGGTGACCAGATGCCGGTGACACTTCGATGGAAGCTATGCGGTCAGTGTCAGGTGCAGGTCGCGGCCGAGGATGCCGGCAATTCGCGCGGCCTCCTGCTCGATGGCCTCGTCGGGAGGCCGCCGCTCGTCGAGCCACGTGACCGTGAGCTCGTCGCCCTTCCGCGCCCATGTCCCGCAGACGACACCGCCGACGATCACCACGTTGGCCTTGCGGGTGACGGGGTCCCGTCGGGTCTGCGGGGTGACGTGGACGTCCTTGGTGCCGGGTCCCATCACCCACTGGTCGTGCCCGGGAAGAAACCGCGCCGCGTTCGAGGGCCGCGCGGCGCTGAGGGAGTTGACGTCCTCGCGAACGACGTACGCCGTGGTGCCCTCGACGTCGACTGCGACCAGTTGGTCGCGGAGCTCAGCCAGCCAGTTGTCGAGCCGTTTGCGGCCGGCGCTCAGACCGTTGCCGAGCCAGTAGTGGATGTGGTCGAACGTCGCCGGTCCGTAGGTCTGGAGGTACGCCGTGATGGCCCGAGGGCCCGCGTCGTCGAGGTCGGGGATGCCCGTCCACCTCGGATTGAGGTCGAGTCGCTGGAACGTGTGCTGCCCGTCGCGGAGCGGCCCGAAGCTCATGTCCCCTTGCCAGGTCAGCGGCTTGACCAGCGTGCCGGCGCCCTCGTCGAAGACCGGTCTCAGGTGCCGGTACGCGCGGTGTCTCGTCAGCACGTCACCGAGCTCGAGGATGGTCAACGGCCCATCGCTCAGCGCCTCGCGCACGGCCGCCCGGAAGTCGGGCCAGTCAGATGGCTTGAGCCCGTAGTACTCCACCCAGCTCGGCAGCTCCCACTGCCGCCCCGCCGATCGGAGCGCGAGGTAGACGGCGCCGTCCTCCGGCGATAGGTAGTGCATCGACCCGCGGAACGCGAAGGCCTTGATCACCATCCCGTCCGCAAGCGCCTCTGCCAGCTCGCCGGACCGCGACGTTGCACGACGGGTCCGCACGGCGAGCTCGGCGAGGGACTCGTCCATCGACAGCACCGCACCGAGCCGGCGTACGACGTCGGCCACAGACTCGGACCCGACCGGGTCGAGCAGGTGTCGCTCCAACCGCCAGGCCAGCGCCTGGCTCCAAGTGACCGAGGCGTCGGTCGAAGTGGTCATGTCCCCAGGCTCGCATTGATTCCGGACGATAACCGTCCTATGAGTATTGGCAGGTCCTTCATGCGTGAGCACGAGGGGGACTCTGCCCCTGAAGCCCTGACCACGCGTCATACCGCCGATCACGCTTCGGAGTTTCACTCTCATAGCCGATGTGCGGATGCAAATCCGATGTCATGGGTGGGTGAGCGGTGCCCCGGTACGTACTGAGACGACGACGTCGTGGATCGCCCGGGTGACGGCGGCGGCGTGCACTGGGTCGTCCACGAAAGCGACGTGGGTTGCCCCCGGTTCCAGGCGGTGGAGGTTGTTGGTCGACAGTGTGGTCATCTTGTTCTGGTCAGCCATCCATCCGTTGGAGTTCTCGCGGGTGGCGGTCAGGACGATCAGTGGCTTCGCGCCGAGGCTGCGTAGTTTCCCTGCCTCGGCTGCTGAGCGATTCGCCGCGCCGTACTCATCGAGCACCCCGCTCATTTCCTTCGGGGTGGCGGCGGTGGCGCGGGCATCGTCCCGGTACTTCGACGGTAGGTCCGAGAAACTGGTGACGGCGAGAAGCCGACCAAGCCCCAGCCGAGAGGTCGTCGCGAACAACGAGGACACGTGGTTCACGACGCTGTAGGAACCCGCCTTGGGCTGGGATACCGTTTGGCCGTTGGCGGCGGTGGAGTCGACCAGGACAAGACCGGCGACATCATCGGGATACTTCGCGGCAAACGTCCTCACGTACAGCCCACCGAACGAATGTCCGGCCAGCACATACGGACCCGGAACGTGAGCGCGGTCCAGCAGCCCGTGGAGATCGGTGGCGATCTGCGCACCGTCGGGCGGACTCGCAGCAGGATCACTCCAGCCCCGACCCGCCCGGTCGTACACGCACACGCGGCTGTCGCGGGCCACAGCGGGCGCGATCAACCCCATCGACGCAGCGGAGCCGCCCGCGCCGGGCTCAAGAATCACGGTCGGACCGCGTGAGCCAGTGCACTCTAGGTGGAGACGGTACGGTCCCACGTCGACGAGTTGCCCCCGCATGGCAACCGCCGGTGCGGTCGACTCACGGATCCTCTCGTACACGCCGCCCAAGGCGAGGAGCACAAGGATCACCAACACCGGGTTCAGCAGCCACACCTTGGCCCGGCTGTGCATCTCGCGTCTGGCGCGGACCCACACCCAGACGACCAGGACCAGCACAGCGGGCGGCCAGACCCATCCCAGCGCGTCCACCACGGAGTCGGGGGCCACGAGCACCAACGCCCCAGCCACCGCCATGAAGGTCGCGGGCGCTACGGCCCAGCGTTGTGGCTGCTCGGTGAACCGTATGGACAGCAGAGCCAAGAGCGCCCACCCGAACGCAAAGCCGAACAGCACCATGGCGGTGGAGAAGTTCACATCCACCGTGCCGACTGGGAGGAACGGAAGGATGACCGCCGCTGCGAACCCGGCAGCCAGCGATCCGATCACTATCGGGCCGAGATGCCTTCGCCGTGACTCCGGCTCGGCGGCAGCAACCTGATCGGCGTTCGAGGTCTCAGTCGCACGTCGCTGGGTCATGACAGACGTCGCCTTCCTTGGGGCCACGCCCCCGTCATCGAGCATGCGCTCGGCGGCGCGGACCCGGAATAGCCCCACCGGGCCCACGCGGTGCCATCCGGAACGCTGGGGCGCGCCCAGTGCCGACGGCCTCCCGGTCCTAATTCGGCTGCGTCGAGGTCGTCGTCGTCGTACACCTAATCTCCTCGGGTGCACATCCTGAAGATCGAGCGCCTCGACGGGCACGACCCTGCGGCGATGGAGGCGTGGCACGACACCTTTCTCGCTTCGAACTGTCACGAGCGCCCCTACGCGACGCCGCTGATGCTCGAGGAGATGCGGGCGCAGTTCACGGCCGACCTCGACGCACAGCTCAACCTCGGGTTCAGCGGAGTGGTCGACGGCGAGATCGCTTCTGTCGGGATGTGCTACCTGCCGATGCGCGACAACCTCGACCAGGCCTTCGTCGAGGTGCAGACCCATCCCGCTTTCCGTGGTCGTGGCCATGGCAGCGCGATGGCCGGACATCTCGAGCAGGTTGCTCGCGAGCACGGCCGGAAGGTCCTGCTCACCGAGGTGGCCTACGCCTACGACGCACCGGCCGACGGCGTGGGAACGCCGCACGCGGACTTTGCGACGAGGCGGGGGTACACGTTCGGGCTCGTCAACGTCCAGCGGGTCCTCGAGCTGCCGGTCGACGAGGAGCTGCTCCTGGACCTGGCCGCCGAGGCGGAGCCGCACCACCGCGACTACACGTTCCTGCAGTTCGCCGGCCGGGTCCCCGACGGCATCGTCGACTCCTTCGCGGCGATCATCGGCACGCTGATGACCGAGGCTCCGATGGGGGAGATCGAGCGCGAGCCGGAGGAGTTCGACGCGGCCCGCATCCGGGCGGACGAGGAGGTCTTCGAGAAGTCCGGACGCCTGAAGTTCACCACCGTCGCCCTGGACCGGGCCGGCGAGGTGGCGGCGTACAGCGAGCTGGTGCTGCCCAAGCACGACCCCGGCCACGTCTACCAGTGGGGGACCTTGGCGCGGCCGCAGGACCGCGGTCACCGGCTCGGGCTCGCGACCAAGGCGCGCAACCTGCTGTGGGCCCAGCCCCGGCTCGGCGAGGCCACGCTGGTCACCTACAACGCCGAGGTGAACCGGCACATGATCGGCGTGAACGAGCAGCTGGGCTTCCGTCCGGTGGAGCGGATCGGCGAGTTCCAGAAGCGCCTGGACTAGAGCACGCGCTGGAACATCGGCAGCACCGCGACCGGCTCGAACCCGAGACGGTCGTTGATGTCGACCATGTTCTGGTTCACCTCGGCGTTCGAGGTCACCACCTGCGACCGGTCCGGGAACCTCTGTTGCAGGGCGACCAGGTTCGCGACCTTCACCGCCGTCCCGAGCCGGTGGCCGCGGTGCCGGCGGTCCACGAGCGTGCCCCACTGCTGCACGCGCTCGGACGGGTCGGGCTTGACGACCAGGTCGGTGTAGGCGACCACCCGGTCCTCGCCCGTCACGGCGACGGTGGAGAGCCGTGTCCGGCCGGTGGCCTCGAGCCGCTTCTCGGTCTGCCTGAACACCTCGGGGGTCATCGACTCCTCCTCGAAGTCGATGTCCCCGCTGGGCGCGTCGGTCGCGAGCTGGTTGTGGACCTCGCAGTAGGACTCCAGGTACTGCTCGGGGAGGTCCGAGGTGAACGTCTCTATCCGGTAGTCGGCGTGGTGGCTCGCCGCGTCGAGGGCCAGCTGCCCGAGAAGCTTGTCGGCCACGGGCAGGCCCAGGACGCGGATCACCTCGGTGTTGACGATCCGGAAGCCGTTCTTCTCCGCAAACCGTCGATAGCCGTGGGTCTCCCGTTCTTCGAACCGATAGGACGACTCGGCCAGGAAGGTCGTGCGGCCTTCCTGCCGTAGGTGGTCCACCGTGTGCTGGACGAGTAGCGACCCGGCCCCACGCCGCCGGTGCCCCGGGTCGACCATGATGTGGGCGAACGCCTTGTCAGTGTTGTCCGCGAGCGCGAAGTGCGCGATCCCACTGCCCACGATCAGGTCGCCGTCGAAGGCTGCGAACAGCTCGCTGCGCTCGGTGCTGTCCGGGTGCTCGAAGCGGGCGCGGAGCTCGGCCAGCGACCAGATCGACTCCCAGGGTCGCTCGTGCAGCTCGGCCCTGCGACAGACCTCGTGGTAGCGGGCAAGCAGGTCGGCGTCGAAGGGGTCTACCGGGCGAACGTCCATGAGGCGACGGTAGGGACCGCGCGCCTGCCGCGCACCCGGTTTACAGGGAGCCGACCTCTCCGGGTCAGAGCTTGCGCAGCCGGACGTAGCGCACCGAGTGGTCGGCGTCCTTGCGCAGGACGAGGGTGGCGCGGCTGCGCGTCGGCTGCACGTTCTGTTTCAGGTTGGGGCCGTTGATGGTGTCCCAGATCCGGTGCGCCTCCTCGGTCGCCTCGTCCTCGCTCAGGTTGGCGTACTTCGCGAAGTACGAGGCCGGGTTGCGGAACGCCGTCTCCCGCAACCGCAGGAAACGGTCGGTGTACCAGCGGCGGATGTCGTTGGTCGCCGCGTCGACGTACACGGAGAAGTCGAAGAAGTCGCTGATCGCGAGGCCGGTGCGCCCGTCGTCGCGCACGCGTGCTGGCTGCAGCACGTTGAGGCCCTCGATGATCACGACGTCGGGGCGCTTGATGACGACCTTCTCGTCGGGCACCACGTCGTAGATGAGGTGGGAGTACGTCGGAGCCTCCACCTCGTCCTTGCCGGACTTGATGTCGATCACGAACCGCAGCAGGGCCTTGCGGTCGTAGGACTCGGGGAAGCCCTTGCGGGACAGCAGGCCGCGGCGCTCCAGCTCGGCGTTGGGGTACAGGAAGCCGTCGGTCGTGACGAGCGACACCGACGGGTGCTCGGGCCAGTGCGCGAGCATCTGCTGCAGGACCCGGGCGGTCGTCGACTTGCCCACCGCGACCGACCCGGCGAGGCCGATCACGAACGGGGTCCGAGGCGGGTATGGACGTGCCAGGAACTCCTCCTGGGCTCGGTGCAGCGCCCCGGCCGCCTTCACGTACATGCTCAGCAGGCGTGACAGCGGGAGGTAGACCTGGGTGACCTCGTCGAGGTCGAGCTCGTCGCCGAGGCCGCGGACCCGCGAGATCTCCTCCTCGGTGAGCGGCTGCTCCGTCGCCGCCCCGAGCGCCGCCCACGCCGCGCGGTCGAGCTCGACGTACGGGGAGGTCTCACGGTCTCCGCCGTTGTTCTGACCGCGGGGGAGTCCCTGCGTGTGCGGGGGAACCATGGTCGGCATTGTTCCGCACCCGGTGCGTGGCGAGGACGCCAGTCCCCGCCGGTAGGCTGGCGCGCATGTGTGGAATCGTTGGGTACGTCGGACCGCAGCAGGCCCAGGGCATCGTCATCAACGGGCTGAGGCGCCTGGAGTACCGCGGCTACGACTCCGCCGGGATCGCGCTGGTGCACGACGCGACGATCGCCACGGACAAGCGTGCGGGCAAGCTCGCGAACCTCGAGAAGGCGATCGCCGACACGCCGCTCCCGGAGTCCTCGACCGGCATCGGTCACACACGCTGGGCCACGCACGGCGCCCCCAACGACCGCAACGCCCACCCGCACCTGGGCCAGGAGCGCCGGGTCGCGCTGGTCCACAACGGGATCATCGAGAACTTCGCCGTCCTGCGCGCCGAGCTCGAGGGGAACGGGCACGACCTTCGCTCCGAGACCGACACCGAGGTCGCCGCGCACCTGCTGGAGGCGAAGGTGGCCGGCGGGGCCTCGCTCACCGAGGCGATGCAGCACGTCGCCCGCCGGCTCGACGGGGCGTTCACCCTGGTGGCCGTCGACGCCGAGGACCCCGACCGCGTGGTCGCCGCCCGCCGCAACTCCCCGCTCGTCGTGGGCGTCGGCGAGGGCGAGAACTTCCTCGCTTCCGACGTCGCCGCGTTCATCGAGCACACCCGCGACGCCCTGGAGCTGGCGCAGAACCAGGTCGTCACGATCAGCCGCGACTCGGTCGAGGTCACCGACTTCGACGGCAACCCGGCCGAGGCGAAGCCGTACCACGTCGACTGGGACCTCTCCGCCGCGGAGAAGGGCGGCTACGACTGGTTCATGCGCAAAGAGATCTTCGAGCAGCCGCGAGCGGTCGCCGACACGCTGCTCGGGCGCCACGACGAGCAGGGGGCGCTCCAGCTCGACGAGATCCGGATCAGCGAGGAGGACCTGCGCGCGATCGACAAGATCATCGTGATCGCGTCCGGCACCTCGTTCTACGCCGGCCTGGTGGCGAAGTACGCCATCGAGCACTGGACGCGGATCCCCTGCGAGGTCGAGCTGGCCTCGGAGTTCCGCTACCGCGACCCGATCCTGACCCGCGACACGCTCGTGGTGGCGATCAGCCAGTCCGGCGAGACCGCCGACACCCTGATGGCGATCCGGCACGCCCGCGAGCAGCGCGCGAAGGTGCTCGCGATCTGCAACACCAACGGCTCGACGATCCCGCGTGAGTCCGACGCGGTGATCTACACCCACGCAGGTCCGGAGATCGGCGTGGCCTCGACGAAGGGCTTCACGACCCAGCTCGTCGCCTGCTACCTGCTCGGGCTCTACCTCGCGCAGGTCCGCGGCACGCGCTACGGCGACGAGATCGCCCAGGTGGTCGCGGAGATCGCGCAGGTCCCGGGCAAGATCCAGGAGGTGCTCGAGAGCGGCGCCGAGCAGATGTACGCGCTGGGTCGCGAGCTGTCCGGGGCCCGCTCGGTGCTCTTCCTCGGGCGTCACGCCGGCTACCCGGTCGCGCTCGAGGGTGCGTTGAAGCTCAAGGAGCTCGCCTACATCCACGCCGAGGGGTTCGCCGCCGGCGAGCTCAAGCACGGTCCGATCGCGCTGATCGAGGAGGACCTGCCGGTCTTCTGCGTCGTGCCGCCCCGAGGCCGCGACCAGCTCCACGACAAGATGGTGAGCGGCATCCAGGAGGTCCGGGCCCGTGGTGCCCGCACGATCGTCCTGGCCGAGGAGGGCGACGAGGTGGTCACGCCGTACGCCGACGTGATGTTCCGCCTCCCGAGGGTGCCGACCCTCCTGCAGCCGCTGCTGTCCGTCGTACCCCTCCAGCTCTTCGCGTGCGAGCTCGCCACGCACAAGGGTCTCGACGTGGACCAGCCGCGGAACCTCGCGAAGTCCGTCACGGTCGAGTAGCCGCGATGATCCTCGGCGTGGGCATCGACGTGGTCGACATCAGCCGCTTCGACGAGTCGCTGCAACGGACTCCGACGCTGCGGGAGCGGCTGTTCACCGAGCAGGAGCGCGACCGTCCGCTGGCTTCGCTCGCGGCGAGGTTCGCCGCCAAGGAGGCGCTCGCCAAGGCGCTCGGCGCGCCGACGGGCATGCACTGGCACGACGCGGAAGTGGTCACAGAGGCGACCGGCAACCCGCAGTTCGAGCTTCGCGGCAGCGTGCTCGCGAAGGCCGCCGAGCTCGGGGCGAAGAGCGTGCACGTGTCGCTGTCCCACGACGCCGGCATCGCGTCCGCCGTGGTGATCCTCGAGTCCTAGGGGCGGGTCGCCTGCGCGATCTGTCGGTCGTGTGGGTGAGGCCGCGCTATACGGAGGCCTCACCCACACGACCGGAGGTTGGAGGGTGGCCGACTCCCACCGAACGCAGGTCGCGCGCGATCGCGGCCGGGTCGCGCCGGAGCTCGAAGGTCGTGCACCGCAGGACAGTGGACCCTTCGACGACGAGCCCCCGCTCCCGAGACATGTCGGCCACCCAGTGCTCCACCTCCATGTGGAAGCCGCCGTCGACCTCCAGCACCACGACCCGGCCGTCCGGCAGTCGCCACTCGCAGTCGGTGTAGCGCAACACGCCTCTGGCATCCCGGCGGCGGACCTGCCGGTCGGGGAGCGGGAGCCGGTTCCGGCGGCAAAGAGCGCCGATGTCGATCTCGGCGTGGGACTGCGCGCCGCCCGCGATGTCGCCCAGGGTGGTCCTGAACAACTTCGCGCGGCGGAGTGGTCGCATCATGTCCAGCCAGAGAAGCAGGCTGTCGGGCGTCGTCAGTCGTTGTTGTACGACAGCCGCCAGGACGCCGCAGGCGGTCCGGGGCGAACGGGTATAGCCCGCGAACAGCAGCACGGCCGGCTCGATCCTGCATACGGGGGCACGCGTCCCGGGAAGCTTCATCGCCTCGAGGTCTCGCCGGGTCCGGACGAAGTCGATGCCGTCCACGGGCGCGATGTCGGCGCTGTCCCGGACGAGGATCGTGATCTCGTGGCGCTCCCAGTTGCGGAGGCGCTGGATCTTGGCAGCGCTCAGGCCGCCGACGGCACAGCCCGGTCCCGCGTGGAGGATGCCGGTCCACGCACGCTGGACCCAGGTGGGCTCGCCGGTCGTCGTACTGATGACCAGGGGTGTGCGCACCACCCAGCGTCGGGCGTCCACCTGGTGGCGCACGAAGTTGTGATCGAGTCCGAGGGCGTTCAGCTGACGCCGCGACACCATCCCGGCCTGGGTAGCGAGGAGCGCTGCAAGCTGTGGTGACTCCATGGCGACCAACCTTGGCCGGAATCGCCCGATCGCCGCGCGGATCATCCACAGGATCCAGTCCGGCCCCCGGTCGTGTGGGTGAGGCCGCCCTATACGGAGGCCTCACCCACACGACCGCTGGCTAGGGTGAGGCCATGCGCAGCGCTCACACCGTGGACGAGGTACGACGGGCGGAGGGCGAGCTCCTCGCCGCCCTGCCCGAGGGCGCCCTCATGCAACGAGCGGCCGCCGGCCTGGCCTATGCGGTCCTCGAGCTGCTCGGCGGCGCCTACGGCCGGCGGGTCCTGCTGCTGGTCGGCTCCGGCGACAACGGGGGCGACGCGCTCTACGCCGGCGCGCTGCTCGCCCGCCGTGGTGTCGCGGTCGAGGCGGTCCTGCTGAGCCCGGGGAAAGCGCATGCACGTGGCCTCGCGGCCCTGCGGCAGGCGGGAGGCCGGTTGGTCGGCGATGTGGAGTCGGCCGCTGCTCCTGACGTGGTCGTCGACGGGATCGTCGGGATCGGCGGCAAGGGCGGCCTGCGAGACGACGCCGCCCGCGTCGTGTCGTCCCTGCAGGGGCTGCCGTTCGTCGCCGTGGACGTCCCGTCAGGGGTCGACGTCGACACCGGCGAGGTCGACGGCCCCCATGTCGACGCCGCGGTCACCGTCACCTTCGGGACCCACAAGATCGCGCACCTGGTCGACCCGGCTGCTCGTGCCTGTGGCGCGGTGCATCTCGTCGACATCGGGCTCGACCTGCCCCAGGCACAGGTCACGGCGCTGCAGGCCGAGGACGTGGCGCGGATGCTGCCGGTGCCGGACGCCGCCGCGCACAAGTACTCCCGTGGGCTCGTCGGCGTCCGGGCCGGGTCGGAGCGCTACCCGGGTGCGGGCGTCTTGTGCACGTCGGGCGCCTCGAGCGGCTTCGTGGGCATGGTCAGGTACGCCGGGGGAGCGGCGGACCTCGTGCGCCAGGCGCATCCGGAGGTCGTGGTCGGCGCCGGCCAGGTGCAGGCCTGGGTCGTCGGCTCCGGTGGCGGAGAGGACGCGGCGGAGGCCCTCCGGCTGAGTCTCGAGGACGGGGTGCCGCTCGTTGTCGACGCCGACGGGCTTGCCCACGTCAGGGGGCCGCTCGGCGTACCGGTCCTGCTCACGCCTCACGCCGGTGAGCTGTCCCGGATGCTCGGGGTGGAACGCGAAGAGGTGGAGGCGCAGCAGCTGCGGTTCGCCCGGGAGGCGGCAGCACGGTTCGACGCCGTCGTACTCCTCAAGGGCCGCCACACGCTGGTGGCCGCGCCCGACGGCCGGGTGCGGGTGTCGACCACAGGAGTGCCGTGGCTCGCGACGGCCGGGTCCGGCGACGTGCTCGCGGGACTGTGTGGTGCCCTGCTCGCGACCGGGCTCGACCCGTTCGACGCCGGCTCGGTCGGAGCCTGGCTGCACGGAGCCGCTGCAGCGCACGCCAGCGCGGGCGGCCCGATCACGGCGCCGGAGGTCGCCGGCGCGCTGCCAGAGGTGTCCCGCCTGCTGCTCCAGCGCTGAGGATGTCAAGATGACATCGCCATGGTGACCCCTGACCCGACGTGTGCGCGCGCGGAGATCGTCGTGGATCTCGACGCCGTGCGCCACAACGTCCGGACCCTCAAGGACCGGGTCGAGGGCCGCGCGTTCATGGCCGTGGTGAAGGCCGACGGGTACGGCCACGGCATGCTCGAGGTCGCCCGTGCCGCTCGTGAGGCGGGGGCGGAGTGGCTCGGAGTCGCGGTGATGGAGGAGGCGCTGGCCCTGCGCGCCGCCGGCGACACCGGTCCGGTGCTGAGCTGGCTCGCGGTCCCCGGCGAGGACTACCGGCCCGCCATCGAGGCGGACGTGGACGTCACGGCCTACACCGTCAGCGAGCTCGACGAGATCCGTGCGGCGTCCGCGGCGGTGCGGACCCCGGCCCGGGTGCAGCTCAAGATCGACACCGGCCTCTCGCGCGGCGGCTCGACGCCGGAGGCCTGGCCCGACCTGGTCGCCGCCGCCGTCGCCGCCGAGGCGGCGGGCGAGGTCGAGGTCACGGGGATCTGGTCGCACTTCGCCTGCAGCGACGAGCCGGAGCACCCGGCCAACGACGCCCAGGAGGAGGTCTTCCGCTGGGCGCTCGACCTCGCCGAGCGGTCCGGTCTCCGACCGGAGGTGCGGCACCTGTGCAACTCCGCAGGCGCGCTCACCCGCCGTTCCTCGTGGTTCGACCTCGTTCGTTTCGGGATCGCGACCTATGGCCTCACGCCGATGCCGGAGGTGGCGAGCTCAGCCGAGCTGGGACTGGTCCCGGCGATGACCGTCCAGGGCAGGTTCGCGATGGTGAAGGACGTGCGTGCCGGCTCGGGGGTCTCCTACGGGCACACCTACGTCACCGAGCACGACACGACGGTCGGCGTCGTGCCCATGGGGTACGGCGACGGCATCCCGAGGGAGGCCTCGTCGAAGGCCCCGGTCCTGGCCGCGGGGCGGGTCCGGCCGATCGCCGGACGGGTGTGCATGGACCAGTTCGTGCTCGACCTCGGTGACGGCGACGCCGTGTCCGGCGACCCCGTGGTCCTGTTCGGGCCGGGTGTCCACGGCGAGCCGACCGCGCAGGACTGGGCGGCCGCATGCGGCACCATCAGCTACGAGATCGTGACGCGCATCGGAGGACGCATGCAGCGCAGGTACGTCGGGATGGACGCAGAATGAGCACCCGCCGCCGGCTCTTGGGGGTCGCGGCCGCCGCCGCCGGAACGCTGGTGGCCGGCGGGACGGCCGCTGCCCTCGCGCAGCGTCGCGCGGTCCGCAAACGCCGGAGGGCGTCGAGCGGGCGGGACGACTTCGGCACCCTGCGCTCCGACCCGGTGCAGGTGACGACCTCCGACGGGATCCACCTGCACGCCGAGGTCGACGAGCCCGACGCAGCCCCTGGCGGACCCACGATCGTGTTCGTTCACGGCTACGCCCTCAACCTGGACTGCTGGCACTTCCAGCGCGACCACTTTCGCGGTGACCACCGCCTGGTCTTCTACGACCAGCGGTCTCACGGACGATCGGATCGGTCGCCCGTCGGCAACGCGACGATCGACCAGCTCGGGCGTGACCTGCGGTCCGTTCTGGACCAGCTCGCTCCCGAGGGACCGGTGATCCTCGTCGGCCACTCCATGGGCGGCATGACGATCATGTCGCTCGCCGACCATCACCCCGAGCTGTTCGGCGACCGGGTGGTCGGAGTCGGGCTGGTGTCGACGACCGCCGGCGGGCTGAAGACGCACCGGGTCATCGGGGGCTCGTACCTGCCGGACCGCCTGATGCGCGAGCTCACCCCCCGCGCCATGGCGCTCCTGGCCCGCGCCCCTGGGCTGGTGGACGGTGCCCGCCGGAGCGGCTCCGACCTCGGCTTCTTCATCACCGGCAAGATGGCGTTCGGCTCGGAAGAGGTGCCCACCACCTACATCGAGTTCGTGGACGAGATGCTCATGCAGACGCCGTTCGAGGTGATCGCGGAGTTCTTCCCGAACTTCGACACGCTCGACAAGTTCTCCGTCCTGCACGCGTTCGAGAAGGTCCCCACCACGATCATCTGTGGCACCGAGGATGTGCTGACCTCGATCGGGCACAGCCGCAAGATGGCCTCGCGCCTGAAGAGCGCTCAGCTCCTCGAGATCCCGCGTTCGGGTCACATGGTGATCCTCGAGCGCAGTGAGCAGGTCAACACCGCACTCGGCCGGCTGGTCGCCGAGGCGGCCGCGAAGGACGTGGCATGAGCGAGCAGGTGCTTCCCGACACCCTGGTGGTCCGCGAGGTGGGGCCCGAGCACGCGGAGGACGTGCTGCGCGTCGTGCACGCCGCCTTCGGGGCCCGGCCCGTGCTCGACCCGCCGTCCACCGCGACGGACGAGACGCCGGAGTCGGTGGCCGCCGCGCTCACCGCTCACCGTGGGTTGCTCGCGACGAGCGGGTCGACGCCGGTGGGGGCGATGCTGCTCGAGCCGGACGGGCACCTGCTCCGGATGCGCCGCGTGTCCGTCGACCCCGACGCCCAGAACGCCGGCGTCGCCGGGGCCATGATCGGCACCGCCGAACGCATCGCGGCCGACGAGGGTTACCACGGCCTGGTCCTCGGCGCGAGGGCCGAGCTGCCGTCCACGGTGGAGTTCTGGAACCACCTCGGCTACGACGAGCTCCACCGCGAGGACACCTGGCTGACGATGGCGAAGGAGCTGCCCGTCGAGGTGACCGCCACGTCGGCCGACGACACCCATGACCTGGGCGAGCGCCTCGCCGGCGTGCTGCGCGCCGGCGACCTGGTGATCCTCAGTGGTGACCTCGGAGCGGGCAAGACGACGTTCACCCAAGGCCTGGGCGAGGGACTGAAGGTCCGGGGGCAGGTGACCTCACCGACCTTCGTGATCTCCCGGGTGCACCCGTCCCTGGGTGACGGGCCACCCCTCGTGCACGTCGACGCCTACCGCCTCGGCGGCATCGAGGAGCTCGACGACCTCGACCTCGACACGTCCCTGGACGACGCGGTCACTGTGGTGGAGTGGGGCGAGGGGGTCGCGGAAGGCCTTGCCGACACGCGTCTCGAGGTCACGATCACGCGTGCTCGCGGCGACGCCGGCCTCGACGACAGTGACCCACGGCATCTGCGGTTCACGCCCGTGGGTGCACGCTGGATCGGTGCGGGGCTGCACGAGGCGCTCACGTAACCTCGTCTCGTGCTCCTCGCCTTCGACACCGCCACGCCTGCCGTCACCGTCGCCCTGTACGACGGTGAGCGGGTCGTCGCGGAGCGCACCACGGTCGACGCCATGCGTCACGGCGAGCTGCTCGCGCCGGAGATCAGCGCGGTGCTCTCGGAGGCCGGGCTCGTGCGCCAGGACCTGACCGCCATCGCCGTAGGCGTCGGTCCCGGGCCGTTCACCGGCCTGCGGGTCGGCCTGATGACCGCCCGGACCCTCGCCGCGGTGCTGGAGATCCCGGTTTACGGGGTCTGCACGCTCGACCTGCTCGCTGCCGAGGCCGTCGAGACGGGCACCGTGGACGGGCCGTTCCACGTGGCGACCGACGCACGTCGCAAAGAGGTGTACTGGGCGTCGTACGACGGCGACGGCATCCGGCTGTCGGGTCCGGAGGTGCTGAAGCCGGCCACGGTCGCGACCGAGGGCCCTGTCGTGGGCCGGGGCGCGGTGCTCTACCCCGACGCGTTCCCCGACGGGCGCGGCCCCGAGAACCCGGACGCCGGGGTCCTGGCGCGCGTGGTCGCAGAGGAGCGGGCGGAGCTGTACGACCCCGAGCCGATGTACTTGCGCCGCCCCGACACCGCCGAGCCGCACAAGCCGAAGCGGGTCTCGTGAGGCTGCGTCCTGCCACACCTGACGACGTCCCTGCCCTCGCTGCTCTGGAGGCGGAGCTGTTCGGGGCAGACGCCTGGTCCGAGGCCGCCGTGATGGGCGAGGTCGAGGGCCCCGGCCGGGATGCTGTCGTCGCGGTCGACGGGGGTCGGGCCTTGGGCTATGCGGTCATCATGGGAGCGGGCGACGTCGCGGACCTGCAGCGGATCGCCGTGGCCGCGGACCACCAACGGCAGGGCGTCGCGCGGGCGCTCCTCGACGAGGTGCTGGCACACGCGGCCGGCGACGGCGCCGACCGGATGCTGCTCGAGGTGAGCACCGCGAACGCGGCCGCGCTCGCCTTCTACGCAGCCGCCGGCTTCGTGGAGATCGACCGCCGCCGCAGATACTACCGCGACGGTACGGACGCCGTGGTCATGCGCCACTCGTTGCGGCGCGCCGCCTGCGGCGGGAGAGGATGAGGGACATGGCAACCGACGGACCGCTCGTGCTTGGCGTCGAGACCTCGTGCGACGAGACCGGCGTCGGCATCGTGCGCGGGCACGAGCTGCTCGCCGACGCAGTCGCGTCGAGCGTCGAGGAGCACGCCCGCTTCGGCGGCGTCGTGCCCGAGGTCGCCTCGCGGGCGCACCTCGAGGCGATGGTGCCGACGATCGAGCGGGCCTGCGACACCGCCGGTGTGTCGCTGAACGACATCGACGCGATCGCGGTGACGAGCGGCCCCGGCCTAGCGGGCGCGCTGCTCGTGGGTGTCGCGGCCGCCAAGGCGCTCGCCATCGGGCTCGACAAGCCGATCTTCGGCGTGAACCACCTCGCGGCGCACGTCGCGGTCGACCAGCTCGAGCACGGGCCGCTGCCCGAACCGTGCATCGCGATGCTCGTCAGCGGCGGGCACTCCTCGCTCCTCAAGGTCGAGGACGTGACCACGGGCGTCGAGCCGCTCGGCGCGACCATCGACGACGCGGCCGGGGAGGCCTTCGACAAGGTGGCCCGGTTGCTCGGGCTGCCCTTCCCCGGTGGACCGTACGTCGACAAGGCCGCGCGGTCGGGCAGCTCCGTCGCGATCGACTTCCCGCGCGGCCTGACCTCGGGCCGCGACCTGCAGCGTCACCGCTTCGACTTCTCGTTCTCCGGCCTCAAGACCGCCGTCGCCCGCTGGGTCGAGGCTCGGGAGCGTTCGGGGGAGCCGGTCCCCGTCAACGACGTCGCCGCTTCCTTCCAGGAGGCGGTGTGCGACGTGCTGACCCGCAAGGCGATAGACGCGGCCGTCGTCCACGGCATCGACGACATCCTCATCGGCGGCGGGGTCGCGGCGAACTCCCGGCTCCGCGTGCTGGCCGAGGAGCGCGCCGCCGCGAAGGGCATCCGCGTGCGCGTCCCGAGGCCGGGGCTGTGCACCGACAACGGCGCCATGGTCGCTGCGCTCGGCTCCGAGCTGGTCGCCCGCGGTCGCACACCGTCCGAGCTCGACCTGCCCGCCGACTCCAGCATGCCGATCACGACCGTCGTCGCCTGAGTCGCCTCCGCGGCGCGGCCCGAGGGACCGGGGCGAACGCCGTCCCCGGCCAACCGCCCCGAGGGCGGCCCCGGGCCTCAGGGCTGGGTCGACAGCCGCAGCGGCGAGGGGAGCTCGTAGTCGTCGAGGGTGGCAGGTTCCGAGGCCGCCTCCATGCTCCCGTCCACGCCGAAGCGCACGATCTGCGACTTCAGCCCGTCGACGACCGGCGCCAGCACGTGCTCGTTGTCCTCCCAGACCATCTCGCCGAGGTACAGCTGGCTGTCGCCCTTGCGCTCGAACTGCACCAGCACCTTGCCGTTGTGGGCGTCGAGCACCGCCAGGCTGCGGGCACCCGCTCCGTCGGCGTACGCGTCTGTTCCGATGACGTACTTCCCGTTGGGGCTGAACCTGCCCAGGGAGTGCTTGCACGTGTTGAACGTCTGGTTCCCGGTCCGGTAGGAGACCACCGCCCAGCACGACCCGTCGGGTTTCGACTCGATCATGCCGGCGACGAACCCTTCGGCCTCCGACGCGGCCGAGGCGGAGACCAGCTTCGGGTTCGCGTCGATCTCATAGGTCCCGGACTTCTCGTCCAGCACGAAGACCTGGCCGGTCTCGCCCTCGGTTCTGTAGACCAGGACGCCCGGGCCCGCGTAGCCGACCGGGGCCACCTGACCGCCGGTCGGAGCCGGCACCGGGCGAGTGTCCCCGGCAGAGGCGTCGAGAAGCCGCTGCCGGCCGTTCACGACCTCGCTGTAGGCGACGTGGCTGCCGTCGCGGCTCACCGCGAGCCCGTACGTCGACGGGGCGGAGCTCGTGACCGTCCCGCGCGCGTCGAGCAGGTCGCGGGTGAACTCGCCGTCCTTCTGGCTGAGCGCGACCCAGCCGTCGCCGTGCCGGGCGATCTCCTGGTACTCCTTCGCGAGCTGCACCGTGCCGCCGTCGGCAAGCACCAGCTGGTCACGGTCCAGGTAGTCGACGTGGGCATCGTCGCCGCGCTCGAGTCCCTCGAGCGTCATCGCTACCGGGCCTCGGAGGCGCGGCTCCACCGTCCGGGTCGGGCTCGGACCGGGGGCGACCGGCCCCGGAGCGGTGCTGTTGATGTCCGCGACGGTGAGCGCGGTGGGGACGGCGACCGCGAGCACCGCCGCGGCGACGGCTCCGGTGACGACCTGGCGGCGACGCTGGATCCTGCGGGCGCTCCGGCGGACGGCGTCCATGCCGATCGGGTGACCTCCCACGTCGGCGGAGCGCTCACGCAGCTCCCGGGTCAAGAGGTCCTTCTCATCGTGGGTGCTCATGATGCCTCCTCTCCGTCGCGGCTCAGCAAGGGCTGGGTGTGCACTCGTCCACGCAGGGCGGCGAGGGCCCGGCTGGACTGGGACTTCACCGTCCCGACGGAGATGCCGAGGATGTCGGCCACCTCGGCCTCGCTCAGGTCCTCGTAGTAGCGCAGGACGACGACGGCCCGCTGCTTGCGCGGCAGCGTCTGCACGAAGTCCCACAGGGCCGACCTCTCCCCGTGGTCGTGCCGGTCGGTGATGTGGATGCTGTCGGGAGGCGCGTCGGTGCTGACCTCCTTGCGCTTCCACGGGCGGCGCCACAACGAGTTGTTCTCGTTCACCATGATGCGGCGGACGTACCCGTCGAGCATCTCGCGCCTGTGCACCTTGTCCCAGGACAGGTAGAGCTTGGCGAGGGCGGTCTGGACGAGGTCCTCGGCGCTGTGCCGATCGCCGGTGAGGAGGTAAGCCGTCCGGAGCAGGCTCGGCTGCCGGGCCGTCATGTACTCCTCGAACTCGGCGTCCCGGGCAGACACGCCGGGGGAAGGCTCGGGCGACGACCCACGTTCCATGACTGCCGACGCCCCTGTCTCGATCACGAGCTCCACGATGTCCTCACCATCCTCTCCGGTTCCCTGACGCCAAGACGCCTTTTCCCCCCAGCGGGTTGCATCGCGGAGTTCGGCAGGATGGACGCGTGCTCGAGACCCTGATCGCCGTCGTCCTCCTCGTTGCCGGCGCGGCCCTCCTGACCGCGGGGGCCGAGGCGTTCGCCGAGCACATCACCGAGGCGTCCTCACGCCTGGGGGTCAGCGTTCTCGCCCTGGGAGTGCTGCTCGCCGGTGCGGAGCCGGAGGAGGCGGTGACCGCGATGCTCGCCTCCGGGCAGGGCCACCCGGCGCTCGCCGCGGGGGACGCGATCGGCGCGAACCTCGTGATCCTCACCCTGACGGTCGGTCTCGCCGCCCTGCTGGCGCCCCTGCCCGTCAGCAGGAGAGTGGCGCAGTACGCCGGTGCGGCTGCCGCCGCGGGCGTGCTCGCCGTCGTCCTCACCTGGAACGGCGTGCTCGGGCGCGGGGAGGGGATCGTGCTGGTTCTCGCCTATGTCGCGGGGGTCGTCTGGGTGTGGCGACGGGAGAAGCAGCCGCCCGTCATCGGCGAGCTGGCGGAGCTGGCCGAGGAGGAGGCGCACCCGACGGGGTCCGAGGAGCCGTCGCGCGCCCTCCTGCTCGTGTTCCTCGGCCTGCTCGGCATGGTCGGCGGCGGGTTCCTCGCCGTCCGGGGTGCCGAGGGGCTCGTCGAGGCCTTCGGCGCGACCGAGTCGGTCATCGGCCTGACCGTGCTCGCACTGGCCACGAGCGCCGAGATGGTTGCGCTCGTCCTGGCAGCCCATCGTCGTGGGGTCACCGAGATCGCCCTCGCGGGAGCGGTCGGGTCCGTGGCCTACAACGCCACGGTGTCCCTCGGCCTGGCCGCGATCGTGGACCCGCTCCTCCTGGGCCGGAGCTCCCCGGTCCTCACGGTCGGCATCGTCACGGCGGTCCTTCCCCTCGTCCTCCTGGCCGGTCGACGTACCGGCACCCTGCCCCGTGCCCTGGGGCTCCTCCTGGTCGCGGGGTACTTCGGCTCCACCGCCTGGCTGTTCAGCCTCTGACCTCTTCGGTCGACTCAGTAGGGTGACGAGGAGCCCAGTCTTTCGAGCACCGGAGGTCCATGTGCAGCAGGTCCGAGGAGTCATCGCGAGGGCCAAGGGAGCCCCGGTCGAGGTGGTCACGATCAACGTCCCCGACCCCGGGCCGGGCGAGGCCGTCGTGAAGGTCCAGGCCTGCGGCGTCTGCCACACCGACCTGCACTACCGCGAGGGCGGCATCAACGACGAGTTCCCGTTCCTGCTCGGTCACGAGGCCGCGGGCGTCGTCGAGGCGGTGGGCGAGGGTGTCGACAACGTCTCGCCCGGCGACTTCGTGGTCCTCAACTGGCGCGCCGTCTGCGGCAACTGTCGAGCCTGTGACCGCGGCGAGCCGTGGTACTGCTTCGCGACCTTCAACGCAGCCCAGAAGATGACGCTCGCAGAGGGTGACGGAGCCGGCACACCGCTGACGCCGGCCCTCGGCATCGGCGCCTTCGCGGACAAGACGCTCGTGCACTCGGGTCAGTGCACCAAGGTCGACCCGTCGGCCGACCCGGCCGCGGTCGGGCTACTGGGCTGCGGCGTGATGGCGGGCATCGGCGCGGCCATCAACACCGGCCAGGTGACGCGGGGCCAGTCGGTGGCCGTCATCGGGTGCGGGGGCGTGGGCGCCGCGGCAGTCGCGGGCTCCCACCTGGCGGGGGCCTCGAAGATCATCGCCGTCGACATCGACGACAAGAAGCTCGAGTGGGCCACGCGCATGGGCGCCACCCACACCGTGAACAGCTCCGGCTCCGACCCCGTCAAGGCGATCCAGGAGCTCACCGGCGGCTTCGGCGCCGACGTCGTGATCGACGCGGTCGGCCGGCCGGAGACGTGGAAGCAGGCGTTCTACGCCCGCGACCTCGCCGGGACCGTCGTGCTGGTCGGAGTGCCGACGCCCGACATGAAGGTGCCCGAGATCCCGCTGCTCGACTTCTTCGGCCGCGGCGGCTCCCTGAAGTCGAGCTGGTACGGCGACTGCCTGCCGTCGCGCGACTTCCCGATGCTCGTGGACCTGTACCAGCAGGGCAGGCTCGACCTCGCCGCGTTCGTGACCGAGCGGATCGAGCTCGACGACGTCGAGGCGTCCTTCGAGCGCATGCACCACGGCGACGTGCTCCGCTCGGTGGTGGTGCTGTGATGGCCGCCCGCATCGACCACACCACGACCAGCGGCACGTTCACCCTCGACGGCGAGACCTTCGACGTCGAGAACAACGTCTGGGTGGTCGGCGACGCCCACGAGTGCGTGATCATCGACGCTCCGCATCACATCGAGAAGATCCTCCAGCTCGTCGGCGACCGACTGGTCAAGGCGATCTTGTGCACGCACGCCCACGACGACCACGTCCGAGCAGCACCCCGCCTTCGCCGAGAGACGCAGGCGCCGATCTTCCTCCACCCCGACGACCGACCGGTCTGGAACCTCACCCACCCCGACGAGCTGTGGGATGTCGACCTCGCCGACGGTCAGGTCATCGAGGTGGGCGGCATCCGGCTCGTGACCATGCACACACCTGGCCACTCCCCGGGCGCGGTCTGCTTCTACGCCGAGCAGCTCGGCTGTGTCTTCACCGGCGACACGCTCTTCAACGGCGGCCCCGGTGCGACAGGGCGGTCCTTCAGCGATGCCGAGACGATCGTGGCCTCGATCAAGGACCGGCTCTTCGCCCTGCCCGACGACACGGTGGTCCACACCGGCCACGGTGAGGACACCACGATCGGCGCGGAGCAGGCCGCGCTCACCTGACCAGGCCGCGGCGACCTCGGCGCGCGACGAGCACTTCGCACGTGCAGGGGCTTTACGCCGAGATCGGCCTACGCGCCGTGATTATCGTGCAGATGCACGATCCTGGTCGCGCACCGTGCCCGCCTCGCCGCTCCCGCCACCCGGGGCGTGCGGGTCACAGGCGTTCGAGCGCCTCGCGCATGCCCTGCTGCGCCTCGTCGCCGAGCTTCTTGAACGCCGGCCCCAGGAGGGGAGCGACGTACTTCACCAGGCCCTTGAACTCGAACTCGGCGACGTAGGTGACCTCCGTGCCGGTGGGCGTCTCGCGGAAGGTCATCGTGTCGTGGGCCACGACGGTCTTGTTCTCGCCCCGCAGCGCGAACACGTGCTGCGGCTCGACACGCTCCACGACGTAGGTCAGCTCGGTCTTGCGGCCGCCGAACTGCGACGTGTTGCGGTACGTCGTACCGACGCCCCCGTCGCCGCTCACGCGGACGGTCTCGACGGTCCCCGGGTCCCACTCGTTCGTGGTGGTGAAGTCGCTGAGGTAGTCGAACACCTTCGCCAAGGGGCGGTCGACTGAGACGGTGCGACGGATCGTGGTCATGACGCCACGGTAGCCAGACCGCGGTAACCGGGGCATCGTCCCGATCGGGGACCCGGACTAGGGTCGAGCGTCACAGGCTTGAACGTCCACACAGGGGGAACGACTGCACCGTGATCGCGACCTACCGCCTGCAGCTCCATGCCGGCTTCACCTTTGCCGACGCCGAGGCGCGGGTTCCCTACCTGGCCTCCCTCGGCATCACCCACCTCTACCTCTCACCGGTCCTCAAGGCGGTCCCGGGCTCACAGCACGGGTACGACGTGCTGGACCACACCCGCATCAACGACGAGCTCGGCGACGAGGAGGCCCTGCTGTCGCTGGCGGAGGCCGCGAGGTCGCACGGCCTCGGCATCGTCGTGGACGTCGTCCCGAACCACATGGCCATCGTCGCGCCGCAGTACTCCAACGCCCCGCTCTGGGAGACCCTGCGCGACGGCCGCGAGGCAGAGCGGGCGCACTGGTTCGACATCGACTGGGAGGCCGCCGACGGCAGGCTCGGTCTGCCGATCCTCGGCGGGACGCTGGAGGAGGCCCTCGCCGCCGGCGAGATCACGCTCGACGAGTACGACGGTCAGCCGGTCGTGCGCTACTTCGACCACATCTTCCCCGTGGCACCCGGCACCGAGGGCGAAGACGTCGCCGAGGTCCTGGCGCGACAGCACTACGTCCTGGCCAACTGGCGCGACAGCGACGCCATGCTGAACTACCGCCGGTTCTTCGACGTCACCGAGCTGATCGCCGTGCGCGTCGAGCTGCCCGACGTGTTCGAGGCGACGCACCGGCTCCTGCTCGACCTGAACCGGCGCGGGATCATCGAGGGGTTCCGCATCGACCACCCGGACGGCCTGGCCGACCCCGAGGGCTACCTCCAGATGCTCCGCGACGCGACCCTCCCGGGCACGGGCATCTGGGTCGAGAAGATCCTGGAGGGGGAGGAGCGACTCCCGAGGTCGTGGCCGTGCGACGGCACCACGGGCTACGACGCGATGAGGGCCGTCACGGCCGCACTCGTCGACCCGGCCGCGGCCCCTGTGCTCGACGAGTGCTGGGTGGAGGCCGGTGGTGGGCTCGACCTCGAGAACGCGGTCGAGCGAGCCAAGCGCAAGGTGGTCGACGAGCTGCTCGAGCCTGAGGTGCAGCGGCTGACCCGACGCGCCTGCGACGCGCTGCCCGAGCTCGACGAGGACCGGATGCGGGACGCTGTCGTCGAGCTCCTCGTCGCGAGCGAGGTGTACCGCGCCTACGTCCGCCCCGACGAGCGGCTCACGCCGCTGGCTCGCAGGCGGCTGCGCCAGGCGCGGGAGGAGGCGGTTGCGGCCCGCCCCGACCTGGAGCGCGAGCTCAAGGCCCTCGCCGACCTCGCCAAGGCCGAGAACCCCGAGGACGACAACTCGCTCGACTTCGCGATCCGGCTCCAGCAGACCTGGGGCCCTGTGATGGCCAAGGGCATCGAGGACACCACGTTCTACCGCTGGCACCGGCTCGTCGCGCTCAACGAGGTCGGCGGAGACCCGGGAGTCCTGGAGCGCGCGAACCCCGACATCATGCACGACTGGGCGGCCTACCAGCAGGAGGCCTGGCCGCTCGGCATGACAACGCTCTCCACCCACGACACCAAGCGCAGCGAGGACGTCCGGGCCCGGCTGCTGGCCGTCGCGCAGGACACCATCGCGTGGGAGGACTGCTCCAAGGCGTTCCGGGAGGCCGCGGACCGGGCCGGGGTCGACCGGCCCACCGCCCACCTGCTCTGGCAGACCATGGTGGGTGCCGGGCCGCTGCCCCAGGACCGCCTCCACGGCTACCTCGTGAAGGCGATGCGTGAGGCGAAGCGACACACGGCGTGGGTCGACGGCAACGAGGAGTACGAAGCCCGGGTCCTCGCCTTCGCGGACCAGGCGGCGGCGCCGGGTCCGTTGCGGGACGTCGTCGACGAGGCGGTCCGCGAGAACCAGGACGGCATCCGCGCGACGATCCTGGGTCAGAAGCTGCTCCAGCTGCTGCTGCCCGGCACCGCCGACACCTACCAGGGCTGCGAGGTCGTGAACCTCTCGCTCGTCGACCCCGACAACCGCCGGCCGGTGGACTACGACGCTCTCCAGGACCGGCTCGCTCGCCTCGATGAGGAGGCGCCGATCTCCCTCGACGACGAGAAGCTGTTGGTCACCACGCGGGCGTTGAGGGTCCGGCGCGAGCTGCGCGAGTGCTTCGGCGACCGTGCCACCTACGAGCGGCTGCCGAGCAGCTCGGAGCACGCTCTGGGGTTCGTCCGCACCGGCCGGGTGGCCGCGGTGGTGACGCGCGCCCCGCGCCGTCTCGTCGACGGCGGTGGCTGGAAGGACCAGTCGGTCACTCTGCCCGAGGGCAGCTGGCGCGACGAGCTGACCGGGCGCCTGCACGCCGGAGGCGGAGACGTCCTCTGCGCCGACCTGTTCGCCCAGCTACCCGTGGCCCTTCTGGTCGCGCGCTGAGAAGGAGTCTGCCTTGCGTGAGTTCACTGTGTGGGCCCCGGACGCGGAGTCGGTAGACCTCGTGCTGCCAGGGAGACGGGAGCCGATGGCCCGTGGTGAGGAGGGCCGCTGGCACGCCATCGTGGAGGTCGAGCCCGACTCGACGTACGCCTTCTCGCTCGACGGCGGCGACCCCCGCCCCGACCCGCGCGGCCTCCGGCTTCCCGAGGGTCCGCACGGATGGTCACAGCTGTTCGACCCCGACGAGTTCGCCTGGACCGACACCCGCTGGGCCGGAGTCGAGCTCGAGGGCGCGGTGATCTACGAGCTCCACGTGGGCACGTTCACGCCCGACGGGACTCTCGACGCGGCCGCCGAGCGCCTCGACCACCTGGTGGATCTCGGCGTGACGATCGTGGAGCTGATGCCGCTCGCCCCGTTCCCGGGGAAGCACGGCTGGGGGTACGACGGCATCGCGCCCTACGCGGTCCACGAGGTGTACGGCGGGCCGGCCGCCCTGCAGCGCTTCGTCGACGCGGCGCACGCGCGAGGCCTCGGCGTCTGCCTCGACGTGGTCTACAACCACCTGGGCCCGGACGGGAACTACCTCGGGGAGTTCGGTCCCTACATGACCGAGACCCACCACACGCCCTGGGGTGCGGCGCTCAACCTCGACGCACCAGGCAGCGAGCCCGTGCGGCGATGGGTCCTCGACAACGTGCGCCAGTGGTTCCGCGAGTTCCACGTCGACGCGCTACGCCTCGACGCGGTCCACGAGCTCCACGACGACCGCGCGGTCCACGTGCTCGAGGAGATGTCGCGCGCGGTCGACGACCTCTCGACGAGCGAAGGCCGGCGGATGTGGCTCATCGCCGAGTCCGACCGCAACGACCCGCGGACGGTCACCCCGCGGGGACGTGGCGACGCGATCGGCGGGATCGGCCTGCACGCACAGTGGGCCGACGACGTACACCACGCGCTCCACGTGGCACTGACCGGCGAGAGACAGGGCTACTACGCCGACTTCGACGACCCCGACGCGCTCGAGAAGGTGATGCGGTCGCCGTTCTTCCACGACGGCACCTGGTCGTCCTTCCGGGGACGGCGCCATGGTCGCCGCGTCGACGCCGCCTCCGTACCCGGTTGGCGGTTCGTGGCCTCCCTGCAGACTCACGACCAGGTCGGCAACCGCGCCACAGGCGACCGGATCTCCGCGACGCTCTCGGCCGGACAGCTCGCCTGCGGCGCCGCGCTGCTGCTCACCTCGCCGTGGACCCCGATGCTGTTCATGGGCGAGGAGTGGGGTGCGAGCACGCCGTGGCAGTACTTCACCGACCACACAGACCCCGACCTCGGCGAAGCGGTCAGACAGGGACGTCGCTCGGAGTTCGCCTCCCACGGTTGGGACCGCGACGAGGTCCCGGACCCGCAGGCACCGGCGACCTTCGAGGCGTCGAAGCTGGACTGGTCCGAGGTCTCGGAGAAAGACCACGCGCGTCTACTGCAGTGGTACCGCGACCTGATCCGGGTGCGCAGGGAGCGCCGCGACCTCCGCGACCCGCACCTGGACCAGGTCAGGGCGAGACACGACCGCGAGCATGGGCTCTTCGTGCTCCAGCGTGGAGAGCACCAGGTGCTCGTGAACCTCTCGGACCAACCGGTCGCGACGGAGGCCTACGGCAAGGTGCTGCTCAGCTGGGAGCCCGGCGTCGAGCTCAGGGACGGGCGGGTCGAGGTGCCGGCCTGGTCCGCGCTCATCGTGGCCCCCTGAGCAGCGGGCCAGACGACAATCCGCCCTGACAGGTGAGGACGCCTGCCCGGTGCCGTCCGGGCGAGGCTGAGAGGATCTAGTGATGACCGCGAGGAGAACTGTCGCAGCGCTGCTCGGCCTGAGCCTCCTGCTCGCCTCCTGCTCCGAGGCAGGGAGCGCGGACAAGGGTGGTGGTGCGAC
Organism: Nocardioidaceae bacterium; assembly: GCA_035297905.1. Classification (GTDB taxonomy): domain Bacteria; phylum Actinomycetota; class Actinomycetes; order Propionibacteriales; family Nocardioidaceae; genus Nocardioides_C. The sequence goes on from DATGYO010000129.1 coordinate 31,996, forward strand.
CAGGACCTCCGCGTCGACCAGGACGACGGCCCCCGCCCCCTCTCCGTCAGACCCTTCCACCACGGCCGGCGCGACGGGTGCCGGCCGCAACACGGCGGCGCCGATCGGGGTCGGGTGGGGACCCAGCCGGGTTGAGATCCGTCGCGCGCAGCGGATCGCACATCGGATGCCGCTCTCGCACCTGGCCGGCCAGGTCATCGTGGCGCAGTACGACGGTCACGGGGCGCCGAGCGCGCAGGTGAACGGGCTGCACCTCGGTGGCGTGATCGTCATGGCCGAGAACATCGGCAGCACCGAGGCGCTGCGCGCAAGCAACCGCGCGTTGCAGGCGTCGGCACGTCAGGCCGGGCGCAGGTGGCCGGTCTTCATCGGTGTCGACCAGGAGGGTGGGATCGTGGAGCGGGTGAAGGACCGCGCCACCCGGTTCCCGACGTTCATGAGCGCGGGTGCTGCCGGGAACCCCCGGCTGACCTCACGAGCCGCCGCCGCGAGTGGCGCCGAGCTGGTCAACCTGGGGTTCAGCGTCGTGTTCGCCCCGGACAGCGATGTGACCTCCGGCCCGGACGACCCGACCATCGGCTCCCGCTCCGCGAGCAGCCGACCCGGCGTCGTGGCGCGTCAGATGAACGCCGCCGTCGACGGCTACCTCTCCGCGGGGATCCTGCCGGTCATCAAGCACTTCCCGGGCCACGGGTCGGTCCCTGCCGACAGCCACGTCGAGCTGCCCGTGCAGCGCAAGACGCTTCGACAGCTGCGCGCGAGCGACCTCGTGCCGTTCCGTGCCGGCGTGTCCGGAGGCATGGCCGCCGTCATGGTCGGCCACATCGACGTGCGCGCGGTCGACCCACGGATGCCCTCGTCGCTCTCCCGCAAGGTCGTCACGGGTCTCCTCCGGCGCGACCTCGGCTTCCAGGGCCTCGCCGTCACCGACGCGCTCAACATGGGTGCCGTGACGAACAAGTACTCCAGCGGAGAGGCCGCCGTCCGCGCCCTGAACGCCGGGGAGGACGTCCTCCTCATGCCGCCGAGCCCCAGCGCCGCGCGGGACGCCATCGTCCGGGCGGTGCAGGGCGGAAGCCTCTCCCGGGCCCGCCTCGAGCAGGCAGCTGCCCGTCAGATCGCGGTGCTCCTGCACCAGCACGACCTGAAGCCCGCCCTCACCCGGAAGCCCGGCACGAGTGGTCGCGAGTCGTATCGCCTCTCCGCCGGCGCCGCCACGATGGCAAGCGGTCCCTGTCGTGGGCGGCTCGTCGGCCGGTCGGTGCTCGCCTCGGGGCCGAGTGACGCGGTGGCGAGGTTCAACGCCGCCGCCGCCAAGGCAGGCCTGCGCACCGGGTCGGGAACCCGCGTGGCACTGGTCGGCTACGGCGGGGGCGGCAGGCGCTCGGACGTCGTGGTCACCATGGACACGCCCTACGCCCTGGGCAGCAGCAGCACCCGGGTCGCGAAGATCGCGATGTACGGCGACACCGCCGGCGCCATGCGCGCGCTCGTCCAGGTCCTGCTCGGCAAGGCCCGGGCGCCAGGTCGCCTCCCTGTTCCGGTGAAGGGCGTACAACGCCCCGGCTGCCCCTGACCGGGCACCCGGCCCTCAGCCGAGGGAGTAGTGCAGCACCAGCTCGTACCCGTTGTCGCTGTGGCCCTCGATGACGAGGTCCGCCTCGCCGCGGAGGCTCTCGAGGCCGCCCGTGCCCATCCCGGACACGACCGCGAGGTGGGCCCGGACCGACCCGGCGTCCTGCTCGCCGACCTGCCGGAGCACGAACGAGCCCTCGTGCCCGTCGAGCGAGCCCTCGAACCGCTCGAACCCCAGCACCGGTGCGGGCGAGCCCGCCTTGTAGGCGATGAGGTACACGAGCGACGAGGTGCCCTCGAGGTCTCCGGTGTACGTGTAGGTCACCTCGGCGCGGGTGACGCCCCGGTTCGGGTAGTACATCTCGCCGCTCGTCGTACCCTCGCCGTCGATGTCTGCGAACGTCTGCTCGGTCCAGGACGAGACGTCGAACCTGCAGACCGCCTTGTGTGAATAGCTGTACTCGTTCATGACAGCGACGCTAGGAGCGCAGCGGAGTGCCGGTCTTGAACAAACGCGACGGCTAGCATCGCGACCGTGAGCAGTGGCGACGAGGCTCCGCGGGGGCGGCCGGAGGCGATCGTCCGGCCACGTGCGGGAGCCGAGGTCTTCACGGTGGAAAGGATCGCGCCGCGGGGGTCGCTGGCAGAGCTCGTCGACTACCACTGGCTGGTGCGCTGGCAGGTCCCCGGGACGTTCCGGCAGCAGGTGGTGCCCCAGCCGCGCATCCATGTGGCCGCGGAGCAGGGGCGGCTGCTCGTGCACGGGATCAGCCGTGAGCCGTTCGAGCGGGTGCTGACCGGCCGCGGGCACGTGCTCGGCACGGCCTTCCACCCGGCGGGCTTCCGCCCGGTCCTGAAGCGGTCGGTCGGCAGCATCTCCGGGACGGTCCGGCCGGCGGGGGAGGTGCTGGGGGCGGACGACCGGCCGGTGGCGGACCGCATCCTCTCCGACGCCCCGGCCCAGGAGACGGTGAGGGCGATGGAGGACTACCTGGCCTCCCTGGGGCCCCGGCCCGACGCGACGGCCGCCTGGGTCAACGGCCTCGTCGCCGAGGCCGAGCGCCGGCGCGACCTCCAGCGTGCGGACCAGCTGGCCGAGGTGGCCGGAGTGAGCCTGCGTGCGCTCCAGCGGGTGTTCACCGAGTACGTCGGGATCGGGCCGAAGTGGGTCATCCAGCGGTTCCGGATCCTCGAGGCGGCCGCGGCCGCCCACGCCGACCACCCGGTGGACTGGGCCGCCCTCGCCCAGGATCTCGGGTTCAGCGACCAGGCGCACCTGACGCGGGTGTTCACCCAGGTGGTCGGCACCCCGCCGGCGACGTACCACCGCGACCCCGGCACCTGAGACGGTTCGCGGGGCGGGCGCGTCACGACAGGACACCTGTGCCGTTGTGGCGGGCGGCGAGGACTCGACCGCGTCACAACGGCACACGTGTGCCGTTGCGACCGCACCTGCCGCCCCCGGTCAGCGGACGGGACGCACGAGCAGTGCGGTGCCCTTTCCCCAGACGCGGGTGAGCACCAGCGTGGCCTCCTCGTCACCCCTGAGAGCCAGCTGCCGTCGGAGCTCCTCGGGCACCACGTTCACGCCACGCTTCTTGATGGTCAGCCGACCCACGCCACGCTCCCGCAGGGCAGCCTTCAGCGCCTTCTCCCTGTAGGGCAGCGTCTCGAGCACCTCGTAGGTCCGGGCGAACGGCGTCGAGAAGGCCTCGTCGCTCGTGACGTAGGCGATGTGCTCGTCCATCAGCCCCCCGTGCACCCCGGCGGCGACCGCCGTCACGAGTCCCGCCCGGATCACCGCGTCGTCCGGCTCGTAGAGGAACCGCTGTGGTGGCCGCATCGAGCGGTCACCCGGGTCGTCCTGGTCGGTCAGCGTTGCCAGCCCACCGGGACGGATGACCGTGGCGCGCCGCCTCGCTATGGCGAGCTGCGGCGACCAGAGTGCAGCCTCCTTCAGGTCGCCCTCGTCGCTGACCCACTCCGCCTCCACGCCGTCGGGGACCACGTCGTGCGGAATGCCAGGGGCGATCTTGACCACGGAGGGCCGCTGGAGCAGCCGCTCGACGAAGGGCCAGGGCGGTTCGTACGCGTCGAGGTCGAACACCCGTCCACGGTCGGTACGACGGGCGGGGTCGGCGAACACCACCCCGAACCCGGAGAGGTCGAGGGACTCCGCGTCGGCCACCTGGACGGCGCCGCCGAGCCCCAGTGCGTCGAGGTTCGCGGAGGCGACGGCCACCCGCAGCGGGTCGCGGTCGATGCCGGCGGCGGTCAGCCCGGCGCGGGCGAATGCGACGAGGTCCCCGCCGATCCCGCAGCCGACGTCGATCACCGAGGGAGGCTCGGCGGCGGCGACCCGGGCGGCCCGGTGCGCCGCAACGCGTAGCCTCGTGGACTGCTCGAGCCCGTCGGGCGTGAAGAACATGGACGCCGCGAGGTCGCCGAACTTCGCCTTCGCGCGGTGCCGCAACTCCACCTGTGTCATCGCGGCGGCGACGTGCTCGGGGGAGGCCTCCCGCCGCAGGACGCCGGCCGCCTCGAGAGCATGGTCGGGCTGCCCGTCGTACACGTCCTCGGCCCGAGCGAGCAGGGACCTGCCCTCGTCGGAGAGCAGCCAACGGAACGCCTCGAGATCCACGAGAGGCAGTCTGGCACTCGACTTGACCGAGTGCTAATCGCGTCCTAGATTCGCAGTTAGCACTCTCACACCGAGGGTGCCAACGCTTGTGAGACGCACGACCCCCGCGACGGCGTGCGGCCGAGCAAGCACCAATCAGCCATGTGAACCTCTCGATCACGAGAAAGTGGAGGTCGACATCGTGTCGGTCAACATCAAGCCGCTCGAGGACCGCATCGTCGTCAAGCCGCTCGACGCCGAGCAGACCACGGCTTCCGGTCTGGTCATCCCGGACACCGCCAAGGAGAAGCCGCAGGAGGGCGAGGTCATCGCCGTCGGTCCCGGCCGCTTCAACGAAGACGGTGACGAGCGCATCCCGATGGACATCAACGTCGGCGACAAGGTCATCTACAGCAAGTACGGCGGCACCGAGGTGAAGTACTCCGGCGAGGAGTTCCTGATCCTCTCCGCCCGCGACGTGCTCGCTGTCATCGGGTGATCTCAGGCCCTGTGCCTGACTCTCCCTGACTCCGCCCCGGGCGGCCTGACTCGTTCGGGCCCTCGGGGCTGTGTCTTTCACCAGCCCAACCGGAAAGGTTGCTAGTCACACGATGCCGAAGATTCTTGAGTTCGACGAGAGCGCACGCCGCTCACTCGAGCGGGGCGTGGACACCCTCGCCAACGCAGTCAAGGTGACGCTGGGGCCCAAGGGCCGCTACGTCGTCCTCGACAAGAAGTGGGGAGCCCCCACCATCACCAACGACGGGGTCACCGTCGCACGAGAAATCGAGTGCGACGACCCGTTCGAGAACCTCGGTGCGCAGCTGACCAAGGAAGTTGCCACCAAGACCAACGACGTCGCCGGTGACGGTACGACGACCGCCACCGTACTGGCCCAGGCCATGGTCCACGAGGGCCTCCGCGCGGTCGCCGCCGGCGTCAACCCGATGGGTCTGAAGCGCGGCATGGACCTCGCGGTCGAGGCCGTCGGCGAGGCCCTGCGCAAGGCCGCCCGCGACGTGGACTCCAAGGAGGACATGGCCGCGGTCGCGACGGTCTCCTCGCGCGACTCCGTGATCGGCGACCTGCTCGCCGAGGCGTTCGACAAGGTCGGCAAGGACGGTGTGATCACCGTCGAGGAGTCCAACACCATGGGCACCGAGCTCGACTTCACCGAGGGCATGCAGTTCGACAAGGGCTACATCTCGCCCTACTTCGTCACCGACGCCGAGCGCATGGAGACCGTCCTCGACGACCCGTACATCCTGCTGCACCAGAGCAAGATCTCCGCGATCGCAGAGCTGCTCCCGCTGCTCGAGAAGGTCATCCAGGCCGGCAAGCCGCTGTTCATCATCGCCGAGGACGTCGAGGGCGAGGCGCTCTCGACCCTGGTCGTGAACAAGATCCGCGGCACCTTCAACGCCGCCGCCGTGAAGGCCCCCGCCTTCGGTGACCGCCGCAAGGCCATGCTCCAGGACATCGCGACCCTCACCGGTGGCCAGGTCGTGTCCGCCGAGGTCGGCCTCAAGCTCGACCAGGTCGGGCTGGAGGTGCTCGGCCAGGCGCGCCGCGTGGTGATCACCAAGGACAACACCACGATCGTCGACGGCGCAGGCAAGGACGACGAGGTCCAGGGCCGGGTGAACCAGATCAAGGCCGAGATCGAGTCCACCGACTCCGACTGGGACCGCGAGAAGCTTCAGGAGCGCCTCGCCAAGCTCGCCGGTGGTGTCTGCGTGATCCGCGTGGGTGCCGCCACCGAGGTGGAGCTCAAGGAGAAGAAGCACCGCATCGAGGACGCCGTCTCCGCGACGCGCGCCGCGATCGAGGAGGGCATCGTCGCCGGTGGCGGCTCCGCTCTCGTGCACGCGGTCTCCGCTCTCGAGGGTGACCTCGGCCTCAGCGGCGACGAGAAGATGGGCGTCGCGGTCGTCCGCAAGGCCGTCGACGAGCCGCTGCGCTGGATCGCCGAGAACGGTGGCGACAACGGCTACGTCATCGTCGCCAAGGTCCGCGAGGCCGGTCCGGGCAACGGCTACAACGCCGCCACCGGCCAGTACGGCGACCTCGTCGCCCAGGGCGTCCTCGACCCGGTCAAGGTGACCCGCTCCGCGCTGGTGAACGCCTCGTCGATCGCCGGCATGCTCCTCACGACCGAGACCCTGGTCGTCGAGAAGCCCGAGGAGGAGGACGAGAACGGCGCCGCCGGTGCCGGTCACGGCCACGGTCACGGCCACGGCCACTGAGCCATCGCCCTCGTAACCTACGAACGCCGCCCCAGCCCACCCGGCCGGGGCGGCGTTCGCCTTTCCAGCGCCACGCCCGGACCGGTCCCGGCGTGGCGCCTCGGTAGACTGGCTCCCTGCCGTCACTTGCTTCGGAAGGCCCCATGAACCTCACCCCTGCCGGCGTACCCGAGAAGTTCGCAGCCCTCGGCCTCACCTACGACGACGTCCTCCTGCTCCCGGGCGAGACGGACGTGATCCCCAGCGAGGTCGACACGACCACGCGGCTGACCCGCGACATCACGGTCAGGATCCCGCTCGTCTCCAGTGCCATGGACACCGTGACGGAGTCGCGGATGGCGATCGCCATGGCTCGTCAGGGCGGCATCGGCATCCTGCACCGGAACCTCTCGATCGAGGACCAGGCCTACCAGGTCGACCTCGTGAAGCGCACCCAGACCGGGATGATCTCCAACCCGGTGACGATCAGCCCGAAGGCGACCCTGGAGGAGCTCGACGAGCGCTGCGGTGAGTACCGTGTCTCCGGCCTCCCCGTCATCGACGAGGACCGCATGCTGATCGGCATCATCACCAACCGCGACCTGCGGTTCGTGCCCGTCGCGGAGTGGGCAACCACCCTGGTCGGCGAGGTCATGACCAAGATGCCGCTGATCACCGCACCCGTCGGCATCAGCCGTGACGACGCGACGGCCCTGCTCCGCCAGCACAAGCTCGAGCGGCTCCCGCTCGTCGACTCCCACGGCAGGCTGTCCGGCCTCATCACGGTCAAGGACTTCGTCCGCTCCGAGCAGTTCCCCAACGCCTCCAACGACGCCGACGGGCGGCTGCTCGTGGGTGCGGCGATCGGCTACTTCGGCGACGCGTGGGAGCGGGCGACCACCCTGGTCGAGGCCGGGGTCGACGTACTCGTGCCCGACGTGGCCAACGGACACGCCCGTCTCATGCTCGAGATGATCGCGCGGCTCAAGAAGGACCCGGCCACCCGGCACGTCCAGGTGATCGGCGGCAACGTCGCGACCCGGGCCGGTGCCCAGGCGCTCGTCGACGCCGGCGCGGACGCGGTCAAGGTCGGGGTCGGCCCCGGCTCGATCTGCACCACGCGTGTCGTGGCCGGCGTGGGTGTCCCGCAGGTCACGGCGATCTACGAGGCCGCGCTGGCGTGCAAGCCGGCTGGGGTGCCGGTCATCGGCGACGGCGGCCTGCAGTACTCCGGCGACATCGCCAAGGCACTCGTGGCCGGCGCGGACTCCGTGATGATCGGTTCGCTGCTCGCGGGCTGCGAGGAGAGCCCCGGGGAGCTCATCTTCCTCAACGGCAAGCAGTACAAGGCCTACCGCGGCATGGGCTCCATCGGCGCCATGGCGTCGCGCGGCAAGAAGTCGTTCTCCAAGGACCGCTACTTCCAAGCCGACGTGGCCAGCGACGACAAGATCGTCCCCGAGGGCATCGAGGGCCAGGTCGCCTATCGCGGGCCGCTCTCCGCCGTGGCGCACCAGCTCATCGGCGGCCTCCAGCAGTCCATGTTCTATGTCGGCGCGCGGACGATCCCGGAGCTGCAGGAGCGCGGCCAGTTCGTCCGCATCACGTCTGCGGGACTCAAGGAGAGCCACCCCCACGACGTCCAGATGGTCGTCGAGGCGCCGAACTACGCGGGCCGCTGAGCACGAGCCCGGCGAACCACGACAAGTCACCAGCACCAACCACGGATAGAGTCCTGACGTGACCGAGATCGAGATCGGCCGTGCCAAGCGCGGCCGTCGTGCCTACTCCTTCGACGACATCGCGATCGTCCCGAGCCGCCGCACCCGTGACCCCGAAGAGGTCTCCACGGCCTGGCAGATCGACGCGTACCGGTTCGGGATCCCGATCCTCGCCGCCCCGATGGACTCCGTGATGTCGCCGCAGACCGCGGTCGCCTTCGGGCGGCACGGCGGTCTCGGTGTCCTCGACCTCGAGGGGCTGTGGACCAGGTACGACGACCCGACCGATCTGCTTGCGGAGGTCGGTGAGCTGCGGGGCCAGGCCGCGACGCGCCGCATGCAGGAGATCTACGCCGAGCCGATCAAGGCCGAGCTGATCACCTCCCGCCTGAAGGAGATGCGCGAGGCCGGCGTGACCGTCGCGGGGTCGCTGTCGCCGCAGCGCACCAAGGAGTTCGCCAAGACCGTGGTCGACGCCGGCGTCGACATGTTCGTGATCAGGGGTACGACGGTCTCCGCCGAGCACGTCTCCGGCCAGGCCGAGCCGCTGAACCTCAAGGAGTTCATCTACGAGCTCGACGTGCCGGTCATCGTCGGCGGCTGTGCGACCTACCAGGCCGCCCTGCACCTGATGCGGACCGGTGCTGCCGGTGTGCTCGTGGGCTTCGGCGGGGGAGCGGCACACACCACGCGCACCGTTCTGGGCCTCGCCGTGCCGATGGCCTCCGCGGTGGCCGATGTCGCGGCGGCACGTCGCGACTACCTCGACGAGTCAGGCGGCCGCTACGTCCACGTCATCGCCGACGGGTCGATCGGGCGCAGCGGCGACGTGGCCAAGGCCATCGCCTGCGGTGCCGACGCGGTCATGATCGGCTCCCCGCTCGCCCGTGCCGAGGAGGCGCCCGGCGGCGGGTTCCACTGGGGCGCGGAGGCCTGGCACTCCAAGCTCCCTCGCGGCGAGCGTGTCGAGATCGGCACCGTGGGGACTCTCGAGCAGATCCTCTTCGGCCCCTCCCGGGTGGCCGACGGCACCATGAACATGGTGGGCGCCCTCCGCCGGTCGATGGCCACCACCGGCTACACCGACCTCAAGGAGTTCCAGCGCGTGGAGGTCGTGGTCCAGTGACCGCGGGCGTCCGGTGAGCCCCGTGCTCCGCGTCGCGGCTGCGCAGGCGGAGTCCGTCCCGGGAGACGTCTCCGCGAATGTCGCGACCGCGGTGTCGCTCGTCCGGTCCGCCGCGGACCGTGCGGCCCGGGTCGTCGTACTCCCGGAGCTCTTCCTCACCGGCTACGCCCCCGAGACGTGGGGTCTCGACCAGACCCTGACCGAGGACGACGCGCGCCTGGCGCCGCTGAGTGAGGTCGCCGCCGACCGCGGAGTCGTGGTGGTGGTCGGCGCCGCGGTACGACGGGCCGCCGACCGGGTCACGCTGAGCCTCCTGGTCTTCGCCGAGGACGGCTCGGTCGCCGCGCCATACGACAAGCAGCACCTCTTCGACGCGGAGCGAGGCAACTTCAGCCCTGGCGACCACGGCGCGAGCATCGTCGTCGAGGGATGGGAGCTCGGTCTCGGCATCTGCTACGACGGTTGCTTCCCCGAGCATGCGGCAGCCGCGGCCCGTGACGGCGCCCGCGCCTACCTGTGCCCATCGGCGTACTACGTCGGGTCCGAGCACCGTCGCGATCTGTACTACGCCGCCCGGGCTCTCGACAACGGCATCTACGTCGTCTTCTCCGGTCTCACAGGTCGCTGCGGAGAGCACGAGTTCAACGGCGGCAGCGCAATCTACGACCCCGAAGGCCGGCCGCTCGACCGGCTGGGCGGCGAGTCGCCGGGACTCGCCGTCGCCGACCTCCAGGCGGCCGAGATCACGAGGGTGCAGGAGCTGAACCCGATCGGGCGCGACCGGCTCGCCGGGCTCGGCGCCCGGGTCAAGCAGGCGACGGGGGCACGATGACCTACAGCGGGAGGCTCAGCCCGGAGTCGCGCGAGGAGGCACTCCTCCAGCTCGCTCACGGCGAGGTGGACGTGCTCGTTGTCGGCGGCGGGATCACCGGGGTGGGCACCGCGCTCGACGCGGTCACCCGAGGTCTCTCGGTGGGCCTCCTCGAGCAGCGTGACTTCGCCTCCGGGACGTCCTCGCGCTCCAGCAAGCTGGTGCACGGCGGCCTCCGCTACCTCGAGATGCTCGACTTCGGCTTGGTGCGGGAGGCGCTCCAGGAGCGTGGCCTGCTGCTCACACGGCTGGCTCCGCACCTGGTGAAGCCGGTCTCTTTCCTCTACCCGCTGATGCACCGTGGCTGGGAGCGGCCGTACGTCGGCGCCGGGCTCGTCATGTACGACGCGATGGCGATGGCCGGGAAGTACGACATGGGTGTGCCACGCCACCGGCACCTGCTCCGCCGGCAGGTCCGCCGGATCGCCCCCGACTTCAAGACCGACGAGCTCGCAGGCGCGATCCAGTACTACGACGCCCAGGTGGACGACGCCCGGCTCGTCGTCACGATCGCCCGCACCGCCGCCTCCCACGGCGCACTGCTGGTGAACCGCACGAGGGTGGTCGGCTTCCTCCGCGAGGGGGAGCGGGTCACCGGCGTGCGCGCTGTGTGCCTCGAGACCGGTCGCGAGATCGAGGTTCGCGCCCGGGTCGTGGTGAACGCCGCTGGCGTGTGGACGGACGAGATCCAGGAGATGGTCGGCGGTCGCGGCGCGCTGCACGTGCAGGCCAGCAAGGGGATCCACCTGGTCGTTCCCCGCGACCGCATCCGCTCCGACTCCGGGCTGATCATGCGCACGGCGGTCTCGGTGCTCTTCGTGATCCCCTGGGGCCGGCACTGGATCATCGGCACCACGGACACGCCCTGGAACCTCGACAAGGCGCACCCCGCTGCGTCCCGGCGCGACATCGACTACCTGCTCGGTGAGGTGAACAAGCTCCTCAGGGAGCCGCTCTCCCACGAGGACGTCGAGGGCGTGTACGCCGGCCTCCGACCGCTCCTCTCAGGGGAGTCCGAGCCGACCAGCCGGATCTCGCGCGAGCACACCGTCGTCACGCCGGTACCCGGCCTCGTGATCATCGCGGGCGGGAAGCTGACGACCTACCGGGTCATGGGGCGAGACGCCGTCGACGCCGCGGCGCACTCCCTCGGCGGAGCCGTGCCGGCCTCCGTCACCGACCGCATCCCGCTCGCGGGGGCCGAGGGCTACGCGGCGCGCGCCAACCAGCGCGACGGGCTCGCCCGCCGGTCCGGGCTCCATCCAGCCCGCATCGAGCACCTGCTGAACCGGTACGGCTCCCTGGTCGACGAGCTCCTCGACCTCGTGGTCGTCAGGCCCGCGCTCGGGCAGCCACTGGCGGGCGCCGAGGACTACCTCGCGGCGGAGGTGACCTATGCGGTGACCCACGAGGGGGCCCGGCACCTCGACGACGTCCTGACGCGACGCACTCGGATCTCCATCGAGACCTTCGACCGAGGTACGACGGCCGCCCGTCCCGCCGCGGACCTGATGGCCGCGGAGCTCGGCTGGGACGAGAGGCGGCGGGACGACGAGGTCGACCACTACCTGCGCCGGGTCGAGGCGGAACGCCAGAGCCAGCGGGAGCTGAGCGACCAGGAGGCCGACGAGGCCCGCGTGAGCGCGCCTGACATCGTCTGAAATGTCCCGGTGC
>DATGYO010000130.1:0-6585 GCA_035297905.1 Nocardioidaceae bacterium
GCGTCACGCGCAAGAACGCCTGGGCTCAGGCGTTGGGGCGCTTACCGTGGTTGGCGCCCTTCTTCTTGCGGGCGCGGCGCTTGCGGCCGGTCTTACCCATGGTGTCCTCCTCAACGCGGGACCCGGGCCAGGTCGGCTCCGGGTCGCCGTCCATTGTCGCAAAAGTGCGGGGGCGACGGCCAATCGGGTCTGTCCGGCGCTGACTCGGCTCCGTGTGACAGCCCCGGATCAGCTGGGCGGGAGCCCGGTCGGCAGGATGGCGCCATGGAGATCGGGCAGTCAGCGACCTTGCAGTTCCAGGTGACAGAGGCAGACACAGCCGCGGCCGTGGGTTCGGGAGACCTGGACGTCCTGGGGACTCCTCGCCTGCTGGCCTGGTGCGAGGCGGCGACCTGTGTCGCGATCGCCTCGTCGCTCGACCCGGCCTCGACGAGCGTCGGCACCCGGGTCTCGCTCGAGCACCTCGGCGCCAGCCCGGTGGGCGAACGCGTCGAGGTCCAGGCGAGCGTGGCGTACGTCGACGGGCGACTCGTCCGTTTCGCGGTGGCCGCGAGCCATGTCTCGGACGGCAGGGTCGTCGGGACCGGCGAGGTGACCCGGGTGGTCGTGGACCGGGATCGGTTCCTCTCGAGGCTCAGCGGCTCGCAGCAGGGCTGAGGTCGAGTCGGAAGGCCAGCAGCTCGATCCCGGGTCGCGGTTGCCAGTCGAGCTCGGGCGTACGGCGGAAGCCGACTCTTGCGTAGAGCCGATGGGCCCGTTCCTGGTTCGGCATGCTGCTGAGCACCACCGCGCCGTACCCGAGCTCCTCGGAGCGCTCGATGCACATCCGGACGAGCGCCTCGGCGATCCCTCGCCCGCGGGCGTCCGGGGCTACCGCGAGCATCCGGAACTCGCCCTCGCCGCTGCCGGCGAGCTCGCGGTAGTCGGAGCCTTCGGGGCAGTACGTCACCGTGCCAAGGAGGGTGCCGTCCTCGGCGACGGCGACGTAGAGCTCGGCCTCCCTCGCCCGGGTGGCGGCATCACGCAGCTCCTGGGCGTATTCACCGTCCCGGGTCACGAACCGGTCCGCGGCGTAGGCGTCGAGTGTCAATCCACCCACGGCCGCGAGGTCCTCGTCGTGTGCCGGCCGGATGACCAGCGTCATCAGACCCCGAAGGTGTTGCGCGGGTAGGGGGCGTTGACGTCGGTGATCACGTTGACGAGATACGGAAGGTCCGCGGCGAAGGCACGGTCCAGGGCGGCGCCGATCTGCCGCGGGTCGGTGACCGTCTCGCCGGCGCCGCCGAGCGCCTTCACCACCTCGTCGTAGCGGGTCTGCGGAGCGAGGTCGGCGACGACGTCATAGCCGTAGAGCATCTGCATCGGCTGCTTCTCCAGGCCCCAGGCCGAGTTGTTGCCGACGACCATCACGACGGGAAGCTTGTGACGCACGAGGGTGTCCACGTCCATCAGCGACATGCCGGCCGCCCCGTCGCCGAAGAGCAGCACGACCTGGGACGACGGACGAGCGATCCGCGCGGCGATGGCCGCACCCATGCCGGCTCCGAGACATCCGTAGGGACCGGGGTCGAGCCACCCGCCCGGCTGCTTGGGCTCGACGTACTTGCCGGCGAACGACACGAAGTCACCGCCGTCACCGATGACGACCGCGTCCTGCGCCAGACGGGGGAGCAGCTCCCCGTAGATCCGGGCCGGGTGGATCGGGTCCGCCTCCGCGCTGAGCAGGGCATTGTCGCGGTCGGTGGCGGTGGCCACGTCCGCCTGCAGCTCGCCGACCCACGAGGACCAGTCGGGCTTGCGCAGCTGCTGCTCGAGCGCGGCCTCGATGCCCTGGAGGACCAACGTCAGGTCGCCCCACGCGGAGGCGGCGAGGCCGGCGTGCCGGGAGATCTGCGCCTCCGAGTCGGCGACGTGCACCACCTTGGCCTGCGGGGCGCCGTCCTTGCCGCCGAACACGCCGTACCCGAGCCGGAAGTCCAGCGGGGTGCCGACCACGATCGCCAGGTCGCACGTGCCGAGTGCCTTGCTGCGGGCCTTGGTCATGAGCAGCGGGTGCCCGCCGGGGACGATGCCGCGCCCCATGCCGTTGGTGATCGCCGGGATTCCAGCCTGCTCGACCAGGCAGAGCGCGGCCTCCTCGGCGCCGTCCGCCCACACGTCCGTGCCGAAGATGACCACCGGCCGCTTCGCCTCGGCGAGCAGGGCGCCGATGTCAGAGATCGCGTCCGGGTCAGGCTCGACGCGCTTCCGCGGCGCGGGTGTGGGGCGCTCGACGGCCGCCCGGTTGAAGAACTCGTCCATCGGGATGTCGAGGAACGTCGGGCCCCGGTGCGAGGACCCGGCCAGCGTGAACGCCTCGTCGACCGATGTCGCGATCTCGCCGACCTGGTGCACGGTCCGGGCGGACTTGGTGACCGGCCCGAGGATCGCGGGGTGGTCGAACTCCTGCAGGCTGCCCATGCCCCAACGGTTGGCCGGGGCCCGCCCACCGACGACGACGAGGGGGGAGCCGCTGAACGACGCCTGCGTGATGGCGCTGACGCCGTTGGTGACGCCAGGACCCGCGGTGAGGACGGCCAGTCCAGGGATGCGGGTGAGCTTGCCGAGCGCCTCCGCCGCGAAGACCGCCGTCTGCTCGTGACGCACGTCGAGCAGGCGCATCGGCGGCTCGGCGTGGACCGCGCCGTCGTACATCGGGAAGACGTGCGCGCCCGAGAGGGTGAACATCGTGTCGACGCCGTGGGCCGCGGCGACCGCGACGGCGTGCTCACCACCATGGCCCTCGGTGACGGCGGAGCCCTCAGGGGCCGGCTCGGCTTCGGTGGCCTCGGTGCTGCTTGTGACGTCGGTCATGGCGGCATGTTACCCACGCGTACACCCGCCACTCGCAGGAGGCCGCTGTTACCCGGCAGCGCTGTTCGACAGGTACTCCGGGTTGGACTCCCGCAGCCGCTCGATCACGGCGAGCAGCACGTCGGGCCGGGTCGCAGGCGGGTTCGGCGCCAGGGCGAGCTGGAGGTGGAGGGCACGGAGGAAGCTCTGGGTGTTGCCGGCGATGAGGTACGGGTCCTCCTCGCTGAGCCCATGGGCCCGGGCACCTTGGCCCAGCCTGGCCAGCCACGGCTCGATGACGTCGATGCCCACCAGGTCGCGGCGCAGGACGCGCATCGTGGCGAGAGCGAGGCGGTCGGGCTCGCCGTGCACCAGGTGGTACTGCGTCGGGAGCAGCAGCCGGTCGGCGATCACGTCGAGGAGCACCGTCAGCTCCAGGCGGCCCATCGCCTCGGACATCGCGAGCTCGCCGATCGCGTCGGCGCCGTGCGCGACGCTGTGCGCCCAGCCCTTGTGCTTCACGAAACCGCGGAGGTCGCGCTCACGGATGAACCAGCTCGCGATCCGGTCGCCCCAGGTGACCATGGCACGCGCCGGCACGAGGTGCTGCTTGTTGTCCCTCCTGATGCACTCCGCCAGCACGAGCACCGAGAAGCTGCGCCGGAAGACCGTGTCGGTGCCGTCCTCGCCGAGGCCGACGGTCAGCCCCGCGGCCATGCCGTCCCCGAGGCCCTCGAGCAGGTCGTCGTACACGCCCTGGACGATCCAGGTGTCCAGCGTCGGGTAGGCGATGCCGTCGCGAACGGCCGGGTTCGGGTCGCCGAGCATCGCGGTCAGCTCGGTCGTGAGCTCTGAGAGGGGGCGGTCTTCGGGGACCTTGAGGCCGTTGGCCCGCACCCGCTCCCAGAACGTCAACGACATAGGCCCCATCCTGCCATTGCGCCCCTGTGCACGCGGACCCGGTGCGCCGGCTCCCATAGGCTGAGGCAGTGCCCTCGTTGAACGACCTGGTCAAGGCCCACACCGACCTCTGCGACGACGATCTGGCATGGCTGAACCTGCTCATGGCCGACTGGCAGATCGTGGCAGACCTGTCCTTCGCCGACCTCGTGCTCTGGCTCCCGGACAGCGAGGGCAAGGGGTTCTGGGCGGGTGCGCAGATGCGCCCGACGACGGGCCCCACGGCGTACGTCGACGACCTCGTCGGTGCGTTCATCCCGCGCGGCCGCCGGCCCCTGCTCGACTCGGCCTACGAGCAGGAGCGCGTCGCGCGCGAGGGCGACCCGGAGTGGCGCGACGACATCCCGGTCCGGGTGGAAGCCATCCCGGTACGCCACATGGGTCGGATCATCGCCGTGGTGGCCCGCAACACGAACCTTCTCGGCGTCCGCACCCCGAGCCGTCTCGAGCTGGCGTACCTGCAGACCGCGACGGACCTGACGCAGATGATCAGCAACGGGTACTTCCCCT
Source organism: Nocardioidaceae bacterium (assembly GCA_035297905.1). GTDB lineage: Bacteria > Actinomycetota > Actinomycetes > Propionibacteriales > Nocardioidaceae > Nocardioides_C. The sequence continues at coordinate 4,303 of DATGYO010000130.1, forward strand.
ACCCCGGGCAGCGATCCGACCATGTCGACTCGCCGCGCGTGGGCGACGGCTTCGTGCGCATCGACGCGAACGGCCGGGTGACTTACGCCAGCCCCAACGCGCTGTCGGTCTACCGCAAGCTCGGTCTGACCGGCGACCTCACGGGCCTGGACCTGGCGGAGATCACGCGCGCCCTCGTCCCGCCGCGTCACCGGCCCGACGAGGAGACCCTGAGCGCCGTGCTCGCAGGGAAGCGACCCCTCGACACGGAGGTGGGCAACGACGACGCCACGCTGATCGTCCGGTCGATCCCGCTGCGCCCGACCGGGGAGCACATCGGCGCGCTCGTGCTGCTGCGCGACGTCACAGACCTGCGTCGACGGGACCGTGAGCTCGTCACCAAGGACGCAACGATCCGCGAGATCCACCACCGGGTGAAGAACAACCTCCAGACGGTGGCAGCACTGCTGCGGCTCCAGGCTCGCCGGATGCAGGTGCCCGAAGGTCGAGCGGCGCTCGAAGAAGCAGTACGACGCGTCGGCTCGATCGCCATCGTGCACGAGACGTTGAGCCAGGCCTTCGACGAGTCCGTCGACTTCGACGAGGTCGCCGACCGGCTGCGGCTGATGGTGGCCGAGGTCAGCTCGCGGGGCGCCGAGGTGGTGACCTCGCGACGGGGCAGCTTCGGGATGGTGCCCGCCGACACCGCCACACCACTGGCGATGATCCTCACCGAGGTGCTCCAGAACGCCCTCGAGCACGCCTTCGGCGAAGGGCCTGGGGAGATCACGATGACCGTGCAGCGTCTCGTGGGACGACTGCACGTGACCATCGAGGACAACGGCCGGGGTCTGCCCGAAGGGTTCGACCTCGACACGTCCACGAGCCTCGGGCTCTCGATCGTCCGTACGCTCGTGGAGTCCGAGCTCGAAGGGATCTTGGAGATGGGGCCGTGTCCGGGTGGAGGCACCCGGGTCGTCGTCGACCTTCCGCTGCATTGAGCCGCCTGGGTCCGGCCCTCCGCACCGCGCGGGATGCTTCCCAGGGCGGCGATGGCGATGGGTCAGGCGGTGCGGACCTTGGCGCGAGCGTTGCGACGCTTGAGAGCGCGACGCTCGTCCTCGCTCATACCGCCCCAGACGCCGTGGTCCTGGCCCGCTTCGAGCGCCCAGGCGAGGCACTGTTCGCGCACCTCGCAGCGTCGGCACACCTGCTTGGCCTCCTCGATCTGGAGGATGGCCGGACCGGTGTTGCCGATCGGGAAGAACAACTCTGGGTCCTCATCGAGGCATGCAGAGCGGTGGCGCCAATCCACGGCGACGACTCCTTAGCTTGTGCGGTGGCCGCTCGCAGGGTGTGCGAGCCGGTCCTTACGTGCCCTCTCGTGCATCGTGCATGTGCGTCACTGTTTGTGAACACATGCACGAAGTCCGACGAGGCCCACCAGTTGGTGAACTTGGTCGGGTGGCGGTCACCGGATCCCCAGTCTCGGGCAGGGACGTTCCCACCTCTTGCCGGTGACGACCACGATCGTTGCAAGAGAACCCAGTGCAAGCAAGGCTTTCACGAGGTCACTTTCGTCACAGCAGCGAAATTTACGCCGTAAACGCCCCGAGACCGCGCCGAACCGCCGGTGTCGCGCGCCGAGTACGCTCTGGACCCGTGACCGCGACGCCCCACGACGCCCTTCCGCCGGGAGGCCGGCCCGCACCGCTCACCGTGGCCGCCTTGCTCGCTGCTGTCGAGGCCTTGATCTGCGTGGGCCTGGCGGTGACCGAGCTCGCGGTGCTCCAGGCGGACAAGGCGGTCATGGGCGCGACCACGTCGATCTTCTTCCTCGTCTACGGCGCAGCCCTGGCGCTGTGCGCCTGGGGCCTCTTGCGCCTGCGTTCGTGGGCCCGGGCGCCGATCGTGGTCGCCCAGCTGATCCAGCTGCTGGTGGCCTGGGACTTCCGGGGCGGCCAGACCACCTGGGTCGCGGTCGGTCTGGGGATCGTCGCGCTCGGCGTGCTGGCGGGGATCTTCCACCCGCAGTCGATCGAGGCGCTGGCCGACCGCGACCAGCGCCAGTCGTCGCCGGGAGACTAGACCGGAGACACGACCGGGCACTAGGGACGGAGCGGGCTGCCGCCGTCCAGCGACGGGTCCTCGGTGAGCCGCTCCCGCAGCTGCGCGAGGGTCTTGTTCAGCAGGCGGGAGACGTGCATCTGCGAGACGCCGATCTCTGCCGCGATCTGCGACTGCGTCATGCCACGGAAGAACCGCAGCGTGAGGATGTGCTTCTCGCGAGGGTCGAGCGCCTCG
>DATGYO010000131.1:0-2218 GCA_035297905.1 Nocardioidaceae bacterium
AAGGACCTAGCACCTGGCGGTGCTAGGTCCTTGAACGTGCGAACTTAGGTACTCAATGCCCCCCGACACCCGACCCGAGCTGTTACGTCCCCCCTGGGAGTTTCGAGCCTCAGCTCTCATCCCCACGACGCTGCTCGGGAACCATCCCAGTCAGCAGATCGCGCACTTCGGACTCGCGATAACGGCGATGTCCTCCGAGAGTCCTGATCGAGCTCAGCTTGCCGGCTTTGGCCCACCTCGTGACCGTCTTCGGGTCAACGCGAAACATGGCCGCAACCTCTGCAGGCGTGAGCAGCGCCTCGGACTCAGGTGGTCGCATGTTCATGCGACTCCCTCCCTCCCTGTCTGTACCCACCCACGACCAGGGGAGGCCCTGGTCATGCTCACTCAATGGTGACACCAACGAGAGTAGGCAGCAGTTGAAATTCGGACAATGGTCCCTATGAACCACTAAGTGGTCTGGACTAGCCATTGGCGGACAGCGCCGGTGTCTCCCGGCTCGGGGACAACACGCGCTTGTGACACAGGTCGCACGGAATGCCGGATCTCCGTAGGCTTCTCTCGACGGCCCGCAACACCCCCGCGGACCGCAAGTTACCAGCCGCCCGCACACCCCGCGGGCCCAACGAGGAAGGGTCACCACCGTGGCCGCACCACAGCAGTCCGCCGGCGTGTTCGAGCGCGGCACCGGGCACGAGCAAGTCGTCTTCTGTCACGACGAGCCGACCGGTCTCAAGGCGATCATCGCCATCTACTCCACAGCTCTCGGACCCGCCCTGGGTGGCACCCGTTTCTACCCCTACGCCAGCGAGCAGGACGCACTCGAAGACGTGCTGAACCTCTCGAAAGGCATGGCATACAAGGCTTCTCTGGCCGGTCTGGACCTCGGCGGCGGCAAGGCCGTCATCATCGGTGACCCCACCAAGATCAAGAGCGAAGCGCTGCTCCGGGCCTACGGCCGCTTCGTCCAGTCGCTCAACGGCCGCTACTTCACGGCGTGCGACGTCGGGACCTTTCCCGAGGACATGGACAACATCGCCCGCGAGTGCTCCTACGTCACCGGCCGCACCGTCGCGCACGGTGGCGCGGGCGACTCGTCGGTCCTCACGGCGTACGGCGTCTTCCAGGGGATGCGTGCCGCGGCCCAGGTGACCTGGGGCGCGCCGACCCTCCACGGGCGGACTGTCGGGGTTGCCGGGGTCGGCAAGGTTGGTCACCATTTGGTCACCCATCTGGTGGACGACGGCGCCGATGTCGTGGTCACCGACGTCGACCCGGCCGCCGTCGCCCGGGTCCAGGCCCAGCACCCCGAGGTCCGGGCGGTCTCCGACACCGATGAGCTGGTCCGTTCGCAGCTCGACGTGTACGCCCCCTGCGCTCTCGGCGGCGCTCTCGACGACGACGTGGTGAGCGTGCTCAGCGCCAAGATCGTCTGCGGTGCGGCCAACAACCAGCTCGCCCACGACGGCGTCGAGAAGCAGCTCCAGGACCGCGGGATCCTCTATGCACCCGACTACATGGTCAACGCGGGTGGTCTGATCCAGGTGGCCGACGAGCTCGAGGGCTTCTCCTTCGAGCGCGCCAAGCAGCGCGCCGAGAAGATCTTCGACACCACCTCGCGCGTGTTCGAGCTCGCCGCCGAGGAGGGCGTGCCTCCGGCCGTCGCCGCGGACCGGCTCGCCGAGCGCCGGATGACCGAGGTCGGCCGGCTGCGCGGCCTCTGGCTCAACCGCTGACCCTGCCGTACGACGGTCGGGTGGTCGCCGTTCGACGGGTGGCCACCCGACTCGCACCTTCCCAAGCGGTATGGACCGTTCCCCAGCGCTATGCCGCTTGTGGACCGTCCATAACTCCGCGTTACAGCGAGAGTGGGGCTGTCGTGAGAGCGGGAAAGTCGCATGCGAAACCCGCGGTCCTGTCCCCGGCTGGGCCGGGCATCGGACCGCGGGCAGTCGCGCGTCAGGTGATGCTGGTGGAGTCAGTCGCGACGGCTGGGCTCAGGGTAGTCAGCCCACTCGTCGTACTCGTCGGAGTCGTTCACGTCGTCCGACGTCTGCTTCCCCGACTCGCCGTGCAGCTCCCGGGCCAGCGCGCTGAGGTCCGTCTCGTGAGAGCGGTACTTCAGGTCACGGGCAACCTTGGTCTGCTTCGCCTTTGCTCGGCCGCGCCCCATAGGGTCGACCCCCTCGCACACTCGGCCGGAGTCACGAGCGGCCTC
>DATGYO010000132.1:0-32470 GCA_035297905.1 Nocardioidaceae bacterium
GGTGCAGGCGTGAGTAGACGACTGCGCCGCCGTCGTACCCGTCGATGAAGTGGACCTCCCACAGCGGGTGCTTGCGGTCGAAGGGGACCGGGAGCCGCCGCTCGATGTAGCGCTGGAGGGCCGCGTCGTCGCCGTGCTCGAGCGTCGTCCGGAACACGTGGCGGTCCAGGTCGAAGTCGGGGTCGTCCTCCCAGTGCGGGGGCGCGACGTGGGTCATGGAGAGCACGGGACGCTGGTGGAACACCGGGTAGCGGTCCAGCATCCGCCGGCGGTAGGTCGCGATCAGCCGGTCCCAGTCGACGGGGCCGTCGAGGAACATCAGGCTCTCGATCACCATGAGGTTGTTGGCGCGGTCCATGTTGAGCCAGATCGTGTCGACCGGGCCGATCAGCCGATTGCTCATACGTCCTCCTGCTTTGGGTCCCCCAAGCGGAGCGTGGCATCCGGCTCCGCGGGGCGGCAGGGCCGCAGGTCCCGGGTCGCCGGTCCTAACGTCTGGCAGAAGTCGTGTGCACGTGGCAGATATCCTTTTGTGGTGATCGATCCTCGACTTCTCCGTGAAGAGCCCGACCGCGTGCGCGAAGGGCAGGTCAAGCGTGGCCTGTCCCCGGACGTGGTCGACCAGGCGATCGCCGCGGACGAGCGCCGGCGGTCCTCCATCGCCGACTTCGAGCGGCTCCGCGCCGAGCAGAAGACTCTCGGCAAGCAGATCGCTGCGTTGAAGGGCGCCCAGGGCGAGGAGAAGCAGGAGCTGCTGGCCCGGACCAAGGCGCTCTCGGCTGCCGTGAAGGAGGCCGAGCAGGCCCAGACGGAGGCCGAGCGGGCCTACCGCGAGCTGCTCATGTCGATCCCGAACGTCCCCGCGGCCGAGGCGCCGGCCGGCGGCGAGGACGACTTCGTCGTGCTCGAGCACGTCGGCACGCCCCGGGACTTCGAGGCCGAGGGGTTCGAGCCCAAGGACCACGTCGAGCTCGGCCGGATCCTCGGCGCGATCGACGTGGAGCGCGGCGCGAAGGTCTCCGGCGCCCGCTTCTACTACCTCACCGGCCCCGGCGCGGACCTCGAGCTCGCCCTGGTCAACATGGCCATGGACCAGGCCAGGTCGACCGGCTTCACGACGATGGTCCCGCCCGCACTGGTGAGGCCGCGGGCGATGGAGGGCACCGGCTTCCTCGGCCAGGCCGCGGAGGACGTGTACCGCATCGACGGCGACGACATGTACCTCGTCGGCACCTCGGAGGTGCCGCTGGCGGCGTACCACTCCGACGAGATTCTCGACGCCTCCGCTCTGCCCCTGCGTTACGCCGCGTTCAGCCCCTGCTACCGCAAGGAGGCAGGCTCGTACGGCAAGGACACCAAGGGCATCATCCGGGTGCACTGGTTCGACAAGGTCGAGATGTTCACCTACACCACGGTCGAGGAGTCGTACGACGAGCACCAGCGACTGCTGGGCTGGGAGAAGGAGTGGCTCGACAAGCTCGAGCTGGCCTACCGCGTCATCGACACCGCGGGCGGTGACCTGGGCCTCTCGGCGCAGCGGAAGTTCGACTGCGAGGCGTGGATCCCGACCCAGGGCAAGTACCGCGAGCTCACCTCGACCTCGAACTGCACGGACTTCCAGGCCCGCCGGCTCGACGTGCGGGCCCGGTTCGAGGACGGCGTCAGGCCGGTCGCGACCCTCAACGGAACGCTGGTCGCCATCCCGCGCACGATCGTGGCGATCCTCGAGACGCATCAGCAGGCGGACGGGTCGGTGCGGGTCCCCAAGGCGTTGCAGCCCTACCTGCAGGGCCGCGACGTTCTGGAGCCGATCACCAAGTGAGCTTCCAACCCAAGCTGGTGGCCCTCGACATCGACGGCACCCTCCTCATCCCGCACCCCGAGAACGGGTTCAGCGACGACGCCGTCACCCCTGCCGTGCGCGAGGCGCTCGACCGGGCGTACGAGTCGGGGGCGCACATCGTGCTAGCCAGCGGGCGGGCGCCGCTGAGCATGAGCCAGGTGCTGCGTGACCTCGACATGCCTCGTGTGAACGGCTCGCACGTGCTCGGCGTCGCCTCGAACGGTGCGGTGACCTTCTCGTTCCCGCCGCTGAAGGTGGTCAGCGAGGTCACCTTCGACGCCCGCGAGGCGGTCCGGGCCGTGCTCGAGCACGTTCCGGACGCAGCGGTCGCCGTGGAGGAGCACGGCGTCGGCTACCGGGTGAACCGGCACTTCCCGCACGGCGAGCTCGACGGCGAGATGATCCTGACCCCGATCGAGGAGATGATCGCCAAGGAGGTCAGCCGTGTGATCATCCGCGACCCCGACTCCACGTCGGAGGACTTCGTCTCGCTCGCCCAGAAGCTCGGCCTCCAGGGCACCAACTACTTCATCGGCTGGACCGCCTGGCTCGACCTCGCGCCCGAGGGCGTGTCCAAGGCGAGCGGCCTCGCCGAGGTGGCCGACCGGCTCGGCATCGACCGCTCCGACGTGCTCGCGATCGGTGACGGCCGCAACGACATCGAGATGCTCGTGTGGGCCGGTCGCGGGGTGGCGATGGGACAGGCCCCCGACGAGGTCAAGGAGGCCGCCGACCACGTGACGGCCCCCGTCTTCGAGGACGGCGCCGCGGCCGAGCTCAACCGCTGGTTCTGAGACGACCGGCGCCGGTACACCCTCCGTAGGTGACCCCGGCTAGCCTCGAAGGCGTGTTCAAGCTCGTCGCCACCGACCTCGACGGCACGCTGCTGCACACCGACGGCACCGTGACCGCCCGCACCCGCGAGGTGCTGACGGCCGTGGAGGACCTCGGGGTGACCGTCGTCTTCGTGACCGGCCGGCCGATCAGGTGGATGGACGACCTGTGGGAGCACGTCGGCGGCCACGGTCTGGCGATCGTCTCCAACGGCGGGATCCTGTACGACGTGCACGAGCGCGCCGTGCGGACCGCCCGGACCATCCCGGTCGAGGTGGGCCTGAAGGCGGCGACCATCCTCCGCGACGCCGTGCCCGGCACGACGTTCGCGATGGAGCGGGTCGAGGGGTTCGCCAAGGAGCCCGGGTTCATGCCGCGGCTGCCGCCGCCCCCGGACCTGCGGACGGGCCCTGTCGAGGAGATCTTCGACGAGCACGTCGTGAAGCTCCTCGCGCGTCACGAGGACCTGGAGCCGGAGAGGTTCTGGGCGGAGGTCGAGTCCCACGTCGGCCATCTCCTCACCACGACGTGGTCGTCGGTGGGTGCCCTGGTCGAGATGAGCGCTGCCGGGGTGAGCAAGGCGAGCACCCTCGAGAGGCTGTGCATGGACCTGGGCATCGCGGCGTCACAGGTCGTGGCCTTCGGCGACATGCCCAACGACCTCCCGATGCTGGAGTGGGCCGGTACGTCGTACGCCATGGCGAACGCCCACAGCACCGTCCAGGAGCTCGCCGACCACGTCGCACCCTCCAACGAGGACGACGGGGTGGCGACCGTGCTGGCGGAGATCTTCGGCCTCTGAGCCGGCCGTCGCAGCCACCGGTTCGCGACGACTCCAGCGGCGAGCCTCTTCCCCGAACGCGCAATTAGGGCCAGACTCCTGCCATTAGTGCGTGACCTGGATCACGGAGGAATGCCATGGCGCAGGAACCGGTGGCCGCTACCCGAGCCGCCATCACCTCACTGGCCGCGGCGGTGCTGCGGCTTCGTAACGAGTACGGCGAGACGCTCGGCGTCCGCCGGCTGACCTCGGACGTGGACCGACTGCTCGAGGACCTCGACGAGCTGGGCGCGCCGGCGCCGGGTGCCCGTCCGCCGGTCGCTCCCGAGGAGATGATCCCGATCCCGGACGAGCCGTATGACGAGAGCATGTGGCACGACGCCCAGACCGAGGCCCAACACGCTCCGTAGGGGGATGCATGTCGACTGGTGTCAGAAGCACTGGCCGCGCCGAGATCGCCCAACGGACCCTGCGTGAGGACAACTGGTGGCTCATGCCACTGGTCACGTTCGTGGTCTTCTCCGCGTTCGTGGTCTACGCGACGTGGCGGGCGTTCTCCGGTGAGCACTACTACTCCTCGCCGTACCTGTCGCCGTTCTACTCGCCGTGCATGGGCGCGCAGTGCGTCGAGGGCTCGGCCGACTTCGGCAGGCCGTTCAGCTTCTGGCCGTTCTCGCCGGCGCTGATCATCCTGATCATCCCGCTCGGCTTCCGAATGACCTGCTACTACTACCGCAAGGCCTACTACCGGGCGTTCTGGCTCTCGCCGCCCGCCTGCGCGGTCGCCGAGCCACACACGAAGTACACCGGTGAGCGTCGGTTCCCGCTGATCCTCCAGAACGGCCACCGCTGGGCCCTGATCGCCTCGGCTCTCATCGCGGCCGTTCTCACCTATGACGTGGTGCTCGCCTTCCGCAACCCGGCCGGTGAGTGGGGCCACATGGGCCTCGGCACGGTCGTACTCGGGATCAACGTGGTCTTCATCTGGCTGTACACGCTGTCCTGCCACTCGTGCCGGCACCTTATCGGCGGCAGGCTCCGGCACTTCTCGAAGCACCCGGTGCGCTATCGGATGTGGACCTGGGTCTCCCGCATGAACCGGGACCACCCCAAGTACGCCTGGCTGTCGTTGTTCTCGGTCGCGCTGACCGACCTGTACGTCTACCTGCTCTCGACCGGCGCGATCACCGACGTGAGGTTCTTCTGAATGCCTGACACCAGCAGACATCCCATGACCGGCAACCGGATGGATGCCGGGGCCGACACGGGCTTCGAGACCCACGAGTACGACGTCGTGGTGATCGGCGCGGGTGGCGCCGGACTTCGAGCGGCGATCGCCGCGCACGACGCCAACACCCGCGTCGCCGTGGTGTGCAAGTCCTTGCTGGGCAAGGCGCACACCGTGATGGCCGAGGGCGGCATCGCGGCGGCGATGGGCAACGTCTACGACGAGGACAGCTGGCAGGTGCACTTCCGCGACACCATGCGTGGCGGGAAGATGCTCAACAACTGGCGCATGGCGCAGCTGCACGCGCAGGAGGCGCCCGACCGAGTGCTCGAGCTCGAGGAGTGGGGCGCGCTCTTCGACCGCACCCCGGACGGACTGATCTCGCAGCGTGACTTCGGCGGCCACAAGTACGCCCGGCTCGCCCACGTCGGTGACCGCACCGGACTCGAGATGATCCGCACGCTCCAGCAGCGCGCCGTGGCGCTCGGCATCGACGTGTTCATGGAGTGCACGGTCACCGAGATCTTCACCGAGAGGGCGAAGGGCCGTCCGGCGCGGGTCGCCGGCGCCTTCGCGTACTGGCGAGAGACCGGCCGGTTCATCGTCTTCCGTGCCCCGTCGGTCGTCCTCGCCACCGGAGGCATCGGGAAGTCCTACCAGGTCACCTCGAACTCCTGGGAGTACACCGGCGACGGGCATGCGCTGGCTCTGCGCACCGGGGCGAGCCTGATCAACATGGAGTTCGTGCAGTTCCACCCGACCGGGATGGTGTGGCCGCCGTCGGTGCGCGGCATCCTCGTCACGGAGTCCGTCCGCGGCGACGGCGGCGTCCTGAAGAACTCCGAGGGCGAGCGGTTCATGTTCAACTACATCCCGGAGTTCTTCAAGAGCGAGACCGCCGACTCGATCGAGGAGGCGGAGGGCTGGTACACCGACAAGAAGAACCACCGTCGGCCACCCGAGCTGCTCCCTCGCGACGAGGTGGCCCGCGCCATCAACTCCGAGATCAAGGCCGGCCGCGGGTCACCGCACGGTGGCGTCTACCTCGACATCGCCTCGCGACGCGACGCCGACTTCATCCGGCGTCGGCTGCCGTCGATGTACCACCAGTTCAAGGAGCTCGCGGACGTCGACATCACCGCCGAGCCGATGGAGGTCGGCCCTACCTGCCACTACGTGATGGGCGGCGTGGAGGTCGACGCCGACACCGAGCAGTCGCTGGTCGAGGGGCTCTTCGCGGCCGGCGAGGTGGCCGGGGGCATGCACGGCTCCAACCGGCTCGGCGGCAACTCCCTGTCGGACCTGCTCGTGTTCGGGCGTCGCGCCGGGGCCAACGCCGCCTTCTACGCGATGCGGAACCACGATCGTCGTCCGGCACTCCCAGACGAGGAGATCAGGGCGGCGGCCGCCCGTGCGCTCGCCCCCTTCGAGGAGGAGGGCGGCGAGAACCCCTACACGATCCAGAAGGACCTGCAGGACGTCATGCAGCGCCTCGTCGGCATCATCCGCAAGGCCGACGAGCTGCGCGAGTCGCTCGTGGAGATCGGCAGGCTCAAGGAGCGAGCGAGGCACCTCACGGTGGAGGGCAACCGGCAGTACAACCCGGGCTGGCACCTGGCCCTCGACCTGAAGAACATGCTGGTCGTCTCCGAGTGCATCGCGCGGGCCGCCCTCGAGCGTGAGGAGTCCCGCGGCGGGCACACCCGGGACGACTTCCCCAAGCCCGACCCGGAGTGGGGCGCGAAGAACCTCGTGCTCACGCTGCCCGGTGACGCGCTCGACAGCGACGTACACCTCGAGCACCAGCCGCTGCCGGTGATGCCGCCCGAGCTGAAGACGTTGTTCGAGGAAGCCAAGCCTGCGCCCGAGCCAGGGGCCAAGCCGGAGAAGACGGGGGCGAGCTGATGGGCTACGACCTGAAGATGCGCGTCTGGCGTGGCGACGCGGGCGGTGGTGCACTGACCGACTACAGCGTCGAGGTCGAGGAGGGCGAGGTCGTGCTCGACGCGATCCACCGGCTCCAGGCGACCCAGGTCGGCGACCTGGCGGTGCGGTGGAACTGCAAGGCCGGCAAGTGCGGCTCGTGCAGCGCCGAGATCAATGGCCGGCCCCGGCTCATGTGCATGACCCGGCTGTCCGACTACGAAGAGTCGGAGACGATCACGGTCACGCCGATGCGGTCCTTCCCCGTGATCCGCGACCTGGTCACGGACGTGTCGTTCAACTACACGAAGGCCAAGGAGGTGCCGGCCTTCGCGCCGACGCCGCGCGACAAGGACGGCAAGCGCCGGATGATGCAGGTCGACGTGGAGCGCGGCCAGGAGTTCCGCAAGTGCATCGAGTGCTTCTTGTGCCAGAACACCTGCCACGTGGTCCGTGACCACGAGGAGAACAAGGAGGCGTTCGCCGGCCCGCGATTCTTCCTCCGGTACGCCGAGCTCGACATGCACCCGCTCGACACGCACGACCGTCGCGCGCTCTCCCAGGAGGTTGCCGGCCTCGGCATGTGCAACATCACCAAGTGCTGCACCGAGGTCTGTCCCGAGAACATCAAGATCACCGACAACGCGATCATCCCGATGAAGGAGCGCGTCGTGGACCGGAAGTACGACCCGGTCGTCTGGCTGGGCTCGAAGATATTCCGCCGCGACAAGCGCGAGGAGGTCGAGCCGTCATGACGGAGCTGCTCAGCCAGGAGGAGGTCGACCGCGCCCTCGGCCGCGAGCTGCCGCGGTGGACACAGGAGGGCGACTCCATCACGCGCTCCATCAAGGCCTCGTCGTTCATGGACGGCATCCGGCTCGTGCAGCAGGTGGCCGAGGTGGCTGAGGAGCTCGACCATCACCCGGACATCGACATCCGCTGGACGACGGTCACGTTCACGCTGTCCACGCACTCGGCCGGTGGGTTGACCATGAAGGACCTCCGCCTCGCCGCCGACATCGACAAGCTGGCCGACTAGCGCTGGCCGGCTGCCCAGACCGGCTCCGGGCGGACCCGTAGAACATGCATTGAGCCCACGACGGCGGTGGCATCACGCCTGAGCAGGACTCGACGGCCTCGGCAATGCATGTTCGTCGAGCACGCCGCGCGCACGCGAGGCTCAGAGGTACATGCCGCCTCCGCGGCCCTGGCGCTGCTCCTCCTGCTGCTGGGCGGCCTGCTGTGCCGCTGCCTGCTGAGCCGCCTGGATCGCCTCCTCGGTGATCATGCCCGGGGGCAAGGCGCGCCGCATCTGCTCCAGCTGCGCCCGCGCGGCAACCTGTTGTGCGTAGATCGCGGTCTGGATGCCGTGGAACAGCCCCTCGAGCCAGCCGACGAGCTGGGCCTGGGCGATGCGAAGCTCCGCCTCGGAAGGGGTGCGCTCCGTGAACGGAAGGGAGAGCCGCTCGAGCTCCTCCACGAGCTCGGGGGCCAGGCCCGCTTCGAGCTCCTTGATGGAGGACTGGTGGATCTCCTTGAGGCGCTGGCGGCTGGCCTCGTCGAGAGGCGCCGACTTCACCTCCTCGAGGAGCTGGCGGATCATGCTGCCGATCCGCATGACCTTGGCCGGCTGCTCGACGAGCTCGGTGATGTGGCGCTCCTCCTCGTCCTGCTCCTCCTGGGAAGCGGACGGGCGGGGGCCGGATGCCGCCATGCCGTCGGGGCCGATCACCACGACCCGCGGTTCCTCTTCGTTGCCGCTGGGCTGAGCGTTCTCCTCGGTCATGCTCTCACCTTACGCAGTCAGGACTATCTTGCCGACGTGGTCCCCGGACTCCATGAGCCGGTGAGCCGCCCCGGCCTCGGCGAAGGGGTACGTCGCGTGAACCAGGGTGCGCACGGACCCGTCCACCACCAGCGGCCACACGTGCTCCACCACGGCCGAGCAGATCGCCGCCTTCTCCTCGACGGGGCGGGAGCGCAGCGCCGTGGCGATCACGGCCCCTCGCTTGGACAGAAGCTTGCCGATGTTCAGCTCGCCCTTGACGCCGCCCTGCATGCCGATGATCACGAGACGGCCCTCCGTGGCGAGCGCGGAGACGTTGCGGTCGAGGTACTTCGCGCCCATGTTGTCGAGGATGACGTCGGCTCCGCGCCCGTCTGTCGCCGCCTTGACCTCCTCGACGAAGTCCTGGTCGCGGTAAGACACCGCCACGTCGGCCCCGAGCGAGCGGCACAGCTCGAGCTTCTCCTCCGAGCCTGCGGTGGTGACGACCTTCGCGCCGAGCGCCTTGGCGAGCTGGATCGCCATGTTGCCGATACCACCCGCGCCACCATGGACGAGCAGGGTCTCGCCGGGCTGGAGACCCGCGATCATGAAGATGTTGGACCAGACGGTGCAGGCCGCCTCGGGAAGGGCCCCTGCGGTGACCAGGTCCATGCCCTTGGGCACGGGCATCACCTGGCCCGCGGGGACGATCACCTTCTCGCCGTACCCTCCGCCGGCCAGCAGCGCACAGACCTCGTCGCCGACCTGCCAGGCGGTCACCTCCGGCCCGACGGCGCTGATCGTCCCGGAGCACTCCAGACCGAGTACGTCGGAGGCGCCGGGGGGCGGTGGGTAGTTCCCCTGGCGCTGCAGGGTGTCCGCACGGTTCACGGCGGTCGCCGCGACGTCGACGACCACCTCGCCGGACCCCGGCTTCGGATCGGGCAGCTCGGTGACGGTCAGGACCTCGGGTCCTCCGGGCTCGGAGGCAATGACGGCGCGCATGGATCCCAGGCTAGGGCGCCTCGCGCGGCGTCATGCAACGCGGTCGCAACAGCAGCCGCAACCTATGACGTCGGAGAGCTCGGCTGGCTACTCGGTGCCGATGAGATCGTCGGCGTTGAAGTCGTCGGCGCTCACGTCGTCGCCACCCCACTTCATCGCCAGCGCCTGCGCCCGACCGGCGAGCTCCTCGACATCCGCGGCGCTGCCTCCGCGCAGCGCGGCGGCGTAGCCGAGGAGGAAGGTCGTGATCGGGGCGGCGGGCCGCTCGACCTCGTGCGCAGCATCGCGCGCGACGTCGAGGATCAGGCCCTCGTCGATCTCGGCGTCCTCGAGCTCGAGGACGTCACAGAGCTCATCGATCCAGTCGTGCAGGGTCACCTCCCCAGAGTTATACGCAATGGGGAAGTTCGCAAGCGAATGCCCTAGACACTCGGGTTCATTCCGGACTCCGAGCGTGGTCTCCGAGGACGGCCCCGCGAACGAGGTCGATCACGGCGTCGTCGCTGAGACCTGACCTCCGCGCGGCTTCCACTAGTGCCACGGCCTGGTTCCTGAGCTCCGGTCCTGCTGGTGAAGGTCCTGCCTGCACGATGGTGCCGACCCGACGCCGCGTGGTGACCAGCCCGCGTGCCTCCAGCTCGCGGTAGGCGCGCGCGATCGTGTTGGTCGCGACCCCGAGGTCTGCGGCGAGCGCGCGCACGACGGGCAGCTTGTCTCCTGGCCGAAGCGTGCCTGCCCGGATGTGGCCTGCCAGCTGGGCGCGCACCTGTTCGTACGGCGGGGTGGCCGCCGTCATGTCGAGCGTGAGGGAGATGGTCATGCCGAGGTGGCTGTGTGTGCGCCTGGCGCATCGGCGGGGTCGGTCCGCGGCAGCCGAGGCGCGGGCGCGAGGACGAGCCCGATCCCCGCAACGCCGAGGACCAGCCCGAGGAGCGTCGCGGCGCTGAAGACGCCCTGCTGCCAGCCGGCATCGTAGAGCCGCACACCCGTGGCTCCGCCGAAGAAGAGGTTGCCGCCGCACGTGAACGCGAGTGCCGACACCATGACCCGGATCGCGCGAACGGTCGAGGCTGCCCGGAGACGGTTGTCGGTCGCGACATCGGACCTCACGACCGCCGGGCGCAACGTCGCGAGCCGGAGTGCGCCGTACAGCAGCGGCAGCGCTACCGCCAGGGTGACGAGCTGGGGCAGCCCGTAGTCGGAGCCGGGGAACGGGCTGGCGCCGGAGGAGGCGATGTCGCCATGCGGGCCGCGCTGCAGCGCATGTCCGCTCGGGTCGGCGGCCCACCAGCCGAGTCCGATCACCACCACGGTGAGGCCTCCTACGGCCAGCAGGACACGTGCCCACGGCCGGGGAACGAGGTCACGCAGCGTGCGGGGGTTGAGGTTTACCTCGCGCCGCAGGCCGCGGGGGCGTGGCCACGTGAGCTCGCCGAGGATGAGGACCACGAGCGCGGCGATGGCTCCGATCAGGGGAAGCGCGCCGAGCCACAGGGGCGTGGGACGAACTCCGTCTGTCGACGGGCGGGTGGCGAGGAAGATCAGGAAACCCATCGTGGCCACGAACGCGACCTGTGCGAGCACCGAGGTCACCAGCCCGTGCCGCCGGGCCGAGGCCACCTCCGACGGCAGGGTGCTGTCGGGGCGGGCGGTGAGGCTCAGCGCGACGAGTGCTACGAGACCGCAGACGAGGAAGATCGCCGCCGGGACGGTGAGAAGCAGCGCTGCTGCCATGGTGGATCCCCCTAATGACTGAATGAACTAATACATTAAGTCATTGCGATGATCACCGGCAAGAAGATGTCGAGAAACGGGCGGCCCCCCTACATCCAGTCGTCGGTCTCCCTGA
Organism: Nocardioidaceae bacterium; assembly: GCA_035297905.1. GTDB lineage: Bacteria > Actinomycetota > Actinomycetes > Propionibacteriales > Nocardioidaceae > Nocardioides_C. Next base: position 11,232 of record DATGYO010000132.1, read on the forward strand.
CGTCGCGCAGGTCCTCCCAGGTGTCGACGTCGCGGGCTTCCCCCTCGAGCGCGGGCACGCCGATGATCCGCAGCGGCAGCATGAGCCGGCGTATGGAGAGCCCGTGCTCGGCCGCCCGGTCGTCCGGCCGAGCCGCCACCAGGGCGTCGTACCGGTAGACCGCCGCGAGCCACTGCTTGCGGTGCTCCTCGTCCACCAGGCACACGGCGTCGGCGTCCTCGCCTTCGGCACGCAGTACGTCGACCAGCCGAGCCAGCGTGCCGACAGTGAACCGGGGCATGTCCACGGCCAGCACGCAGACGAGCTCCGGCGCCACGGCGAGCGCGTCGAGCCCGGCGAGCAGGCCCGCGGCGGGCCCACCTCCGGCCGGCGCCTCGCGGGTCCAGGTCACAGGTCGCGTGGTCGGCGTCTCGGGTCCCACGACGACCACCTCGCGCGCCAGGGCCGTGGCGCTCAGGGCGTGCTCGAGCAGGGTGAGGCCGTGCACCTCGATCGACGCCTTGTCGACGCCGCCGAGCCTCACGCCGGACCCGCCGGTCAGGATCACCGCAGCGACGCGTGGGGAGGGAGATGTCACCGTCGCAGTCTTGCGTAAGACGCACGGGCAGGTGGCACCCTTGGGGCGTGTCCGCTCTGAACGTCGCCGTCGTCCAGCTCGCCGCCTCGCTCGACCCCGCCGAGAACCGCGAGGCGCTCGGCGTGCTCGGGAGCATCTGCTCGCGAGATCCTGCGCCGGACCTCGTGGTGTTCCCCGAGGCGATCATGCGCGACTTCGGCAACTCGGGCTCCGACGTGTCGGAGTTCGCCGAGGATCTAGACGGCCCCTTCGTGAAACGGCTGACCGAGCTGGCCGGCGAGCACGGGGTCACCATCGTGGCGGGGATGTTCGAGCGCAGCGCCGACCCGGAGCGCCCCTTCAACACCCTCGTCGTGGTCGACGGCTCAGGAGTCCGGGCGTCGTATCGCAAGATCCACCTCTACGACTCCTTCGGCTACAAGGAGTCCGATCGGCTGCTCGCGGGCGACCTCGAGCCTGTGGTGGTGGACGTCGGCGGGTTCAAGGTCGGGTTGATGACCTGCTACGACCTGCGCTTCCCCGAGCTCGCGCGGATGCTCGTGGACCGCGACGCCGAGCTGGTCGTCGTACCCGCTGCCTGGGTCGCCGGTCCGCTCAAGGTCGACCACTGGCGAACGCTGCTCAAGGCGCGTGCGATCGAGAACACCGTGTACGTCGCTGCGGCCGCCCAGCCCGGCCCGCGCTACTCCGGCCACTCAATGGTCGTCTCGCCACGCGGCGAGGCAGTGGAGGCCGAGGACGGCGACGTCTTCGTGCAGGCGCCACTCGAACGGCAGGTCCTCGACGAGGTGCGGAGGCAGAACCCGTCGCTGGCCAACCGACGCATCGGCCTCGCCAGCGCGGATTGATAGTCTCCCCCCGTCGGATGGGGGGTCTGACAGTCCGTCTTTCCGAGCCGTCGTGAGGGTCTGACCGTGGTGCATGCCGAGCAGAAGCCCGGTCGGCGTCGCGCGGAGCCACCTCCCCGACGGCTCAGGCGCAGGCCGTCACCGAAGCCGAAAGTGGCGCCGGCCAGGCCGAAACAGGCACCGGAGCCGGCGCCCTCTCCTGAGGTGAGCCGTCCGGCTGAGAGCTCACCCGCAGCGAGTCCCCCGGTCGTCCGGCGCCCGTCCAGTGACGCGCAACCCTCGGGGGCACCCGTCACCGGGCGTGCTCCGCGTCCGTCGAGGACCGGGGCAGCGCTCGTGGTGCTCTTCAAGCTCCTCTGGTTCGCCTTCCTCGGCGCTGGCCTCGGTGCCGTCCTCCTCCCATGGACCCCCGTCGAGGTGTCCGACCACGTCCGCCTCGCGGGCGCGGTCACGATCACCACGCTGTTCACCCTCGGCCTCGCGGTGAGGTCCGGCGGCCGTCCACTCATCTCGGGTGCGCTCGCGCTGGTGCTCGCCGGTGCCGCGGCCGTCTCCCACTCCTCGGTCCTGCTCGCAGGGGCCGCGGTCGGTACGGCGGTCGTGGCAGCCGTGCTGGCCGTCCTGGCGACAACCCCTGCCGCACGTTTCGCCGGGGTCACCCGCGAGGTCGCCGTGGCTGCCGGGGTGGCCGTCATCGGGGCGTTCGCCGTTCGCGCCTACGAGCCCGAGGTGTCGATGGAACGCACCGGCTACCTGGTCATCGGGTTCTCGCTCCTGGGCGCGCTGGCCCTGGTGTACCGGCTGGGCGCGGGTCTCCAGGGACTAGGCCGTCGCGGGCTCGTCATGATCATCGGCGGCGTCGTGCTCCTCACGGTGACGCTGGCCTACACCGAGGCGCTCGCCCACTGGGGCTCGCCCGGCATGGTCGAGGGGATCGACTCGGCCTTCCAGCGGCTCCGCGACACGATGGGCGGCGTGCCCCGACCGATCGAGGTGCTGCTGGGCTTCCCGGCGCTCGCCTGGGGCGTCTCGACCCGAGCCCGTCGCAGGCAGGGCTGGTGGGTGTGTGCCTTCGGGGCGCCAGGGCTGTCGGTGGTCACCGTGTCGCTGCTCGACTACCACGTCACGTTGCTCGAGGCGGGCCTGACGCTGCTCTACAGCCTCGTGCTCGGTCTCCTCGTCGGCTACGCCATCATCCGCGCCGACCTGTTCCTCACCGGCGCTCGCGGACGTCGGGCGCGACAGCTCGAGGAGCGGGCAGCCCACCGCCCCGAACCGGGCCGCCTCGAACCCCTGCTCTGACCTGCCCGCCTGCCCTGCCTCGGCCGCGCCGGGCTAGACCGTGTGGGCCGGGTCACAAGCCTGCCGTAACCCACCCCGCCGCTGCGCCGTTCATCCGGGTCGGAAGGCGTGTGGCCGTGTGGCCGCCGGGAGGGACGTCCTTCTCCCTTCCCAGGAGGTCATGCATGAAGTACAAGGTGGGAGTCACCCTCGCGATGACGGCCATCGCGGGGTTCGCCTTGGTCGGGCCCGGTGTCGCCGACAGCGGCTTCAAGAACAAGTACCCCGACACCACGGCGAGCAAGGACTGTGGCGACGGCGACAGCATCGACTACGCCGGGCCGCTGAAGATGTGGCCCCCGAACCACAAGCTCCAGGACGTCCTCATGAGCGCGACGGACGGCCCGAGCAGCAACCCGGCGGACGCCGCCTCGAACGAGACCACGCTGACCGTCACGGTGAGCCTTCTCGACGCGGTCGGCGGCGACGGCGGTCCCCAGCACGATCCGGACTTCTTCTTCCCCTCCGGCCCCTCCGACGAGGGCAGCCCGACAGCGAGCGTGCCGTTCCAGCTCCGGAGCGAGCGCTCGGGCAAGGGCGACGGTCGTACGTACGACATCCACTCTGACGCCACCTTCGACGGTGGCATGAAGCGGTGCAGCTGGGACATGCAGGTCGTCGTTCCGCACGACATGCGCGGTGGAGCGGACTGGTAGTGAGCTCCTGCGCTCACTCCCAGGGGCGGGGCGTCGCGGTCCGGCGCCCCGCCCTCACGGGGGTCGCCCTGTTGTTGCTCGTCTTCTCCACGACCGGCTGCGCCGTCGGAGGCGAGGTCGAGGGGGCGAGCCCGGAGCCGCGTGCCGACCTCGCCGCCCGGGCGGAGGTCGCTGCGCAGAACCGGGCCCACCCGAACGCCGATGCGCGGAAGCCGAGCAGGCACCCACGTCGTGAGGGGCTCGGCTCGGGCGGCAAGAAGGCCGGAGCCTCCGACGTGTCGGCATCGACGGCCGACCGCCCAAGCCGCGTCCGGGCGGCTCGACCGTTCCCTCCGTCTGCCACCACGCGGCCCACGGAGTGGCATCAGCTCGCCAGTCTCAAGGACCCGGTCGCCGACCACGGCAACGGCCCCGCGTACGCCGACCTCACCGGGTTCACCGTCAGCGAGCACGACGGCGAGCTCGCCGCCTCCATCGACGTCGCCGCGGTCGTCCCGGGGCAGCTGGCCGACCGGGCGGTCCAGGGGGTCGGCATCGACTTCTACCGGTCCAGCTCCGACGAGAGCGACTACCAGATCTTCCTCGACGGTGGCAGCCGGGGCTGGCGGGCCTTCCTGCAGACGCCCGACGGTTTCGTCGACTTCCCTGGCACGTTCTCGGTGCACGGCAGGACCCTCGACGTCGTCGTCCCATGGACGGCGGTCGGCGGACGCGAGAACGCCCAGGTCGGTGTCTTCAGCGACTGGTCCTCCGGGGTCGGGCGGCTCTCGACGGACGGCACGGTCCGCGAGGACCTGCGGCCGCGCTAGGTCGCGATCTGCCTACCTGCGGGTAACGCTCGGGCGCGTGTACCGTCGCGCGCATGCCCCGTGACCCCAAGACCGCAGAGATCGTCGCCGAGATGGTGGCGAACGTGATGAAGGTGGCTGTGGCCCCCGGTGACCAGCTCGCCGCAGGCGACACCGTCGTACTCCTGGAGTCGATGAAGATGGAGATCCCGGTGCTCACCGAGACCGGCGGAACCGTCACGGCCATCAAGGTGAGCGAGGGCGACGTCGTCCAGGAGGGCGACGTGCTGGTGACCCTGGACCTCTGAAGCGCTGCCGAGATGCTCCCCTAGACTCTGCTCCGTGGTCGGGCCACGGCGGTGTCGTGAACCGGTCCACGGAGGGGTGCCGGAGTGGCCGAACGGAACCGCCTTGAAAGCGGTCGCTGGCAGAGATGTCAGCCGCGGGTTCGAATCCCGCCCCCTCTGCCGAGTCGCCTCCAGCACTGCCCGAGGCGGGTGCAGATCGCTCGTCAGAGCCATTCTGCGGTGTGTGCGGGCGTCCTACCGTGGGTTCATGGCACAGCTCGCCGGCGACGCGAGTAACCGCAACGAAGATGCCCGTCGTGGTGGCGGACCCGCCATGGCACTCTTGGTCGGCGGGGTCTGTGGGCTCGCCTGGGCCGCCGGCCTACGAGGGATGATGGCCCAGGTCGCGGGCCCCGAGTCGACCGTCGACTGGCCCGGCACCTTCGTCTGGATCCTGCTCCCGGGTGTCGTCGTCGGGCTGCTCCTCGGCTGGGCCGAGCACCTGCGTCGAACCGGAGGGCGCCGAGGGTGGCGGTGGCTGGCGTTGTCCCCACTCCTCCTCGCCGCCGTTCTGTTCAGCAGCCCTGGGGACATGGGCTCGATGTTCGAGAACGGGATCGGTGGCGGTGCCATCGGCGTACCACTGATCTGCATGGCAGGCGGGTACGCGATGTCCGGCAGGGGACCCCTCTGGGCGCGCAGCGTCACGGGAGTCGTTGCACTCGCCGCCATCCCCGTCTGGGCAGCGGTCGCGAGCAGCATCAGCCCTCGGCTCGCGCTCGACACACCGCGGGGCGCGTGGGTGGCGCTCTACTACTACTCGTTCCTGGCGACGCTGGCCTTCGCCTGCGCCGTCCCCCACCGGGCGGTCCAGGGGAGCGCCGTCAGCTCTGGTCACTCGCATCGGGCTGCACGAGCACGAGCTCGCCGACCCGGTCGCGCAGCGTAGACCGAGCATCTTCGGACAGCCCGACGTCGCTGACGACGACGTCGGCGTCCTCCAGCGCGGCGAACGAGCTGACCCCGAGCACCCCCCACTTGGTGGAGTCGGCGACAACCACGAGCCGCCGCGCACAAGCGACCATGGCGCGGTTGGTCTCCGACTCCATGAGGTTGGGCGTGGTGAAGCCAGCCTTGGCGTCCATGCCGTGCACGCCCATGAAGACGACGTCGGCATGGAGCGTGCGCAGCGCGTTGATGGCGAGGGGCCCGACCAGGGCGTCCGAGGGGGTGCGCATGCCACCGGTGAGCAGGACCGTGGTGTCGCTCCGTCCCGAGGAGTACATGACGTCGACCACCCACAAGGAGTTGGTGATCACGGTGAGGCCCGGCACGGAGACGAGATGTCGCGCCAACGCGTGGGTGGTCGTCCCGGCCGAGATCGCCACGGCGGAACCCGGTTCCACCAGCGATGCCGCCCGGGCGCCGATCGCGGCCTTCTCCGTGAGCTGACGACGGGACTTGGCAGCGAAGCCTGGCTCGTCCGTGGTGAGGTCGTCTCGCAGGGTCGCGCCGCCGTGGACCTTGTGCACCAGCCCATGGCGCTGAAGGATGTCGAGGTCACGGCGCACCGTCATGTCGGAGACGCCGAGCAGGCGCACGAGGTCGCTGACGCGAACGCTTCCGGTCCGTTCGAGCTCGGCGAGGATCTGAGCGTGCCGCTGCGTCGCCAGCATCATTCCTCCCGAACCACGGCGACGTCCCCAGCGGGCAGCTCGAGGAGCCCCTGGACCGGGCGGTCGGAGACGAGGTCGTGTCCTCGCACCTCCACCGTGGCCGTGGCGGCAGTGTGGTTGATGACGAAGAGCCACGAACGGCCGTCCGCCGCGCTCCGTCGTACGACCTCGACACCCGGGAGCGTGGCCGGGGCCGGCGCCACCCCCGCGGTCTTCAGCAGCCGGTCCACCAGGGCAGCTGTCCCTGCGCCGTCGAGTCGGCACGCGGAGTACCACGCGGTGCCGGCGCCGTGCCGATGACGCGTGAGCGCCGGCACTCCTGGAAGCGGCCCGTCGACGTACGTCGCGAGCGACTCGGCTCCCCTTAGGTGGACGTGCTCGGTCCACAGGTCTGCCGACGTGCCATCGCTCAGGCGCACACGATCTCCCTCGCGCAGCGGCGCGAACTCCTCGACGGAGATGCCCAGGAGGTCGCGGAAGGCGCCGGGGTACCCTCCGAGCCTGATGTGGTCGTTCTCGTCGACGATCCCGCTGAAGTAGGTCACCAGAGCGGTCGCTCCCGCCTCCACGGCGGTTCGGACCCGCTCCGCGGCGAGGTCGGTGACTGCGTAGAGCGTCGGGACGACCACGAGGTCGTAGCCGGCGAGGTCCTGCTCGGGGTGCACGAAGTCCACCCCGACACCGCGTTCCCACAGCGCCCGGTAGAACGCGTGCGCGCGGTCGAGGTAGGTGAGGTCCTGGGTGGGGTGCGAGTCGAGCTCGGTGGCCCACCAGCACTCCCAGTCGAAGAGCATCGCGACCCTGTTCCGGGCGCCGGACCCCGCGACCTCCTCGATCTGGTCGAGCGTGCGGCTGAGCTCGACGACCTCGCGCCACAGCCGGGTGTCGGTCCCCGCGTGCGGAACCAGCCCGGAGTGGAACTTCTCAGCCCCCGCTCGGGAGGCGCGCCACTGGAAGAAGAGCACCGCGTCCGCACCCCTGGCCACGTGCTGGAGGCTGGTGCGGCGCATCTCGCCCGGCCGCTTCGCGACGTTGCGGGGCTGCCAGTTCACGGCGCTGGTGGAGTGCTCCATGAGCAGCCACGGTCGGCCGCCAGCCAATCCTCGGGTCAGGTCGGCCGAGAACGCGAGCTCGATGTGGCCGTCAGGGTCGGCCGCGGTCAGGTAGTGGTCGTTGGAGACCACGTCGACCTCCCGCGCCCACGCCCAGTAGTCCATCTCCCGGACGTGCTGCATCACCATGAAGTTCGTCGTGACCGGGACGCCGGGCGAGAGCTCGTGGAGGATGTCGCGCTCCGCTACGAAGTTGGCGAGCAGCTCGTCGGAGCTGAACCGGCGGAAGTCCAGCTGCTGGGTGGGATTCGGGAACGTCGGAGCCGACCGGGGTGGCAGCACCTCCTCGAAGGAGGCGTAGTGCTGGGACCAGAAGGCCGTGCCCCACGCATCGTTGAGGCGGTCGATGTCGCCGTACCGCTTCTCGAGCCAGACCCGGAAGGCGGCGGCGCTCACGTCGCAGTAGCAGAGGGCGTTGTGCCCACCCAGCTCGTTGCCGACGTGCCACAGAGCGAGTGCGTCGTGGCTGCCGTAGCGCTCGGCCATCGCCCGGCACAATGCCTGTGCTCGCTCCCGGTAGACCGGAGAGCTGGGACAAAACGCCTGGCGGCCGCCCGGCCACAGCGTCCGGCCGTCCGCGGTGACGGGGAGCGTCTCGGGGTGGCGTGCTGCCAGCCAGGGCGGTGGTGAGGCGGTTGCCGTGGCCAGGTCGACCCGGATCCCGCCCGCATGCAGTCTCTCCATGACCTCGTCGAGCCAGTCGAACGTGAACGTGCCCTCGCTCGGCTCGAGGAGCGCCCAGGAGAACACACCCAGGGTGACCAGGTCGACGCCGGCCTCCTGCATCAGCTCGACGTCCTCGATCTGGACGGAGGTGGGCCACTGCTCAGGGTTGTAGTCGCCACCGAAGGCCAGACGCGGCAAAGATGCAGTCATGTCCCGATCGTGACCCAGGCCGACACAGAGAGTCAACAAATCCCAACACCTGATGTGTTCGTTGATGTTGAGAACAGTTAGGTCACGTTCTCATTGTGGGGGTTGACAGTGATGTGGCCCACACATAACGCTGGTCCGGCTGTTCGTTTCTGTTGACATATGGAGGCCCACATGTCCCGTCGCGCCCAGTCCCCTGCCAGCATGGTCCCGCCGTCCGTGGCGGCCACGGCCGGCATCAGCCGTCGCAGCTTCCTTCGGTCCGCCGCGATCGGTGGCGCGCTCCTCGGCTCCTCCGGTCTGCTCAGTGCTTGTGGTGGCGGGGGAGGCGGCGAGAGCAGCAAGACGGTGACGTTCGGGATGAACGAGACCGGTGACCAGCCGGCCGCGCAGCGGCTGCGCGCCATGGCCGAGGCCTACCAGAAGAAGTCGGGCATCAAGGTCAAGCGCAACGAGGTCTCCCACAACACCTTCCAGGAGAACATCAACACCTATCTCCAGGGCAACCCGGACGACGTCTTCACCTGGTTCGCCGGTTACCGGATGAACCAGTTCGCGGAACAGGGGCTGATCGCCGACCTCAGCGACGTCTGGCCGATCGACGGCATGGCGGACAGCTTCAAGCAGGCGTCGACGGCGAGCGACGGCAAGCAGTACTTCGTCCCCAAGGACTACTACCCCTGGGCGGTGTTCTACCGGAAGTCGGTCTTCGAGAAGAACGGCTTCGAGCCGCCCACGACCTTCGACGAGATGACCACTCTGGCGAAGAAGATGAAGGCCAAGGGCATGGTCCCCTTCGCCTTCGGCGACAAGGACGGCTGGCCTGCGATGGGGACGTTCGACATCCTCAACATGCGCATCAACGGCTACCAGTTCCACATGGACCTGATGAAGGGCGAGAAGGCCTGGGACTCCGCCGAGGTCAAGCAGGTCTTCGAGACCTGGCGCGGGCTGTTGCCGTACCACCAGCCCGACCCCCTCGGGCGGATCTGGCAGGAGGCGGCGCAAACCTTGGGCAAGGGTGAAGCCGGGATGTTCCTTTTCGGCACGTTCATCGTGGACGGCATCCCGGACGTGGAGGACGACCTCGACTTCTTCACCTATCCCGAGATGGACGCCTCCATCGGAGCGACGGCGCTCGACGCACCGATCGACGGCTTCTGCATGTCTGCCGCCTCCGACAACACGGACGCCGCGAAGAAGTTCCTGTCCTTCCTCGGAACTCCGGAGGCAGCCAACGCCGCCAACGACAACGCCGATGCGCCGTTCATCGCCGCGAACTCCAACGCGAGCACGAAGACCTACTCCGCTCTTCAGAAGAAGTCGGTCGAGGTTGTCAGCCAGGCAAAGGACATCGCTCAGTTCCTCGACCGCGACACCCGCGCGGACTTCGCCTCCACGGTGATGATCCCGTCGCTCCAGACGTGGCTCGGCAAGCCCGATGACATCGACGGGGTCACGAAGAGCATTCAGCAGCAAAAGGTCTCGATCTTCGGCAGCTGACCGGAGCCGCGCTCGATCGAGGACGAGAGGGAAGCCCGATGACGCAAGCAGGACTCGCGGCCGTCGACGTCGAGGAGACGGAGAGCGCGACCGGAGCAGCACCGCCCAAGCGGCCGAGTCGCCGCCTCTCCCCTCGGGACCGTGCGGTCGTGATCGTGATGGTCACGGTCCCCACACTGGTCGTCGTAGGCCTGGTGTGGGTCCCGGCCATCGCGTCGGTGGTCTTGTCGTTCGCGAACTGGAGCGGCATAGGCGGCCTGGACACCATCCAGTGGATCGGCACGAAGAACTACACGGACATCGCGACGATCTACCCGCCGTTCTGGCCGGCGATCAGGCACAACCTGATCTGGGTGACGTTCCTCTTCCTGGTGCCGACGATGCTGGGCATCCTGCTGGCGGTGCTCCTGGACCGCGAGATGCGCGGCAGCCGGGTCTACCAGACGGCGTTCTTCATGCCGGTGGTGCTCTCCCTGGCGCTGATCGGCTTCATCTGGCAGCTGTTCTACTCGCGGGACCAGGGGCTGTTGAACCAGGTCCTCGGCACGAAGATCGACTGGTACGGCGACCCGAGCGTCAACCTGTGGGCGGTGCTCGTCGCCACAGCCTGGCGGCATACGGGCTACATCATGCTGATCTACCTGGCGGGGTTGAAGGGCGTCGACAACTCGCTGCGAGAGGCCGCGGCCGTCGACGGCGCCGGAGAGGTCAAGACCTTCTTCCACGTCATCTTCCCGGCGATGCGACCGATCAACCTGATCGTGCTGGTGATCGTGGTGATCGAGTCCTTGCGCGCCTTCGACCTCGTCTGGGTCGTCAACCAGGGACGCAACGGCCTCGAGATCATCGCGGCTCTGGTGACCGCCAATGTCGTGGGTGAGGCGAGCCGGATCGGGTTCGGCTCGGCACTGGCCACGATCATGATGCTGATCTCCTCCATCTTCATCGCGCTCTACCTGCGCGTGGTCATGAAGGAGGAGCGGCAGTGAGCGGCACCGGCTCGAGCCGACGCGGGCCCGTCGTTACGGTGATCGTCGCGGTGCTGGCCCTGGCCTGGGTGTTCCCCCTGGCCTGGGCGGTCATGAACTCCTTCCGCAACTACGCCTACACCGCGAAGAACGGTTACCTGTCGTTCGGTGGGTGGACCCTGGACAACTACCAGCGGGCGTGGACCGCGGGCGACATGGGCAAGCACTTCCTGAACTCCCTGATCATCACGCTGCCCGCCGTACTCCTGACGCTGTTTCTCGCGTCGATGGTCGCCTTCGTCCTGGCCAGGTTCAGCTACCGGTTCAACCTGATCCTGCTCGGCGTCTTCCTGGCGGCCAACCTGCTGCCGCCGCAGTCGCTGCTGGTGCCGGTCTTCCGCATGTACCGGATGATCCCGCTGCCCGAGTTCCTGAGCGACAGCGGGCAGGTCCTGGGGAGCTTCTGGGGGCTGATCGCGATCAACGTCGCCTTCCAGATGGGCTTCTGCACCTTCGTGCTCAGCAACTACATGAAGACGTTGCCGTACGAGATCTACGAGTCCGCTCAGATGGACGGCGCGGGGGTCTGGCGGCAGTACTGGCAGATCACGATGCCGCTCGTCCGGCCCGCGTTGGCGGCGCTGGCCACGCTCGAGGTCACGTGGATCTACAACGAGTTCTTCTGGGCCACGGTGCTGCTCCAGGACGGCTCGAAGTTCCCGATCACGAGTGCCCTCAACAACCTGCGCGGACAGTTCTTCGTCGACTACAACCTGCTGTCCGCGGGGTCCGTGCTGGTGGCGCTGCCGGTCCTGATCGTCTTCTTCGTGCTGCAGAAGCAGTTCGTCTCTGGCCTGACCCTTGGGTCGACCAAGGGCTGAGGGAGGACATGGCGCCCGACCCGATCCTGCATCTCAGGGCGGCCGGCACGAGCGTGGTGCTCGACTGCCGAGGCTCCAGGCTGCCCAGGGTCCTGCACTGGGGCCGCGATCTCGGCCCGCTCGAACCCGCAGCCCTCGAAGCCCTGGCTCATGGCCTTCTCGCTCAGCGGCCGACCAACGTCCTCGATGTCGAGGTCCCGGTCAGCCTCCTCCCCGAGCACTCGGCGGGCTGGCTCGGCACCCCCGGGCTTCGGGCGCACCGGGAAGGCCGCGACTTCTCCACGGCGTTCGTCGTGAGGACGATCGAGACGCCGGGGGAGCGGGCGGGCCGGCAGTCCGTGCGCCTCGACGCCGACGACCGCCATGCCGGGGTGCAGCTGTCGATGGAGCTCGAGCTGACCGACTCGGGCCTGTTGCGGATGCGCGCGGCGGTGACCAACGAGGCTGCCGTGCCCCTGACGTTGGACGGTCTCCTGCTCGCGCTGCCGGTCCCGTCACAAGCGCGCGAGCTTCTGGACCTCACCGGGCGCCACCTCCGCGAGCGGACACCCCAGCGGCACGACTTCACCTTCGGGACCCACATGCGTGAGAACCGGCGCGGACGCACTGGCACTGACGCCAGCATCGTCCTGGCCGCGGGCGAGCCCGGGTTCGGTTTCAGGGAGGGACAGGTCTGGGGCATCCATGTCGCCTGGAGCGGCAACCACGTCGAGCTCGCCGAGGCCACCACGGCGGGGGTGCGCCTTCTCGGCGGCGGCGAGTCCCTTCTTCCCGGTGAGATGCGGCTGGGGCTGGGAGAGAGCTACACGTCGCCCTGGGTGTACGCCGCCCACGGCGAAGGCCTCGACGAGCTCTCCGCCAGGTTCCACCGCTACCTGCGCTCCCGCCCGCAGCACCCGGCCACCGAGCGCCCGGTCACCCTGAACACCTGGGAGGCGGTGTACTTCGACCAGGACCTCGACCGGCTCGCCACCATGGCGGACATCGCGGCCGGCGTCGGCGTCGAGAGGTTCGTCCTCGACGACGGATGGTTCCGCGGACGCAAGGACGACACGGCCGGTCTGGGTGACTGGTACGTCGACGAGGAGGTGTGGCCACAGGGGCTGCATCCTCTGGTGAAGCACGTGCACGACCTCGGCATGCAGTTCGGCCTGTGGGTCGAACCCGAGATGATCAACCCCGACTCGGATCTCGCCCGCCTCCACCCGGACTGGATCCTGCACGCCGGTGACCGACTGCCTCCGCTGTCCCGCAACCAGCAGGTGCTCGACGTCGCGAACCCCGAGGCCTACGCCTACCTGCTGGCGAGACTGGACACCCTGGTCGCCGAGTACGCCGTCGACTACCTCAAGTGGGACCACAACCGCGACCTCGTCGACGCAGGACTGAGTGCACGTGGCACAGCGGGGGTCCATGCCCAGACCCTGTCGGTCTACCGGCTCATGGACGAGCTCCGCGCACGGCACCCGGCTCTCGAGATCGAGTCGTGCTCGTCCGGCGGGGGTCGCGTGGACATCGCCGTGCTCGAACGGACCGAGCGGGTCTGGGCCAGCGACTGCATCGACCCTCTGGAGCGCCAGCAGATCCAGCGGTGGACGACCCTGCTGCTCCCGCCTGAGCTGGTCGGTGCTCATGTCGGGTCGCCGATCTCCCACACCACGGGTCGGACCCATTCCTTGGACTTCCGCGCCGGGACTGCGTTCTTCGGCCACTTCGGGATCGAGTGGGACCTCACCACGACGACGGACTCCGAGCTCGCGCGCCTCGGAGAGTGGATCACGGCCTACAAGGAGCTGCGCGGCCTCCTGCACAGCGGCGACGTTGTGCGCGGGGATCATCCTGACCCGGCGCTCTGGGTCCACGGGGTGGTAGCCCAGGACGGAGCACGCGCCGTCTACGCGCTCGTGCAGACCAGCACGAGCATCCAGTCCCCGCCTGGGCCGGTCAGGCTCCCCGGCCTGGATCCGCAGTCGACGTACTTCCTCAAGGCCCTCCCGCCGGGAGACCGCATCGAAGGGCCGGCCACCTCGTCGCTGGCCTGGTGGCAGGAGGGCATCAGGCTGACCGGTCGGGTCCTCGGCGAGGTGGGAGTGCAGGCGCCGCTGCAGTTTCCTGAGCGTCTCGTGCTGGTCGAGGCGGTGCGGCTCGACTCGAAGAAGTGAGGCTACTCCGAGCCCCCGAGCTCCAGCGCGACCGTGTCGTACATCAGGTCGTTGAGCCGCTGGCGGTGCCGGTTCAGCTCGCTGATCACCCGCTTCAGCTCTCTCCGCACGGGCTCCGGGTCCGGCTCGTCGAGCACCTGACCACTGAGCCGGTCCAGCTTGAGGAGAAGCGCCTCGCGCTCGCGCTCGAGGATGCTCTCCCGTGGCGCCAGCCAGGCGTCCGTGGCCCTTTCGCCGTCCCCGGTGAGGGCTTCGTAGACGTTGGCGACCCGGTGTCGAACGAGCCAGCGCCACATCTGATGCCTGCGCGGCCTATCGAGGGCCTGCTCGAGCCCGAGAATCGCGTGATCCAAACCAGACACGGTGCCACCTCCTGTCGATGCCCGGATGAAGGGGTGGAGCCATTAGTGTGAGCCCGATCACACATCTGTGACAAGGGCCATGACCCCGGCATTTGGTCGGCGGGCACGGCGTTGGGTCTAATCGACACGTGCCATCCGACTACCGACTCTCGAGGCCCCTCGCTGCCCGGATGCTGGGCGTGCTGATCGCTGCCCTCGGCGCACTTGTCGTGCTGCTGACCCTGGCGGCCGGCCTCCTCGACCTGCCCCCGGGCGTCCTGGTCGCCGTGGTGCTCGCGGGCGCCCTGCTCATCCTCGCCGCGGGACTCGTGTTCAGCCGCGGCGCCACGGTCGTCCGGCTCGAGGACGCCGGCTACCGCGTGCGGTGGGTCAGAGGCGCCGGAGTGACCCAGGCTCGATGGACCGACGTCGAGGACGTGGTGGCGACAACCGTCGCGGGCGAACGTTGCGTCGTGCTGCGCCTGAGGGACGGGCGTACGACGACCATCCCGGTGCGCATGCTCGGCGGGAGTCCCGACGAGTTCGTCAAGGACCTCCAGTCGCACCTCAACACCGGACACGGCTACCGCCGGATCAACTGAGGAGATCCACCCGATTGGCTCCCACGCGGTGGCCACGGGTAACCTGTCCTTCGCTGTCTGGAGGTGTCGCCTAGTCCGGTCTATGGCGCCCGCCTGCTAAGCGGGTTGAGGGCAAACCCCTCTCGCGGGTTCAAATCCCGCCACCTCCGCCAGACCCGCACGGCCCCACCGAGTCTCGTCTCCGGTGGGGCCGTTGGCGTTCCCCGTCGCTGTCGCGGCGGGTGCGTTCGCGGCTGGAGTGCCTGCCGACCGGCTGACGTCCTCGGTCATCTACGGGGACCTGTCCTCCGCAGGCCCCTTGGTCGCGGGCGAGGGTGCGGGCGCTGTCGGCTGGGCTCCGGCGGGTTCCTGTCGGCCTGGCGAAGGATTGAGCGGGATGTAGTCGCTGACCCGGAAGTCCCCGACGGTCCGGATGGTCACCGCCTGGATTCCCACGGGTCGGCCGTCGCGGTAGGTCAGCAAGGTGACCATCGCGTTGCGGCGGAGCTTGCTGCCGATGGCGACGGCGTAGGCCGCTCCGCCGGTCGTGCCGGTGGTGTAGGTGTACCCGACCTTGCCGTTCTCGCCCACGACCTCGACCGGACCGAGGCGCTCGTGAATGTGGCCGCCAACGACGAGGTCGACGCAGCCCCGCTCCAGGGCGTAGTGGCCGGTCGCGGCGTCGTGCACGAGGAGCGTCGCAATCCGATCACCCTCCTCGTCGTACTTGCACACCTGGTCCGCAACGCGTTCCGCGTGCTCGTCGAAGGAGAGCCCCGTCTCGTCGCGCCACGAACCGAGGCCGCTGCTGCGAGGGTCGTCGGCGCCGAGGAGCCGGATCCCGTCGGGACCGTCGACCGCTTTCCCGTCGAAGCGGGTGAAGCCGAGGTCGGCGAGGTACTTGCCGACGAACTCCCCGTGGTCGTGGTTGCCCGTGATCGCGAACCGGTCGCCGTAGTCCTTGAAGACGCGGTTCAGCGAGTCGAGGCTGAACGCCTCCCACTCGGAACCGGTCGAGGTGTCGTCGCCCGTGTCGAACAGGACGGTGGCGCCGCCGAGGTCGCCGATGGCCCGCGCGACCTTGTCCATGCCCACGTTGTCGTGGCGGTCGCTGACAAGGAGTGCGACGGTCTCGCCTTGGTCAGGTTTGTGGATCTGGTCGGCGATGCCGGGAACCGCTTCCGCGACACGGCCGTAGAACGCGGCGCCGCGGCTGTAGCTGTCCAGCAGGCTCTCGGCGATCCGCTTGGTGCCCGTCGTGAAGAGTCCCGCCTCGACCTGGAGCGGCTTCGCCTTCTCGGGGATGGTCACGCCGGTCAGCTCGTCACCGATGGGTCGCCAGGTCGTGCCCGCCTCGAGCGATGCATCCGGCCGGTTCCACGGCTGGAACACCGCCGCAGTGAGTACGACGACGCCGAGGGCACCGGCCGAGGTGCGGCGCATCGTGACCTGGCGGAACAGCTCGGCGCGACGGCGGCTGCCGAGCAGCACCCAGAGCGCGGGAAGCGCGAACCCGGCGAGCGTGCCGCTGACCGCGCTGTCCAGGGCCATGTCACGTAGGACGGAGACGACCTTCGCAACTTCGCCAGCGGGTTGAGCGCCGATGACGGTGTACCGGCCGATCAGGGCGTCATAGGAGCTGAGCGTGGTGCGGCCCAGGTCGATGTGGGCACCGAGCTTGCCCCCGGAGGGATAGCGCAGGTTCGGCAGGTAGGGGCCGAGGTCGAGGGTGGCGTACCCGTCCAAGGTGGGCGAGACCTCTGCGACGTGGCCCGCCACATTGGTCTCCTCCTCGCTGTGGAAGAAGACGAGTACGGCCACCGGGATCGCGACGACCGCCCAGGCAGCCACGAGCGCCGCGGCGAGGCGTAGTCGTCGGCGAGTCATCGCATCCAACCCTAGGGCTTGCACGTTCATGCAGTCGCCGTTGCCCGGGGTGACCCGAGTCGGCTGCACGTCGATAGTCCGAAAACGAACGCCAATTGCGGTGTCCCAAATACGCGCATCAGTGCTTGCGCGACTTGAAACGTTAAGTAAAGATGCACCCCAACGCGAGGAAGTTTCCCAAATCGGATGCTTTGCGACTCTCCACTGCCGTTTCACGTCCAGAAGTGCCGCCATAGCACCCAAAGCAGGGGTCCCGCAGGTAAACAAGCCTTCTGCAGAAAAATGCACTGCAAAGGTATGAGGACCGATTTCGGTGGTCCTGGGGTTGGTGATGCCGGAGACTAGTGGTCAAGCCACTCCCCAGTGGTCAGCACCGACTACTCAAGAGGTTCACACCTATGAAGAAGACGCGCATCATCGCCAGGATCGCCGCCGGGGCAGCTGCCTCCGCCGTACTCCTGTCCGGAGCACTTGTCGCGTCTCCGGCTCAGGCCGCTAGGGACACCGGCTGGACCACGACGGTCGTCGACAGCAAGGGCTCGCAGTCTGCACGGGACACGGGCTGGACGCCGATCTGATCGCCCGGTCTGTGCGACCGCACAACGCGTCGAGATGATCGCGACGCCACATAACGTTGAGACGAGGACGAACTCGTAGCCATCCCCCCCGGCTGTTCGCTCCCAGTGCCATCCCCCCGGCCCGTCTCAACCCTTGCGAGGGCAGACATGATCCCACATGTTCTGCCCTCGCCTTATGTCTGCAAGAGCCAGGCGTCGGGCTGGCCGCTTCCCGGTGAGACTGGCTTACGACCAGAGCTTCAGCCCTCTGGGCGAGTCGGGTCCTCGTTGTTCCCCGAGGCGCTTCCCATCGCGTGGCCGAGCTGGAACCGGGTCTGAACGCCGTACTCCTCTTTGAGAGCCGCGATGTAGCCGGCATACGTCCGGGTGCTGACGCCCAGACGCTTCGCGCTGGCTGGATCGCTGTGGCCCTCGACGAGGAGCCGGATGGTCATAGCGCGGACGTCGGACGCGATCGACTTCTCGTTCCGCGCCTCGTGGGCGGTGAAGGGCCTGCCGCGCTCCCAGGAACGCTCGAAGATATCCACGAGATAGGCCACGACCGACTTGTCCCGCAGTGCCAACGCAACCGCGTGGTCCTCGGACCCGGGGATCACGGCGACCTCGCGGTCGACGATGATCAGCCGCTTGAAGAACTCATCCAGCGTGCGAGTCTCGGCCCCGTGTGCCGTCATCTCGGCGACGAACTCCCTCGTGGCGGGACTCTGCCTTGCCGAGTGCTGATAGAGCGTCCTCATCTTCACGCCGCGCTTCAGCGCGCGGAGGTCGCGGTCCTCGGCCTGGGCCAGGGCGTCAACAGGACGACGACCATACGGCTGCGCGGTGAGGATCTCGCTTCGCGCATCGCTCACCAGCGCGTGGAGGTAGTTGTCGATCGCCGGTATGCCTCTCAGCTCGGTGATCGGAGCGAGGTCGGAACGGGTTGCCCGGCGATAGGTCTGGCCGAGCTGCGAGAAGGTCTCGGCCCACTCTGCCGACTCATGCAGCAGATCCGCACCCTCGCGGCTGAGTGGCACGACGACGCGGTTCTGGATGCTGGCGGGGTCGACCGGCAGGTACTGCGTGCGGGCCTCGTTGAAGACCAGCAGACCGATGTCGAGCAGTAGTTCCAGAGCGGGACGTAGCTCGCCGCCTTCCTGTAGGCGGGGGTCGTCTACAGGAAGCTGCCCATGCGCAGCTGCGTTGCTGTAGATCCGGCCGGCGGCCGACTCCAGCAGCTTGCGCTGTTCGGGTCCGTACTTGCTCGTCAAGGCAACGGTGCCTCCCTCTCCCCAAAAGGAAAGTATGCCGTAGCGGTCGGAACAGGGCCATTACGCGCAAACTCGTGTGTCCCCGGACGGGCAAAGGCCCCATCCGATGTCGGATGGGGCCCTCGCGCTGTCGCTCAGTCGGCGGCTTCGCCGGCGGTCGTCACTCCGTGACGCCGAGTCGCGCCCTGAGGCCGTCGAGCTCGGTCCAGAGCACGGCGGGCAGGTTGTCGCCGAACTTCTCGAACCACTCCTGGATCTGCGGGATCTCGGCCTTCCACTCCTCGGGGTTGACCTCGAGGGCCTTGGCCAGCTCCGCGGGGTCCATGTCGAGGCCCTCGGTGTCGAGCGCGTCAGGCGTGGGGACGTACCCGATCGGCGTCTCGACACCTTCAGCCTGGCCGTCGATGCGCTCCACGACCCACTTGAGGACGCGGCTGTTCTCGCCGAAGCCCGGCCACACGAAGTTGCCGTCCTCGTCGCGGCGGAACCAGTTGACGTAGAAGATCTTCGGCAGCTTGGCGGCGTCGTTGTCCTTGCCGACCGTGATCCAGTGGTTGAAGTAGTCGCCGGCGTTGTAGCCGATGAACGGCAGCATCGCCATCGGGTCGCGACGGACGACACCGACCTGACCAACCGCCGCGGCGGTGGTCTCGGACGAGAGCGTCGCGCCCATGAACGTGCCGTGCGTCCAGTCGCGGGCCTCGGTCACCAGCGGGATGGTGTCCTTGCGGCGACCTCCGAACAGGATGGCGTCGATCGGCACACCCTTGGGGTCGTCGTACTCCGGAGCCAGGATCGGGCACTGCTTGATCGGGGTGCAGTACCGGCTGTTCGGGTGGCTGGACAGCTCGCCCGAGTCAGGCGTCCAGTCCTCGCCCTTCCACGACGTGGCGTGGTCGGGCATGTTCTCCAGGCCCTCCCACCAGACGTCGCCGTCGTCGGTCAGCGCGACGTTGGTGAACACCGAGTTGCCGATGTCGATCGTGCGCATCGCGTTCGGGTTGGTCTTCTCGTTGGTGCCCGGCGCGACGCCGAAGAAGCCGAACTCGGGGTTGACGGCGTACAGGCGGCCGTCCTCGCCAATGCGCATCCAGGCGATGTCGTCGCCGAGCGTCTCGACCTTCCAGCCCGGGACGGTCGGGGCCAGCATGGCCAGGTTGGTCTTGCCGCAGGCACTCGGGAACGCGGCGGCGACGTACTTCACGACACCCTCAGGGCTGGTGAGCTTGAGGATCAGCATGTGCTCGGCGAGCCAGCCCTCGTCGCGGGCCATGACGGACGCGATGCGGAGGGCGTAGCACTTCTTGCCGAGGAGGGCGTTGCCGCCGTACCCGGAGCCGAACGACCAGATCGCGCGCTCCTCGGGGAACTGCACGATGTACTTGGTGTCGTTGCACGGCCAGGCGACGTCCTTCTGACCCGGCTCGAGCGGCATGCCGACGGAGTGGAGGGCCGGGACGAAGTTCGCGTCGACCTCTTCCATGCGGCGGAGGACGCTGGTGCCCATGCGGGCCATGACGCGCATGGAGGCGACGACGTACGCCGAGTCGGTGATCTCGACGCCGAACATCGGGCTCTCGGCCTCGAGGTGACCCATCACGAACGGGATGACGTACATCGTCCGGCCACGCATGCAACCCCGGTAGAGGTCGGTCATGATGGCCTTCATCTCGTTCGGGTCCATCCAGTTGTTGGTGGGCCCGGAGTCCTTCTCGTCGACGGAGCAGATGTAGGTGCGGTCCTCGACGCGCGCCACGTCAGTGGGGTCGGAGGCGGCCCAGAACGAGTTCGGCTTCTTCTCCTCGTTGAGCCGGACGAACGTGCCGGTCTCGACGAGGGCGTTGGTGAGCTCGACCCACTCCTCGTCGGTTCCTGTGCACCAGTGGATCCGGTCCGGCTGAGTGAGCTCCGCGACCTCGTTGACCCAGTTCAGGATCCCCTCGTGAGTCGTGGGCGCACTCTGTTTCGTTTCGCTGTCGATCGACGCGGTTTCGGCTGTCATGGCCTGCTATTTCCCTCTCGCGCGTCCGGAATGCGGAAAAGCCACATCCGGCCATCGAGCGTGTCGATGGGGTGTCGTGGAGTCGGTGCTTTTGTAGATCACCGCTTCTTTGCAGCGATCTTTTTGAGTTTGCCAACGTACGCCGAAGGTTTGGACGGCGTAGCAGGGTGCTAGTGAATGTACTCACAAGGTCCTTGCGGGGGCTATTGGATCGATCAACGGTGTGACCTGGGTCCCAAGTCGGTAATAGCCCTATCGCGTCAGGCGGCATGCCCGGGCCGGTGTTCTACTAATGCTGCTCGGGGGTACGTCGAACGCATTCAGCGTCCTCGCACCGGCGACGAGCCGCCCCCGTCGGAGTGGGTCATGCATCTGCCGCTGCAACGTACCGGGGACTCTCTCAGCTCTCCCGTTCAGGGTGATCACGCCGTGGTGCTCGGAGCGAGCATGAGCGGCCTGCTCGCGGCCCGTGTCCTCGCAGACCACTTCGCCCAGGTCACCGTGGTCGAGCGCGACCGGCTGGCGACGGACGGGCGCCCGCGGAAGGGCGTGCCGCAGGGGCGGCATGCGCACGTTGTCCTTCCGCGAGGGGCGAGGATCATGGAAGAGCTCTTCCCCGGCCTCCTGGACGAGCTGGTGATGGCCGGTGTGCCGTTCGGCGAGAGGCTGGACCAGTTCCACTACGAGGTGGGCGGGCACGTCTTCTGTCATGAGCCCGGACCCGAAGCAGTGCGAGGAGGCGAGGATGACATTCCGTTGTACGAACCGAGCAGACCCCTCCTCGAGGCGGCGGTGCTTCGCCGGGTCCAGTCCTTGTCGAACGTTGAGTTCCTCGAGGGATGCGACGTAGGGGGGTTGACCACGGACAGCACCGGGAGGCGGGTAACCGGGGCTCGCGTCGTTTCCCGAGAAGACTCGCCAGCACAAC
>DATGYO010000133.1:0-6944 GCA_035297905.1 Nocardioidaceae bacterium
GATCCGCTTCGGCCCCGCGGCCCTGCCGTTGGGCCCCTCCGCGTCCGGGACAAGCCCCTCGACGTCCGGTCCAGGCTCCCCGGCCCGCGCGGTCTCAGCGGTCTCAGCGGTCTCAGCGGTCTCGGCGGTCTCGGCGTCTCCGACGGCCTCCGCGGTCTCGACGGTCTCGGCGCCGCGGACCGTCCACGCGAGGCCCGGCACCGCCCACCCCGAGGCATCCGCCGGGTCGGCCGGATCGGCCCCCGTCCCCGCAGTGCGCCCGGTGCGCTGGTCCGTCGTACTCACACAGCCAAAGTAGTGAAACGCAAGCCCATATTCGAACACGCGTTCGAGGCCCGTGGACGACGCGACCACCGGCTGCTCTGTGGACGAAAACTGGCCCGCACCCCGCAACATGCAACTGCAGGGAGGGCCGAGGACCGCCCTCGGCGAAGAAGCGTCAGGTGAGCACGAGGGTGCGCATCACCATCGCACCGAGGGCCAGGATGCCGATCAGTGCGAGGCCAGCCGACTGCCACACGGCGCGGTTGGGCCGCGGACTGTAGGCGATGACGATTGCGATGAGCATCCCGCCGATGAGTCCACCGAGGTGGCCCTGCCAAGAGATGCCTCGGCCGAAGATGGTGATCATCGCGTTCAGGCCCAGCCAGAGCAGGATCTGGCTGTAGTCGGCGCGGAGCTTGAACGCGATCACGAGAAGTGCGCCCATCAGTCCGAAGATCGCCCCGGAGGCGCCGACAGTCGGGGAGTACTCCGGGCTCAGCCAGTAGACGAAGGCGCTTCCCATGAGGCCGGAGAGCAGGTAGATCGCCAGGAACCGCGTCCGCCCTACCACTGCCTCGAGCTGCGGACCGAGGAACCACAGCGCGAGCATGTTGAAGCCGATGTGCAGCAGGTCGATGTGCGTGAACATCGACGTGAACACCTGCCAGTACGCGCCGTCGTTGACGCCCGACGGCAGGACGACGATCTGACCGAATCGGTCAGCGGTAGGGCCACCGTTCGGCCGCAGGGCGAAGCGGTCGACCCAGATGCTGGCCCGGCCGCCCGTGACGGTGATGAGCAGCCACACCGCGACGTTGACCGCGATGAGGATCTGCGAGGTCAGGGCCGGGTTGGCCGACGGCTTCCCGCCGTACGCCGTCTTCGCCTGCCTCGTCGTACGCCGCCCCTCCTGCACACATGACGGGCACTGGAAGCCGACCGCGGCCTGGTTCATGCAGTCCGGGCAGATCGGACGCCCACACCGCTGGCAGCTGATGTGGGTCTCGCGGTCCGGGTGCCGGTAGCAGTACGGCGCGATCTCGGTGCTCATACGGGCTCGTCGATGTGTGCGGAGGGACGCTCGGTCAGCGACGCTCGATCTGGACCGACTCGATGACGACGGGGTCGGCAGGCTTGTCGCCGGAGCCGGTCTTCGTGGTCGCGATCGCATCGACCACCGCCTGGCTCTGCGCGTCCTCGACCTCACCGAAGATCGTGTGCCGGTTGTTCAGCCACGGGGTCTCGCCGACCGTGATGAAGAACTGCGAGCCGTTGGTGCTCGGGCCGGCGTTGGCCATGGCGAGCAGGTAGGGCTTGTTGAAGGAGAGCTCCGGGTGGAACTCGTCCTTGAAGGTGTAGCCGGGGCCACCTGTGCCGGTGCCCAGCGGGCAGCCACCCTGGATCATGAAGCCCTCGATGACCCGGTGGAAGCCGAGTCCGTCGTAGAAGCGGCCGGTGGTCTTCTGGCCGGTCTTGGGGTCGGTGTACTCCTGGGTGCCCTCAGCGAGGCCGACGAAGTTCGCGACTGTCTTCGGTGCGTGGTTGGGGAACAGGTGTACGACGATGTCGCCCCGGTTGGTCTTCAGGGTTGCCCACATGTCCTCGGCCGCCATGGCGTCGCCTTTCGGTTCGGGTGCTGGTGTACGTGTGCTGTCACTGTCAGATGAGTGCCCGTCGATCTTCCCACGCGGGCCAAGGCAGATCTGCGTGGCCCTGCGCGCCCCTTACCCGAGGGTTTGATTCATGTCACGTTCACGGCATGATCGGCTCAGTAGCGGGCACGGAAATCACTGATGATCACCGAAGAGAGGACGCCTCGACGATGCTGAAGTCGAAGACTAGGACGCAGAAGATGCGTGACCAGGCCGGCGAGGTCATGGACCGCCTCGCGCCCCACGTGGAGAACGCCCGCGAGAAGGCCGCTCCCGTCATCGCCGATGCCCGGGAGAAGGCCGGCCCCATGATTGCGGAGGCTCGGGAGAAGGCCGCGCCGTACGTCACCGAGGCTCGGGAGAAGGCGGCTCCGGTCGTCGAGGGCGCGAAGACGAAGTTCACCACTGAGGTCCTTCCCGTGATCACTGCTGCGGCCGCCGCCGCCGCCGAGGCCACCGAAGAGGTCCGCGAAGAAGCCAAGAAGCGTGGTGCCGCGACTGCTGCCGCCATCAAGGGCGAGATCGAGGCACCCACGAAGAAGTCGCACAAGCTCCGCAACATCCTGGTCATCCTCGGCCTGGGTGGCATCGCGGCGTTCGTGGCGAAGCGCATGTCCGACCGCGAGGCGAGCACGGCTTGGCAGTCGTCGTACACCCCCACCCCGTCGTCGGCAGGTACGTCGACCACGCCGTCGTACTCCGCTCCCGGCGTAGCCACCGGTGGCGCCGGCGGACCTGCCATGGAGGAGACCCCGCTCGGCACGGCCGCAGCCGCCGCAGCGGCGAAGGCTCGCGACGAGGCCGGGGCGGGTCCCGACGAGGCCGCCTCCGACGCCGCCGAGCAACCGCACAGCGCGACCACGCCCGACAACCCGGTCGAGGAGATCGTCGTCGACGACGAGAAGAAGTGACACCGCTGCCCCACATGGGCCTCTAGGCGTCAGGACGTCCCGGTCACCCCAGGTGGCCGGGACGTTCCACGTCCGGGGGATCGACAGCAGGAGTGGCCGCGCTCTGTGAACGACGCCTGCGGACCGCCCGGCGACCAGGGAGGTCCACCGGTCGGTTCTCCGCGATCCACCGGTCGATGTCCTCCCACCACGAGAAGAGCCAGTCGATCCGCTGCTCGCGCCCCTCAGGGATCTCGCTGCGGGGAATCCGCCACCAGCGCATGATGATCTGCTTGTCCATCGGCAGCTCGCGCCAGACGTCGGTCACGGTGAGCATGTGGTCGAGCCCGGTGTGCGCCACCATGACGACGTCCGCGTTCGGCGCGGCGTCGAGCGCGGCGAGGAAGCCACCCGGCCGCGGGGCGAGCACGTGCTCCATCCGCTCCGCCCGGCGCGCCATCTTCTCCAGCCCGAGGCGCCGGAGCTTGTCGATCGCCTTCTGGCGTCGCTGCGGGGTGAAGTTGCCACCCTCGGGGAAGATCACGAAGGCATCGTTGTGGTCGAGGCCCTGGGCGAGCGCGCCGACCTCCTTCTCGAGGCGGTCGCCGGGATCGGTCTTCTTCGGAGGTGAGATGAACCGGCTGGGCACCCGGCTCAGGAGTACGCCGATCGCGGGGTCCCAGGCCAGCGTGTCCTTCAGGACGACCCGGGGCTCACGGCCGTACCAGTGCATGAGCGCGTACATCAGCGTGAACGAGTCACCGGGTCCGGCATGCCGCGAGCAGACGAGCAGCGGCGAGCCCGGGTACGCATCCGGCGCCGGCCCCTCGGTGACGATCTTCAGCCGGAGCACCCGCCTGGCCTCGCGGAAGAAGATCACCAGGTAGGTCTGCGCCAGGTCGTAGTGGATCCGCTCGAAGTACGGGCGACGGATGAAGATCCCGAAGCCCGAGGCGATCCAGAGCCCGAAGAGCTCGATCAGGATGAGGCTCTCGAGCACCAGGTGCAGCAGCGCCACCCACAGGAGTCGCAGTGGGCGGAGCCTGCCGGGGACGAGCGGGGAGAGCAGAGCGGCGCCGATCACCCACAACGGGATGGTGGTGAGGAGTACGACGGTCAGCACGATCACCGCGGGGGCCACGATGACGCGCTGGACCACCGTGGTCATCTCCGTTGCTCCTCGGAGGGCGGCTCATGCTCGTCGAGCTGGGCCAGGTAGGCGGCACTCGCCTCGTAGGCGGCATCGATCCGCCGCATGACCGCCTTGAAGTCGCGGTAGGCGAGCATCGCGTCGTCCCGGGACGAGCCTCCACCCGTCGGGAGCACATGAGCAGTCACGCTGTCGGGGAGAGCGGCCATCTCGCGGTTGAACCGGTGCCGCCTGGCGATCTCGAACGAGACCCTCGCGACCTCCCACGGCTTCCGCGGCGGCTGCAGCGGGCGGTCGATGCGGCCGACCTGGAGCACGAAGATCCGGTCGGCACCCACTTCGACGGCGCGGCCCACCGGGATCGAGTTGACGATGCCCCCGTCGAGGTAGTGCTCGTCGCCCACCCGGGCGGGGCGGAGCAGACCCGGCACGGCGGCGGAGGCGACGACGGCGTCGACCACACGGCCTTCGGTGAACCAGTGCTCGGCCGCCCGCTCGATGCTCGCCGCACAGCACTGGAAGGGGATCTCCAGCTCGTCGAAGGTGAGGTCGCCGAGCTCCTGCTGGAGCCTCGCGCGCAGCGGCTTGGCCGAGTGCAGGTGCGTCCCGGTCCGGACCGCCCGGGTCACCTGGCGGACCGCCCCGTCGCCGTACACCTCCTTGCCGGCGGCGGCGCTCTTCCACAGCGCGACCAGCCGGTCGATCACCCCGGGGCCCGGATGAGCCGCGACGAGTGCGCCGTTGAGGGCACCCACCGATGTGCCAAGGATGATGTCGGGCTCGATGCCGGCCTCACCGAGAGCGCGGAGCATGCCCACCTCGACGGCGCCGAGCACACCACCGCCCCCGAGCACGAAGGCGGTGCGGGTCATGGGATCAGGCTCCGGTGGGACCAGCGGACTCGCTGCTGCGCGCCTCGGCCGCCGACTCGGAGTCGGCGA
The DNA here is from genome assembly GCA_035297905.1 of Nocardioidaceae bacterium. Taxonomy (GTDB): domain Bacteria; phylum Actinomycetota; class Actinomycetes; order Propionibacteriales; family Nocardioidaceae; genus Nocardioides_C. The sequence continues at coordinate 4,898 of DATGYO010000133.1, forward strand.
CCGTCGAGGCCTCCTCGGCCGCGATGCGCGCCCGCACGTCGCGGGTCGCGCGGTGCTCCGCCCAGAACGACAGGATCGGGACGGTGCCGGCGATCAGGGTGACCGCCGTGAAGGGCAGGTCCCAGCGCGCGCGCCGCGAGAGGCTGAACGCCACGACGAGGAAGATCATGTACAACCAGCCGTGCGCGACGCCCAGCGTGGCGGAGATCGTCGCACCGATGTTCTCGGGGGTGCTGCCGTCGGGGAAGAGGTAGTGCAGCGGGAGACCGATCAGGACCAGGATGATCAGCAGGACGCCGACGATGTTGGCCATGACGCGGTACGGCTTGAGCAGGGATTTCACGGGTTCGACGGTACCTCAGGCCTCGTGACCCTCCGGGGTCGCGGCAGCCTGGGTGGGCCGCTGCGAGCGCTCCACCTCGTCCTTGGCCCAGCGGCCCCAGATGAACAGCGCGAACCCCGCGAACACCCACCACTCGACCGCGTAGAAGAGGTTGCGCAGGCCCGTCGTGGTGTCGGGGGCGGGCAGCGAGTCAGGGGTGACCGGGTCGAGCCCCGCGAGGGCGTCCCGTGGGCTGGCGTCGCGGGCGATCAGGTAGGCGCCGTACAGGTCCTGGTCCACCCGCTGGATGGCGTCGGCGATCCGCAGCTCGGGCAGCACGTCGTCCCTCGGGTTCGGGTCCGGTACGCCGGAGCCCTCCGCAGGCTGGAGCCACCCGGTCAGCTCCACGCGGCCATCGGGCGGGGCGGGGGCATCGGCCGGGCGAGCGGTCCACCCGCGTACGACGAGCAGGGCGGAGCTCGAGTCGCAGGCGGCCGACTCTCCACACACGGCCACCGGCGTGACGACCCAGTAGCCCGCGCGGCCCCCGAGGTCGCGGTCGCTCACGTAGAACGACGAGCCGGGAAGCCACTCCCCGGCGACGTCCACGGGACGCCCCACTGCGGCCGAGGGGAACGGGTCGTCGGCTCCCAGCACCTTGTCGAGGGCGACGGGCGCCGTCGAGGACAGATCCTGGGCGGCTGCCTCGCGCCGGGCGTGCCAGGCGTCGAGCTGCCAGAGGCCGAGGAGGACTGCCGCGACGGTGGCCGCGACGCCGACCAGGTGGAGGGGAAGCAGCCGGGGTGCCAGCAGCACGCCCACGACCCTCCGCACGCGGTCAAGGGTACGTGCCGCCCCCCGCCGTACCGGCATGGTGTGGTTAGCCGTCCGGATACTGGTCTGACCACTTGACCAGTTGAGGTGACGGGCGCCACCTTGGTCGTCATGGCGCTTAAACCCGTGGCCCGACGGCTCGTCCCGGACGAGGTGTTCGACCAGATCCTGTCCGACGTCGTCGACGGCCAGCTCGCTCCAGGGGAGAGCTTGCCGAGCGAGCGGCGGCTGGCGGAGGTCCTCGGTGTCTCGCGCCCGGCTGTGCGGGAGGCGCTCCAGCGGATGGCGCAGGCGCGCCTCGTCGACGTGCGCCACGGTGGCGCGACCACCGTGCGTGAGTTCCGGCGCTCCGCCGGGCTCGACCTCCTTCCGCGCCTCCTGGTGCGCAACGACGAGCTCGACGTGTCCGTCGCGCGCAGCATCCTCGAGGCCCGTCTCGCCATCGCGCCGGAGGTCGCCGCGCTGGCGGCCGTACGGGGGAGTGAGGCGCTGCACGACGCCCTGGCGCAGGCGATCTCGTCGCTCGAGGGCGACGACGACCCTGTGGCGCGCCAGCGCGCGGCCCTCACTTTCTGGGACCACGTCGTCGACGGCGCCGAGTCGGTCGTCTTCCGGCTGATGTTCAACAGCCTCCGAGCCGCGTACGAGCCCGCCATCGACGCCCTCGCCGTGCTGATGGAGGCCGAGGTGAGCCAGGTCGATGCATACCGCGAGGTGCGTGCGGCGGTCATGGCCCACGACCCCGAAGCCGCGAGATCGGCCACCGAGACCCTCTTGCGCCCCGCCACCACCAACCTCATCTCCGCGATCCACGACCTGGAGGAAGCCTGATGTCCCGTCCCTCACCCGAGATCGAGAGGCTCGCGCAGCAGCGGCTCGCCGCCGGTAGCC
>DATGYO010000134.1:0-15164 GCA_035297905.1 Nocardioidaceae bacterium
CTTGCCCTCGTAGAGGACCGTGGTCGCGCCGGTGATCAGCGGCGCGTAGACGATGTAGCTGTGTCCGACGACCCAGCCGACGTCGGAGGCGGTGAACCACACCTGGCCTTCGTGGACGTCGTAGATGTTCGGCAGCGACCACGCCATCGCGACGGCATGACCACCGTTGTCGCGCACGATGCCCTTCGGCTTCCCCGTGGTGCCCGAGGTGTAGAGCACGTAGAGCGGGTCGGTGGCGGCGACCTCCACACAGTGCGCGGGCTCGTGTCGGCCGGCCTTCATCGCCACGTCCCAGTCGATGTCACGGGGCTCTGACATCTCCGCACGTGCCTGCGGCCGCTGCTTGATCACACAGGCGCCGGGCTTGTGGGCGGCCAGCTCCAGGGCCCGGTCCAGCATCGGCTTGTACTCCACCACCCGGGTCGGTTCGATGCCGCAGGAGGCGGAGACCACGACTTTCGGCTGGGCGTCGTCGATACGGATCGCGAGCTCGTGCGGCGCGAAACCGCCGAACACGACCGAGTGCACGGCGCCGATCCGCGCACAGGCGAGCATCGCCACGACCGCCTCGGGGATCATCGGCATGTAGATGACGACCCGGTCACCTGTGTCGACGCCGAAGCCCCGCAAGGCCCCCGCGAAGGCCGCCACCTTCTCGAGCAGCTCGGCGTAGGTGAACCGCTGCTTGGTGTCCGTAACCGGACTGTCGTAGATGAGCGCCGTGCGGTCGGCGTGCCCGGCCACGACGTGGCGGTCGAGCGCGTTGTAGCAGGTGTTGAGGGTGGCGTCAGGGAACCATCTGTAGAACGGCTTGTGCGAGTCGTCGAGCACTCGCTGCGGCTTCTTGATCCAGTCCACGAGCCTGGCCTGCTCGCCCCAGTACGCCTCGGGGTCCTTGATGCTGCGGTCGTACTCCTCGCGATATCCCATGGCCCCATCTTGGCCCCCGAGCCCGTCCGAGCAAGCGTGCGGCGCGAAATTCGGTTGCGCCCTCCGCCGTACGTCGGACACCCTCATCGGGTGGGGCGACGACAGGTCGCCTCCTGAGCAGAGGAGGGGTGGACATGCGCACGACTGTCTTTGGCGTGTTCCCGGCCAACTCACCTTCTCACTCATGGAGCAGCCCCACCGATGTCACACGACGTCAACTTCGCGGACCACGAGTCCGCTGACCACATCGATCCTTTCTTCGTCTGCGACTTCCAGGCACTCGACGACCCCGACGGTCTCGGCCAGGACGGCAACGACGGCCAGCGTTGGAGCACCTACTGGGACGTCGAGCGCCTGTGCCGCGGTCCCGAACCTCTCCCCGGCTGGGTGGTGACCGACCGCGCCGCGGTCGACACCGAGCTCGGCATCCTCAAGACCGGCAAGGAGGCCGACGTCTTCCTGCTCGAGCGGGCCGTGCCCACGGACGACGGGACCGGCCCGTCGACGGTGATGGCGGCCAAGCGGTACCGCTCCGAGGAGCACCGCTCGTTCCATCGCAGCAGTACCTACACCGAGGGCAGGCGGACCCGGAACAGCCGCGACACCCGAGCCCTGGCCAAGCGCACCGCGCATGGCCGCGCCGTCGCCGCGGGTCAGTGGGCGTGGGCGGAGTGGGAGGCGATGAAGCGGTTCTGGTCAGCCGGGGTCCCGGTCCCCTACCCCGTGCAGATCGACGGCACGGAGATCCTCATGGAGCTCGTGACCGTCGGTGACGAGGTGGCTCCGCGCCTGGCCCAGGCCCGGCCAGAGCGAGACCTGCTTGTGTCCTACTTCGACCAGCTACGCGAGGCGATGGCGGTGCTCGCCATGAACGGCGTCGCACATGGTGACCTCTCGCCGTACAACATCCTCGCGGCCGGGGAGCGTCTGGTGATCATCGACCTGCCACAGGCGGTGGACGTCGTGGGCAACCCGGCGGGTATGGACTTCCTCATGCGGGACTGCCACAACGTCTGCACCTGGTTCACCGCGAGGGGCCTCGAGGTCGACGAGCACGCGCTGTTCGCCGAGCTGCTGGCCATGGCGTTCTGACGAGAGCTCAGGCCAGCGGCGGGAGGCTCTGCTCCTGGACGAGTGCGCCGCGGAACAGGTCACCGTGCTCGGCGACCCGGTCGAGGATGTTCCGGATGGTGAAGACGTCGGGACGAAGCGCCGGGTCGTCGAGCTCGGCCCACGTGATGGGTGCTGACACCGGCGCCCCGGCCGCGGCGCGAGGGCTGTAGGGGGCGACCAGGGTCTTGTTGACCGCGTTCTGTGTGTAGTCCAGCCGCGCCTTCCCTCCGCGGGACCGCACCTCCCACTTCCAGCTCAGCATCTCGGGCACGACCGCGCCGACCGTCCGTGAGAGCTTCTCCACCCACGCGCGGGTCTCGTCGAAGCTCGGTCCGCGGGCGATCGGGATCCACACCTGGATGCCGCGGCTTCCGGTGACCTTCGGGTAGGCCCGCACGCCGAGGTGCTCGAACGCCGTGCGGTGCAACCGGGCCAGCACCAGCACGTCGTCCCAGGAGGTCCGGGTCCCCGGGTCGAGGTCGACGAGGGCGTACGTCGGCTTGTGCGGCTGGTCGGTGCGTGAGGTCCAGGCATGCCATTCCAGCGCGCCGAACTGGGCTGCCCACACCACGGCTGCGGGCTCGTCGAGGACCGGGTAGGTGGTCGTCTCCCCTTCGTCTGCGTCGGGGTTGTCCCAGGCGGTCACCCACTCCGGTGCGTGGTCAGGGCGCTGCTTGTGCCAGAAGCCCTTCGCGTCCGCGCCGTTGGGGTGGCGTCGCATGTTCAGCGCGCGTCCGGTCAGATAGGGCAGCACGGTGGGCGCGATCCGGGCGGCGTAGGCAAGGAGCTCCCGCTTGGTCACGGGTTCCTCCCCGTCACGACCGGGGAAGAGCACCTTGTCGAGGTTGGTGACCCGCAGGCTCCGGCCGAAGACCTCCCAGGTCCCCTCGCGCCCGATCTCCTCCAGCGCGACCAGGGCGTCCTCGTCGACCGGCTGGGTCCGGGGCTTGAGCTCCACCGAGGCTTCGGCAGCCGGCAGGCCGGACCTCCAGACGCGGTCGGGGTCGGCGCGGACCTCGTCGTTGGTGCGACCGCTCAGCACCGAGCGGGGATGCTCGTCGGGGTCCCACCCCTCCACGGCGTACTCGTCGTGCTTGTGGACCAGGATCCACTGCTCCCGCTCGGCCGGCCCGCCTCGACGTACCAGAGCGAACCGTCCTCGAAGCTTCTGGCCGTACACATCGGCGTGCAGCTCACCGGAGTCCACCGCCTGTCTCGGGTCGTCCGTGCCGTGCGGCTCCCACGTGCCGGTGTCCCAGACGGTGACGTCGCCGCCGCCGTAGTCCCCCTTGGGGATGACGCCCTCGAAGTGGAGGTACTCCATCGGGTGGTCCTCGACGCGGAAGGCGCTGCGACGGACGGAGGGGTCCAGCGTCGGGCCCTTCGGCACAGCCCAGCTCACCAGTGCACCGCCGACCTCGAACCGGAGGTCGTAGTGCGGGCTCGTGGCACGGTGCCGCTGGACGACGAAGCGCCGCGGGCCTCGGTCACTCGCGCTACCGTCCACCACGCCATTCTGGTTCCCGGGACAGGGACTCTCACACGTTCCCGGACCGGCCGTGGGCTAGGTTCGGCCGGGTGAGAGAGCAGCGCGGGCGCACGGTCGAGGTCGAGACCCTGGCGGAGTTCGACGAGCGGGTCGCGGCAGGCGTCACCTCGATGGACGGCTGGCACCTCCAGTCACTCGACCTGCGGGAGCGCGGGCCAGTGCTGCGTAGGCTCGACCCGGGTGGGTCGCTGTTCCTCGGCTGCAACCTCACGCCTGCCGACGAGGCCAGCCTGCGGGCGCGGGGGCACTGGTCTTCCCCTCCGTCCCGGACGTCCCGTTCGACGCCTACCGTCCTGCGCTCTACTCACCGCAGGAGCTGTACGACGGGCTGGGCAGGTCCTACGGGGAGACCGTGGACGCCCGGATCTACGCCTGGTCGAAGCAGCACCCGACCCTCGACGTCAGCCTCGCCCAGGCGCTCCACGACCACGCGGTCGACAACGCCCTTCGCGAGCTGGTGCGCTGCTGCGAGCTGGTCGGCGTCATGGGCGGTCACTCCCTCGCCCGGGGAAGCGCGGACTACGCCGCGGCCTCCTACCTGGCCCAGGAGCTCACGGTCCGCGGGCTGACTGTCGCGACCGGCGGCGGGCCGGGTGCGATGGAGGCCGCGAACCTCGGCGCCTACCTGGCGAGAAGGTCCCGGACGGAGCTCGACGAAGCTCTCGGCATCCTGGCCACGGTGCCGCTCTTCAAGCCGTCCGTGCAGGACTGGGCGACCACGGCCTTCGACGTGCTGGCCCGGTGGCCGGAGGGCGAGAGGTCCCTGGGCATCCCGACCTGGCACTACGGCCACGAGCCGCCCAACGCGTTCGCGACCGAGATCGCGAAGTACTTCAAGAACGCGATCCGCGAGGACATCCTTCTCCAGATCTCCGCGGCAGGCATCGTGTTCCTGCCCGGTGCCGCCGGCACGGTGCAGGAGGTCTTCCAGGACGCGTGCGAGAACTACTACAGCGACCCGTCGTCGGTGGCACCGATGATCCTGGTCGGCCGCCGCTACTGGACCGAGGACGTGCCCGTCTGGACTCTGCTGCAGTCCCTGGCCCGCGGCCGTGACATGGAGTCGCTGGTCCACCTCGTCGACGACGTGTCCGAGGTCCCTGCGCTGCTGGCCCGCTAGCGCTTTCGGTAGGCCGCGACGGGGAAGACCGGGTCTCCCGCGGCCACCGAGCCCCAGGCGCTCCGGCCGGTGAAGGCCTCCTGGGCCATGAAGTGCAGTCCGTGTCTCGCCAGCACGGCCGCCACGCGATCCGCGGCGTCGCCACCTGTACGTCGGACACGCCCGTGCGCGAGGTCCTTGTCGACCGTCGTGACGAGGTGACCTCCTCTGCGCAGGACCCGGGCGGCTTCGGCGAGGACGACGTCCGCCGAGGGGATCGGCAGCAGGTGCAGCAGCCACACCATCGTCACGACGTCGACCGATCCGCCGGGCAACGGCAACCGGTCGGCCTCGGCGACGACCACACGGCCGGGCAGGCGTCCGCCGGCCAGGGCGAGCATGCCTGGTGACAGGTCGGTGACGACCACGTCGAAGCCTCGGGCCGCGAGCTCGGCGGACACGATGCCGGTGCCGCCCGCGACGTCGACCAGCAGGCCCGGTGGCGGCACGAGCGAGACGACGAGGTCGGCCGCGGCCCGTGCCCGGTCCAGGCCACCCCGCGTCTCGTCGTACACCTCAGCCTCGGCGTCGTAGTAGGCGGTGCGCTCGGAGTTCACGCCGACGAGCCTAGGGCCCGACCCGGGCTGGTCAGGCGCCGTGGCGGCAGCGGGCCGCGTGACCCCTGCGAGATGCGGTCGTTGAATCGTCATGGTTCTGACCAGACGTGAGCTCCTCCGCTCCGGCGCTGCCCTTGCCGGAGCCTCCGCGCTCGGTGGCGTCGTCGTCCGTCCCGCTCCGGCATCGGCGGCCCCCGGGCTCGTGGCACCCGGTCTTGCGGCTCCCGGTGGCACGACGTTGGAGCGGACACTGCTGCGTGGCACGCCTGGGGCCGGTGGGTACGCACCCGTCGTCCACGGGCCGGGAGAGCCGCACGTCGTCCGCACCGACCTCGGCGTCCCGGCGGACCGCAAGCGCGCAGCGAGGAGGCGGGCGGTCCTGGCATTCGCTCATCTGACCGACGTGCACGTGGTCGACGTTCAGTCCCCGATGCGCGTGGAGTACATGGACCGCTACGACGACAACGAGGCGAGCACCGGCCTGCTCTCCTCGGCCTACCGCCCCCAGGAGATGCTCACCGCCCAGGTCGCGGAGGCCATGGTCCAGGCGGTCAACCGGGTCGGCGTCGGTCCGGTGACGGGCGCTCCCCTGGCGTTCGCCCTGCAGACCGGGGACAACTCCGACAACTCGCAGCTCAACGAGGTCCGGTGGAACATCGACCTCCTGGACGGCGCCATCGTTCGGCCTGACTCCGGCGACCTGACCCGGTTCGAGGGCGTCGCCGACTCGACTGCGCTGTGGTACGACACCCACTACTGGCACCCCGACGGCACCCCGTTCGGCGCGACCGACGACCTCGCCCGCAGCAGGTACGGCTTCCCCGTCGTGCCCGGGCTCCTCGACGCTGCCCGGCGACCCTTCGACGCGACCGGTCTCGTCATGCCCTGGTACACCGCGTTCGGCAACCACGACTCCCTGGTGCAGGGCAACTTCCCCGCGACCCTCCAGATGACGCAGGTCGCCCAGGGCGGACTCAAGCTGGTCTCACCGCCGGCGGGGATGAGCCAGGACGACCTGCTCCGGGCGTTCCAGGGCGACTACGCCGGCTTCCTGGCCGGTCTCACGCTGACGCCGTACGTGAGACCCGTGACCCCGGACCCGCAGCGGCGGGTGCTCTCCCGGGCGGAGATCGTCGAGGCGCACTTCGACACCGTCGGGGCGCCGCACGGCCACGGCTTCACCGCGCGCAACCGGGCCGACGGCACGGCGTACTACACCTTCGACCGCGGCCTGGTCCGTTTCATCGTGCTCGACACCGTCAACCCCAACGGCGAGGCCAACGGGTCCCTCGACGCCACCCAGTTCGCCTGGCTGTCCGACGTGCTGGCCGCCTCGGCCGACCGGGTCGTGATCGTTTCGGCCCATCACACGCTCGACACCATGGACAACCCGCTCGTAGCCACCGGCGGCGACCCGGAGTCCCGCGTGCTCGGCGACGAGGTGCGAGCCCTGTTGCTGCAGCATCCACAGGTCGTGGCCATGGTCGACGGGCACACGCACCGCAACGACATCTGGGCCCACCGGCACGACGACGGGACGCCCGGCGGGTTCTGGGAGATCAACACCGCAGCCCACATCGACTGGCCGCAGCAGTCGCGGCTGATCGAGGTGGTCGACAACCGCGACGGCACGCTCTCGCTCTTCGCGACGATGCTCGACCACGACGGCCCCGCGGCGTACGGCGGACGCACCCGCGACCCGCTCGTCCTCGCGGGGCTCGCCCGGGAGCTCTCGGCTAACGACTGGCAACAGCGCGACTCGGGCGCACGCGGCACGGTCGAGGCCCGCAACGTCGAGCTTCTCGTGGCCGCTCCCCCGGCTCTCGCGGGCTAGGCCGGCCGGCAAGGTCCGCCGGCTGTATCAGGAGCTCAAGCGGTCACGCCTCGGTGGCGGCGAGCTGCCCGCAGGCGCCGTCGATCTCCTGGCCGCGGGTGTCGCGCACCGTCGTGGGGATGCCCTTGGCCTCGAGGCGGCGGACGAACTCCCGCTCGTCCTCCCGACGCGAGGCGGTCCACTTCGAGCCGGGGGTCGGGTTGAGCGGGATCAGGTTCACGTGCACCCAGCCCCAGTCGCCGTAGGAGCTGAGCACGTCGGCGAGCAGATCCGCACGCCAGGCCTGGTCGTTGATGTCGCGCATCATGGCGTACTCGATCGACACCCGGCGCTTGGTGGTGCGGGCGTAGTTCCACGCCGCCTCGACGGTCTCGTGCACCGACCACCGGGTGTTGATGGGGACCAGCTCGTTGCGAAGCTCGTCGTCGGGCGCGTGCAGCGAGAGCGCGAGCGTGACCGGGATGCCCTCCTCCGCGAGCTGGCGCATCCGCGGCACGAGGCCGACGGTCGACACGGTGACACCCCGCGCCGACATGCCGAGGCCGTCGGGGGTGGGGTCGGTCAGACGCCTCACCGCGCCGATCACGGCCTTGTAGTTGGCCATCGGCTCACCCATGCCCATGAACACCACGTTGGAGACCCGGCCTGGTCCACCAGGCACCTGGCCACGTGCGAGGGACCGGGCCCCGGCCACGACCTGCTCGACGATCTCCGCGGTCGACATGTTTCGCTGAAGACCGCCCTGACCGGTGGCGCAGAACGGGCAGGCCATGCCGCACCCCGCCTGCGAGGACACGCACATCGTGACCCGGTCGGGGTACCGCATCAGCACCGACTCCACGAGGGCACCGTCGAAGAGCTTCCACAGCGTCTTCTGGGTGGTGCCGCCGTCGGCCTGCATCGTCCGCAACGGTGTCATCAGCTCAGGTAGCAGTGACTCCACCATCGTCGCGCGGGCGTCCGCGGGCAGGTCGGTCATCTGCTCCGGGTCGTCGACGAGCCGGGCGAAGTAGTGCGTGGAGAGCTGCTTCGCGCGGAATCCCGGCAGACCGAGCGAGGCCACGAGCTCCTTGCGGTCGGCGGCAGAGAGGTCCGCGAGGTGACGCGGGGGCTTCTTGCGGCCGCGCGGCTCGTCGAAGACGAGAGGAAGGGTTCGGGTGGGCTCTTCAGACATAGCCTTTCCAGTGTCCCACCCGCGTGGTCGAGGACCGAATCCTCAGCGTTGGGCGTTCGTCACGTCGTTGAGGGCGTGGCCGACGAACCAAGCGATGTCGGCTGCTGCCTCGGTCGGAGGCTTCGCCGGCTGCATGACGTGGCTGAGCACGAGCCGGATGATCGAGTCGACCGCGGTCTGGAGGTCCGGCTCGGACAGGCCCGTCTCGAAGCCCTGCTCGGCGAGCGACTCCATCACCACTGCCGACGCGCCCGCGATCAGCCCTTGTGACTGGGTGGTGAGCAGAGGGAGCAGGTCGCTTCCGCCGGTGTGAGCCGACTCCAGGATGGCCTTGAGCAATGGGTTCCCGGCCGCGGCCTCCAAGGTGCCTTCGCAGGCACTGCGCAGCGCTTCGACCAGCTCGGTCTCCGCCGCCATCCGCGCGCGTACGACGTCGAGGAACCGGTCCAGCTCGCGCATCACGAGCTCCTCCGCGATCCGCGGCTTGGACCCGAGCTCGTTGTAGACCGTCTGCCGGCTCACGCCGACCTCGTCGGCCAGCTTGGCCATCGTCACCGCGCCCCAGCCGTCGCTGGCCGTGATGGCCGCGGCCGCGTCGAGGAGCCGGTCGCGCATCAACGTGCGCACCGACTCGCGGAAGGGCGAGGAAGCCTGGACGGTCATGGGATCAGGCTATCCGCCGCAGGAAACGGCCTCATGCTCCAGCGCGTCCGGCCGCACCCGGAGCCATGTCGCCGTCGTCGTTGTCGTCGAGCGGCTCGAAGTCCTGCTGCTCGCGCACCCCGCAGTCGGGACAGCACCAGTCAGGGTCGATCTGGTCGAACGGCGTGCCGGGCGCCCAGCCCTCACGCGGGTCGCCGTGCTCCTCGTCGTAGACGTACTCGCAGTTGGGGCAGACGAACCTGCTCATGCGGCGTGGACTCCCTCCGCGCGGCGCCCGTCGTACTTTGCGATGATCCGGTCGCGCTTGCGGGGGTGGAGGTTGGCGCGGGTGATGTCGCCGTCGAAGTGCGCGAGCACCCGCGGGTCCATGACCTTGCGCCAGATCGCCGGCACCCAGGTGAGCACGATCATCCCGGCGTACCCGGTCGGCAGGACCGGCGACTCCTTGAAGTCGCGGAGAGCCTGGTACCGACGTGTGGGGTTGGCGTGGTGGTCGCTGTGCCGCTGGAGGTGGTAGAGCAGCACGTTCGTGCCGATGTTGTTGGAGTTCCAGCTGTGGCTGGGGTTCACGCGCTCGTAGCGGCCGGACTCGGTCCTCTGCCGAAGCATCCCGTAGTGCTCGAGGTAGTTGACGGACTCCAGCAACCAGATGCCGACCAGTGCCTGGATCACCAGGTAGGGGAAGATCTGCCAGCCGAAGGCGAGCATGACTGCGCTCCAGAGCACCACCGACATCGTCCACGCGTTGAGCACGTCGTTCCGCAAGGTCCACGGGGACTGCTTGCGGCGCTCGAGGCGGCGCTTCTCCAGGCCCCATGCGCTCTTGAGGCTGCCCCAGACGGTGCGTGGCAGGAAGCCCCAGACGGTCTCCCCCACTCGCGAGCTCGCGGGGTCCTCCGGAGTGGCGACCCGCACGTGGTGGCCGCGGTTGTGCTCGATGAAGAAGTGGCCGTAGAACGGCTGGGCCAGCGCGATCCGGGCGAACCAGCGCTCGTGCTGCTCCTTCTTGTGGCCCATCTCGTGGGCGGTGTTGATCGCGATGCCGGCGACCATGCCGATGCCGAGGGAGAGGCCGACCTTGTCGGCGACGTCGAGCCCCCCGCGGCCGAGCATCCAGGCGCCCCAGACGAAGGAGAGGTACTGCATGGGGATGAAGGCGTAAGTCACCCAGCGGTAGTACTTGTCGTTCTCGAGAGCCTCGATGACCTCGTCGGGCGGGTTGTTGCGGTCCAGGCCCGTGAGGAGGTCTACCAGGGGGATGACGACGAAGACGAAGACGGGACCGAACCAATAGAACACGTCCGACCCCGTGGCCGCGACGAGGCCCCAGGCCGCGAACGGCACGAGGGGCATGATCGCGCCCATGATCCACAGGTAACGCTTGCCGTCACGCCACTGCACCTGCGTGGCCGGCATGGACTGCACTGCCATGTCGTCGCTCCTCACTCCGCCGGCGCCGCACCAGCGGTTTACACGAAGTTAGCGACTGTCAAGTGCGCTGACAAGAGGCCAGGCTTTGTCAATTCCGGCGGTCTAGTGCAACCCCTGGTCGGAGACCGGCACCTCGATGCGCCACGCGTCGGGCATCTTCAACGCGGCCCAGCGGTCGAGGTCCGGGGGGCGGCCGGTCAGCTCGGCGGTGAGCAACGTCCACGCGGTGCCGTGGCCGGCAAGGACGATCTCTCCCTCGGGGTTGAAGGCGAGGAGGCGCCGCACGAAGGGCACCAGCCTGTCGCGAGTCGCCGCCAGGGGCTCCCAGCCGTCCATCGCCGGCTCGTCGGGATGCTCGAACGCCCGTCGCACGACGGAGTGGAAGTCGGCGAACCAGCGGGTGGAGTGACGCTCGTGCTCACGCAAGGCGGGCACGACGGACACTTCGGAGGAGGTGAGCCGGCGGGCGGTCTCGAGAGCCTTCGGCTCGGGCGAGGAGAACCAGCGAGCCTTCGCGGGAAGCCGGCCCGACCTGCGCAGCGCGTCGATGGCCGGGTAGCCGGCCGGGTCCAGCACCCATTCGTGAGGAGGACGCGACTGCTCGATCCAGGGCAGACCGTGGCGAACCAGGTGGAGGGACCGCAGCGACGTCACCGGTGGAACCTACCGTGCCGCGGTGAACCGTCTCAGCGCACGGGCACGAAGTAGAGCAGGATCAGCCAGGTCGGGGCGACCGTGGCGAGCAAGGAGTCGAGCCGGTCCATGAGCCCGCCGTGGCCGGGGATGATGTTCGACATGTCCTTGATGCCGAGGTCGCGCTTGATCACGGACTCGCACAGGTCACCGAGCGTCGCCATGACGACCGCGACGAGGCCCAGGATGACGCCGACCCACCAGTCACCCTCGAGCAGGTAGACCACGCTCGCCCAGCCGACAGCGACGCAGAAGACCGCCGACCCTGCGAAGCCCTCCCAGGACTTCTTCGGCGAGATGACCGGGGCCATCGGGTGCTTGCCGGCCAGGACGCCGACGAAGTAGCCGCCGATGTCCGAGGCGATCGTGACCAGGATGAACGTGACCACGCGGAGCGGTCCGTCGTCCGGCCTGAGGAGCAGGAGGACGAAGCCGGCGAGCAGGGGCACGTAAACCGCTGTGAACACCGCAGCCGTGGTGTCGCGGACAAAACCGTCCACACCCATGCGCAGCCGCCACAGCATCGAGCCCAGCGCCGTGACCGCGAGGGCAGTCACGAGAGCAGGCGCTCCTCCGACGTAGGCGCCGAGGAGCATCACCACGGCGCCGACCACAAGTGGCTCGAAGGGCAGGGCGATGCCCTTCTGGGCGAGCGCCTGCTTGAGCTCCCAGACACCAAGGACGATGGCCGCGGTCACGAGACCGACGAAGGCAGGCTTCCAGAAGAAGAGGGACCCGGCGATCAGCGCCAGCAGCACGACGCCTGAGGCGATGGCGGCGGGAAGGTTGCGTCCGGCTCGTCCGGTCGGGGCCGGAGCGCCCGACGGCGTCTCGGATGTGGTCATGGAGGGTTCAGCGCTCAGACCTCGAGCAACTCTGCTTCCTTGTGCTTGAGCATGTCGTCGATGGCGTCGGTGTGCTTCTTGGTCAGGCCGTCGAGCCGCTTCTCGGCGCCGGTCACGTCGTCCTTGCCGACCTCGCCGTCCTTCTCGAGCTTGTCGAGAGCCTGCTTGGCGTGGCGACGGATGTTGCGGATGGCGATCTTGCCGTCCTCGGCCTTGCTCTTGGCGAGCTTGATGTACTCCTTGCGGCGCTCCTCGGTGAGCTCCGGGAGCACGATGCGCAGGGTCTTGCCGTCGTTGGCGGGGTTGACCCCCAGGTCGGAGTCGCGGATCGCACGCTCTATGGCGGTCATCGCGCCCATGTCGTACGGCGCCACGATCACGACCCGGGCCTCGGGGACGGTGAAGGAGGCGAGCTGCTGCAGCGGGGTCGGTGTGCCGTAGTAGTCCGCGGTGATCTTCTGGAACATCGACGGGTGCGCGCGCCCGGTTCGGATCGCCGCGAAGTCCTCACGGGTGACCTCCACGGCCTTGTCCATCTTCTGGTCGGCCTCGTTGAGGGTCTGGCTGATCACGGCTGCTCCTTGATGCTCGTCAGTTTCACGTCCGGCGTCGCCCGGGCTCGTTCGATCCGCGCCCCGTCGGCGACTGACTGTCTTGGCGCGGTCAGACGGTCCGCGAGACCGTCGTACCGATCTTCTCACCCTGGACGACCCGGGCGATGTTGCCCTCCTCGGACAGGTTGAACACGATCATGCTGATGTCGTTGTCGCGGCTCAGGCTCACCGATGTCGCGTCGGCCACCTTGAGACCTCGCGCGAGGAACTCGTCGTAGGTAAGCGCGTCGAACTTCACCGCGTCGTGGTGGATGTTGGGGTCGGCGTCGTAGACCCCGTCCACACCCTGCTTGCCCATGAGGATCACCTCGGCACCGATCTCGAGCGCCCGCTGCGCGGCCACGGTGTCGGTGGAGAAGTACGGCATGCCGGCACCCGCGCCGAAGATCACCACGCGCCCCTTCTCGAGGTGCCGGATCGCGCGGCGCGGGATGTAGGGCTCGGCGACCTGTCCCATCGTGATCGCGGTCTGCACGCGGGTCTCGACGCCCTGCTTCTCGAGGAAGTCCTGCAGCGCCAGGCAGTTCATCACGGTGCCGAGCATGCCCATGTAGTCGGCGCGGGCTCGCTCCATGCCGCGCTGCTGGAGCTCGGCGCCGCGGAAGAAGTTGCCACCGCCGACGACGATCGCGACCTGGACGCCCTCGCGGACAACCTCGGCCACCTCCCGGGCGATCGAGTTGATGACATCGAGGTCGAGACCGACCTTCCCGCCCCCGAACACCTCACCTGAGAGCTTGAGCAGGACCCGCTTGTAGGCCGTCACAGTGTTTCCCTTCGCGCCTGGCGGCTTGTTCGTCACCGGAGTGACAGACGAGGAGGCCGGTCCGTCGGATGCTGTGCTGCGCTCCACGGACCGGCCTCCTACCTCTGGTGGTTCTTCGGGTGAACCCTAGTTGATCAGGCCCCGACCTCGAAGCGGGCGAACCGCTTGACGGTGACGCCGGCCTCGTCGAGGACGGCCTTCACGCTCTTCTTGCTCTCCTGCACCGACGGCTGGTCGAGCAGGGCGACCTCCTTGAAGAAGCCGTTGAGACGCCCCTCGACGATCTTCGGCAGCGCCTGCTCGGGCTTGCCCTCCTCGCGGGCGGTCGCCTCGGCGATCTCGCGCTCCTTGGCGACGATGTCCGCGGGGACCTCGTCACGGGAGACGTACTGCGGGCGCATCGCAGCGATCTGCATCGCGGCGCCGCGAGCAACGTCCTCGTTGTCGCCTTCGTACTCGACGAGCACGCCGACGGCCGGCGGAAGGTCAGCCGCGCGACGGTGCATGTAGGTGACGACCGGGCCGTCGAACACGGCGACGCGGCCGAGCTCGATCTTCTCGCCGATCTTGACCGCGAGAGCCTCGACGGCCTCGCCGACCGTGGAGTCGCCCAGCTTGACGGCCTTGAGCGCCTCCGGGTCACCCGCCTTCGCCTCGTCCGCTGCCTCGGCGATCTGCTGGGCGGCCGCGACGAAGTCGTCGCTCTTGGCGACGAAGTCGGTCTCGGAGTTGAGCTCGACGAGCGCGTTGCCTGCGGTCGCGACGAGGCCGGAGGAGGCGGTGCGCTCGGCGCCACGCTTCTGAGCCTTTGCAGCGCCCTTGACGCGGAGGATCTCGACGGCCTTGTCGAAGTCGCCGTCGGCCTCTTCGAGGGCCTTCTTGCTGTCCATCATGCCCGCGCTGGTCAGGTCGCGGAGCCGCTTGACGTCTGCGGCGGAAATGTTCGCCATGAGTCTTCTTCGTCCCTCGGTTTCGTGGGTGGAGTCTGTGGGTGCGGCCGAGGCCGCGGGCCGGTGGAGGGGTACGACGGTCAGCCGACCGTCGTACCCACCCTCACCTGCGCTTGGTCAGGCCTGCTCGCCCTCGGCGGCACCGCTGACGGGGGCGTCGCTCTGGGCGGCAGCCTCGCTGGCCTCGCTGGAAGCGCCGGTCGACTCGGCGGCCGGGGTCTCCGTGGCAGCGGCGTCGCCGCCGGTGGCCTCGACGGCAGCCTTGTCGGCGTCGCCCTGGAGGAGCTCCCGCTCCCACTCGGGCAGCGGCTCCTCGGAGCCGAGCTCGGCGCCGGTCGCGGCCTCGCCCGACTTCGCGCCCGAGCGGGCCATGAGCCCGTCGGCGGCGGCGTCGGCGACCACGCGGGTCAGCAGCGAGACGGCGCGGATGGCGTCGTCGTTGCCCGGGATCGGGAAGTCGACCTCGTCCGGGTCGCAGTTGGTGTCCAGGATGCCGATGATCGGGATCCGGAGCTTGCGAGCCTCCTCGACGGCGAGGTGCTCCTTCTTGGTGTCGACGATCCACACCGCGGAGGGGGTGCGGGTCATGTCACGGATACCACCCAGAGTCTTCTCGAGCTTGTCGCGCTCGCGCTTCATCTGGAGCAGCTCCTTCTTGGTGCGACCGCTGCCCGCGACGTTGTCGAAGTCGATCTCGTCGAGCTCCTTGAGGCGGTTGATGCGCTGGTGCACCGTCTGGAAGTTCGTGAGCATGCCGCCGAGCCAACGCTGGTTGACGTAGGGCATACCGACGCGGGTCGCCTGCTCGGCGATCGCCTCCTGGGCCTGCTTCTTGGTGCCCACGAACATCACGGTGCCGCCCTTGGCGACGGTGTCCTTGATGAAC
>DATGYO010000135.1:0-8856 GCA_035297905.1 Nocardioidaceae bacterium
GTCGCCCCTGACGGGCGCGGAAACCCATTTCGCGCCAGGCGGCCGGCCTGTTTAGAATCTCCGCACTGCGTTGACGGAGACAAGTAGCCGCCGACCGGTGGAGCACAGAGAGCCGCCCGAAGTGCTGAGAGGGCGGAGTCCATCCCGGCGTCGAAGACACTCCCGAGCATGCTTCACGAACGAGGCCGTGCCCGTCCTGGGCCGGCGAAGGTGTGGTGGCACAGCGAAATCCCCCGTCGCCCACACCTCCTGGGGCTCTCCTAGGAGGTGAACAGATGCATCGCACGCTTGCAGGACAGCTACCGTCCACGTCCCCGGGCACCCGTGTCCGTGTCGAAGGCTGGGTCCACCGACGCCGGACGCTGGCCTCCGTGACGTTCCTCGTCCTTCGCGACCGCTCGGGGCTGGCCCAGGTGGTGGTGAAGGAGCCCGACACCGTCGCGCAGGTCGCCGGGCTCGGCGAGGAGACGGTGGTCTCGGTCGAAGGCGTCGTCGTCGCCAACCAGTCGGCACCGGGCGGGGTCGAGCTCGTCGAAGCGACGGTCGCGCCGCTCTCCGAGCCGGCCGAGACGCCGCCGGTAGAGCTCTGGCGACCGAGCCTCTCCGCGGGGCTGCCCACCCTGCTCGACAACGCCCCCGTGACGCTGCGGCACCCCCGGAGCAAGGCGATGTGGCAGCTGGCGTCGGCCAGCATGCAGGGGTTCCGTCGCGCACTGACGCGTGAGGGGTTCACCGAGATCGCGACGCCCAAGATCGTGGGCATGAGCACCGAGTCGGGCGCGAACGTGTTCGCCGTGGACTACTTCGGCGAGAAGGCGTTCCTCGCGCAGTCACCCCAGCTCTACAAGCAGACGCTGGTCGGGGTGTTCGAGCGGGTCTTCGAGGTGGGGCCCGTCTTCCGCGCCGAGCCGCACGACACGGTGCGCCACATCGCGGAGTACGTCTCCCTCGACGCCGAGCTCGGCTTCATCGAGAACCACCGGGACGTGCTCGCCGTACTCCGCACAGCCCTCGCGGGCATGCTCGAGGCGACCACCGAGCTCGCGCCGGAGGCGCTCGAGACGCTTCGTGTCGACCTGCCGGCTGTTCCGGACGAGATCCCGATCGTGCACTTCAGCGACGCGCTCAAGCTCGTGGGGGCGCCGGCGGACGAGCCCGACCTGGCGCCGGCACATGAGCGCGCGCTGAGCGCGTGGGCTCAGGAGGCGCACGGCAGCGACTTCCTCGCCGTGGAGGGCTATCCGATGCGGAAGCGGCCGTTCTACACGCATCCGCAGCCCGACGACCCGCAGTGGTCCAACTCGTTCGACCTCCTGTTCCGGGGGCTGGAGCTGACCACGGGCGGACAGCGGTTGCACCGGTACTCCGACTACCGCGCGGCGCTCGCGGCGACCGGTCAGACCGAGGAGCCGTACGAGGGCTATCTGCAGGCCTTCAAGCACGGGATGCCCCCGCACGGAGGGTTCGCGATCGGGCTGGAGCGCTGGGTCGCACGGCTGACCGGGGCGGAGAACATCCGCGAGGCGAGGCTGTTCCCGCGCGACCTGCACCGGCTGGCTCCCTGAGCGACGCCTCGGTCGCGGGGTGGCCCCGGCGCTTGGGGCGGGTGCGTGATCTGGAGACGATCGGGTATGAAGGGACCATGACCGTCACGAGACTGCTTGCCCGCCCCATGCTCGCCTCGATGTTCGTCGTCGGCGGCGTGAACGCCCTCAAGAACACCGAGATGGCCGCCAACCGGGCAAAGCCCGTGACGGACGCGGTGGTGCCGATGGCGCAGAAGCTGGCTCCCAACGCGCCCATCCCCACCGACCCGAAGACGCTGGTCCGGATCAACGCCGGAGCCCAGATCCTCGCCGGCCTGGCACTGGCGACCGGCCGCGCCCCGCGGCTCTCCGCGCTCACCCTCGCCGCGACGCTGGTCCCCACGACGGCCGCCGGCCACCGGTTCTGGGAGGAGTCCGACCCGGAGGTCAAGGCCGCTCAGCGCATCCACTTCTTCAAGAACGTCTCGATGCTCGGCGGCCTCATCATCGCCGGCATGGACACCGAGGGCCGGCCCGGACTGGCCTGGCGCGCCAAGCACGCCGCCGCCGACGTCCGTCGCGAGGCCAAGCACGTCCGCAAGGCCGCCAAGCGCGAGGCGAAGCTCGCCCGCAAGAGTCTCTGATCGGCGACGGTCCTCGGTCCTCCCCGTCAGCTGCAGGGAGGCCGATACCCTCGTCTGCGATGACCGAGACGCCGGCGCCTGCCGTAGCCGACCCCTGGCCCGCCCCACGAGCCAGGGGTCCCGTGCGTGCGACGGTCTCGCTGCCCGGCTCCAAGTCGCTGACGAACCGCGCCCTGATCCTGGCCGCGCTGTCCGACGGCCCTTCGGTCGTACGACGGGCGCTCCGCTCGCGCGACACCGAGCTGATGGCCCGCGCCCTCACCTCGCTGGGAGCACCGGTCGACACATCGGGTGACGACTGGCAGGTCAGCCCGGGGCCGATCACCGGACCCGCCGAGGTCGACTGCGGCCTCGCCGGCACGGTGATGCGCTTCGTCCCACCGGTGGCTGCGCTTGCACGGGGTTCCGTGGCCTTCGACGGTGACCCGCACGCCCGGACCCGCCCGATGGGTGAGGTGATCACCGCCTTGCGGGGCCTCGGCGTGGTGATCGAGGACGAGGGACGCGGCGCACTGCCGTTCACGGTGGTCGGCTCCGGCCGCGTCCCGGGCGGCACCGTGACCATCGACGCCTCTGCCTCGAGCCAGTTCATCTCGGCGCTGCTCCTCGCGGGTGCCCGCTACGACCACGGGGTCGACGTACGTCATGACGGGAAGCCCGTCCCCTCGCTCCCTCACATCGAGATGACCGTCGACCAGCTTCGCCTGCACAACGTCGAGGTGGACGACAGCGACGCGAACCGCTGGCGGGTCTTCCCCGGAACCATCCGGGCCGTCGACGTGGGCATCGAGCCCGACCTGTCGAACGCCGGGCCCTTCCTCGCCGCGGCCCTGGTCAGCGCCGGCGAGGTGACCGTCCGCGACTGGCCCCGCCGGACCACCCAGGCCGGTGACGCGCTGAGGGAGATCCTCACCCGGATGGGTGCAGACGTGGAGCTCACCGACGCCGGCCTCACCGTGCGCGGCACCGGCTCGATCCACGGCATCGACCTCGACCTGCACGACATCGGGGAGCTGACGCCGGCCGTCGCCGCGCTGTGCCTCCTGGCCGAGTCGCCCTCGCACCTGCGCGGGATCGCGCACATCCGGGGCCACGAGACCGACCGGATCAGCGCGCTCGCCCGGGAGTTCACGAACCTCGGCGGTGACGTCGAGGAGACCGCCGACGGGCTCAACATCCGACCCGCTCCCCTGCACGGCGGCGTGTTCCGAACCTACGCGGATCACCGGATGGCGCATGCGGGCGTGATCATCGCGCTCGCCGTCGACGACGTGCTGGTCGAGAACATCGCGACCACCTCCAAGACCTTCCCCGGCTTTGCCGACGCCTGGACGAGGTTGGCCTAGGTGGCCGGACGCAGGTACGACGAGTACGACCACGAGCGCTTCGAGCGCCCACGTCGTCACACGCGGCCGCGCACCAAGGAGCGACCCACCTACGAGGACGCGACCACGGCCACGGTGGTCACCGTCGACCGCGGTCGGTTCACGCTGCTCGTCGACGACGAGGAAGGCAGCCGCACCGTCACCGCCATGAAGTCCCGGCCTCTCGGCCGCAAGGGGGTGGTGGTCGGCGACAGGGTCAAGGTCGTCGGCGACATCAGCGGCGACGAGGGCAGCCTGGCCCGGATCGTCGAGGTGGAGGAGCGTCGTACCGTTCTCCGTCGCACCGCGGACGACACCGACCCGGTCGAGCGAGTCATCGTCGCGAATGCCGACCAGCTGGTCGTGGTGGCCGCCCTCGCAGATCCCGAGCCGAGGCCACGCCTGATCGACCGGGCGCTCGTCGCGGCCTACGACGCCGGCCTCGAGCCGCTGCTGTGCCTGACCAAGCCCGACCTCGCGGACCCCGAGACGCTGCTGTCGATCTACCGCCCGCTCGGCGTGCCCTACGTGGTGACCGAGCGCGGCAGGGAGCTCTCGGACATCCGCTCACGGCTTGCGGGCCGCACCAGTGTGCTGATCGGACACAGCGGTGTCGGCAAGTCCACGCTGGTCAACGGCCTGGTGCCGGGCACCGACCGGGCGATCGGCCACGTCAACATCGTCACCGGTCGCGGACGACACACCTCCACCTCAGCGGTGATGCTGCGGCTGCAGGACGACTCGGGCTGGATCATCGACACCCCCGGAATCCGCTCCTTCGGCCTCGCGCACGTGGAGCCGCATCATCTGATCCAGGCCTTTCCCGACCTCGCCGAGCTGACCCACGACTGTCCGCGTGGGTGCACCCACGGCGAGGGTGAGCCGGAGTGCGGCCTCGACGGGGCGGTCGAGCGCGGCGAGACGGAGCACGGCCGCGTCGAGTCGTTCCGCCGGCTGCTGGCCAGCCGCGAGGCCGGCGACGACGTCGGCACGGGGAGCGGCTCCACCGCCCGGTAGGTGTGCCTGCGGGGCAGACCGGTCAGCCCGTGGCTCCGGCCCACACCGCCCGGGCACCCGAGTCGCCCACGAGCACCACCATCACCAGGACGGCCACCGCGCCCAGCACGAGCACGGCAGGCATCAGCTTCTCCAGTGCGGGGATCCGGGACTCCCAGGCGCCCTTGCCGCTGACCAGTGCCGTGCTGCCCGACAGCGCCCAGGCGCCCAGAACCACCAGCACGGCGAAGCCGACCAGGAGCCAGGAGAGTGCGTCGCCGCGCTCGGCGTGCTCGTGGACCGCCTGCTCGACCCCCGGTGAGGTCTCCTCCAACGACTCACCCGACGAGGTCGCCAGGAAGCCGACTCCCACCACGAGCACGGACAGCGCGGCAGTCGGCCAGCGGCTCAGCCAACGCCACTGCGGCAGCACGGCGAACACGATGGCGAGCACGGCGCTGAGCGGGATGAGCACCACGGCCGCGTGAACCACCAGCGGGTGCAGAGGCAAACCGGCGATCGTCATGCCCGGAGGCTAGCCGGGACCGCCCCAGCCCAAACGTCGGCTCGCCAGTTCTTGGCCGAGGCTCCGAGAATTCTTGGGCTGCTCTCATGATGGGTGGCGTTTGGCACCGGTATGTACCGGCACGCGACGAAACATCCCGTCCCCCGTCGCGAGACCGGCAAGGCATAGCCTGTGACCATGCCCACCGAGTTCACCGACGACCTGCGGCTTGCGCACGTCCTTGCCGACGACGCCGACTCCCTGACCATGAGCCGGTTCAAGGCGCTCGACCTCCATGTCGTCAACAAGCCCGACCTCACCCCGGTCACCGACGCGGACAAGTCGGTGGAGGAGGGCATCCGCCGCACGCTCTCCCGTGCGCGCTCCCGCGACGCCGTGATCGGCGAGGAGCAGGGCTCGATCGGGCACAGCCAGCGTCAATGGGTGGTCGACCCTATCGACGGCACCAAGAACTTCGTCCGGGGCGTGCCGGTGTGGGCGACGCTGATCGCTCTCATGGTCGACGACGAGGTCGTCGTCGGGTGTGTGTCCGCACCGCAGCTGAACCGGCGTTGGTGGGCGTCGAAGGGCGGCGGCGCCTGGACGGGGCGGTCGCTGATGAAGGCCACGGCGTGCCACGTCTCCGACGTGTCGGACCTCGCCGACGCCTCGCTGTCCTACTCGTCCCTTTCGGGATGGGACGAGCGGGGCCGGCTCGACGACTTCCTCGCGCTGTCGCGGCGATGCTGGCGCACCCGCGCCTACGGCGACTTCTGGTCCTACATGCTCGTCGCCGAGGGCGCAGTCGACCTCGCGGCCGAGCCGGAGCTCGAGCTCTACGACATGGCTGCCCTCGACGTGATCGTGCGGGAGGCGGGCGGCTCGTTCACCTCGCTCGACGGGAAGCCCGGGCCCTTCGGCGGCAACGCCCTCGCGACCAACGGCCAGCTGCACGAGCAGGCGCTGGCCTTCCTCGGCTCGGTCTACGACGACGACGATCCGGACCTGGCTCGCCGCGGACCCGGGAGGGTGCACGACCTCAGTGCGCGTCGGCGTCCTCCAACGACGAGCGCTCGGGCAGATCGTCCCGGCGACGCCGACTGAACAGGTCCACGAGGTAGGGCGCCAGCAGCAGGCCCGCCAGGTCGAACCACCCGTAGCCTCCGGCCGCACCCGACGGCGGGTTGCCGATCGAGACGCCGAGGATGGGGTCCTCCGTCTGCCACACCCAGGTGCGCAGATCGGTCCCCACGAGCTCGAGGTAGCTCACGACGACGAACGCTCCGACGTACACCGGCTGCGACGGACCCCAGAGCAGGAACCCGACGAGGCAGGCGAACCAGAACGCGCCGAGCGCGTCCGGTCTGTCGGCGACGATGCCGTACGTCGACCAGGCCCCACCGAGCAGGGCCACCGCGACGACGGCCGCACGGAGATGCCGCTGGACCAGCACGCTGTGGCCGAGGGCGAAGGCTGACAGGTAGACGAGACCGTGACCCGGCGGGACGTACATCGGCACGTTCTCGAACCGGTAGACGTAGACGCCGAGCGTGGGGCTGAAGACGTACTCGACGATCGTCGCGAAGGCCACGACCACCGCGGTCTGCGCCCGCACCATCGCGGTGACCCGAAGCAGCGCGAGCAGGAGCACGCCCCAGGTGAGGACCCCGAGGCCGCGCTGGAGCCAGATGCCGCCGTCGTGCGCTGCGCGGTCGAGCCAGAGGACGAGGGTCAGCCAGCCCATCATGAGGACCGCGGCCAGCGTTGGTGACCTCGCCGGCCACCGCGTCACGTCCTCCCCGACCGCCTTACCCACCGGGCCATCCAACCATCTGTCGGGACGTCGGCCCGAAGACCTACCGAACACAGGTCATCGGGCACTAGCCTTCAGGTGCGGGCGTGTCCGCCTGCAGGTGCAGCGACGCCGAACATGGAGGTACCGATGCGGATCAACCAGGTACTCGCGAGCAAGGCGATCAAAGAGGTCGTCACCGTCAAACCGGACGCAAGCGTGCGGGAGATGCTCGGGATCCTCGCCGAGCACAACGTCGGTGCGCTCGTGGTGAGCAGTGACGGGAAGCGCCTGGAGGGCATCGTCTCGGAGCGCGACGTGGTCCGGAAGCTTCGCGAGAGCACCGACCTGCTCGAGTCCCCAGTCTCCTCGATCATGACCGTGGACGTCCACACCTGCGACGGGGAGCATCCGGTGAACGACCTGATGCAGGTCATGACCGAGCGGCGCATCCGTCACGTCCCTGTCATGAACGGCGGCGAGCTCGTCGGCGTGATCAGCATCGGCGACGTGGTGAAGACCCGCATGCAGGAGCTCGAGTTCGAGCGCGACCAGCTCGACTCCTACGTTCACAGCTCCCAGACCTAGAAGAAGACTCCGGCCGCAAGACGCGCAGGCCCCACCCTCACGCATGAGGGCGGGGCCTGCGCGCCGAACGGGCCCGTGCGCCGAGGGGTAGGGCCGGGCCGTCGAGCCCGCACTAGACTGCAAGACGCGCTGCCGTCGTGCGGCGCCTGACCGTGAACCAGCGCAGCAAGTGCCGGTCCAACTGCCCCGTCACCGAGGAGGCTCCTTCGTGAGCTCGCACCAGCCCGAGAAGCCCGAGATCGACTTCCCCGACTCTCCCCCGCCCACCGACCTCGAGGTCACCGACGTCACGCCGGGCGAAGGCAAGGAGGCGACCTCGGGCAGCACCGTGGTCGTGCACTACGTGGGCGTCGCGCACTCGACCGGTGAGGAGTTCGACGCCTCGTACAACCGGGGCGAGCCGCTGTCGTTCCGCCTCGGCGTGGGCCAGGTCATCGCCGGCTGGGACCAGGGCGTCACCGGAATGAAGGTCGGCGGCCGGCGCAAGCTGGTCATCCCGCCGCACCTCGGGTACGGCGACCGTGGCGCGGGCGGCGTCATCAAGCCCGGCGAGACCCTGATCTTCGTCGTCGACCTGCTCGACGTCCGCTGAGGCGTTCCCGGTCCCGACATGGAGCGGCTTCGTCTGGTCGTGGTCGCTGACACGCACGTGCCGAAGCGGGCGCGTGACCTCCCCGGACACCTCTGGCAGGCCGTCGAGGAGGCAGACGTGGTCGTCCATGCCGGCGACTGGGTCCACGAGCCGCTGCTGGACGAGCTCGGCGCTCGTTCGGAGCGACTCGTGGCCGTCTACGGCAACAACGACGGTCCAGAGCTGCGGCGAAGGCTCCCCGAGGTCGCTTGGGAGACGCTGGGGGGCGTCCGGCTCGCGGTGGTTCATGAGACCGGACCTGCCAAGGGCCGCGAGCAGCGTTGCCAGGAGCTGTACGGCGACGCTGACCTTCTGGTCTTCGGGCACAGCCACATCCCGTGGGACACCACGACCGAGTCCGGCCTGCGGCTGCTCAACCCCGGCTCCCCCACCGACCGGCGACGCCAGCCCCACTGCACCTACATGACGCTCACGCTCTCGCAGGGCCGAGTCGGTGACGTCGAGCTGCACCGCCTGCCGCCCAGGACCTGACGTTCTCAGCCCGAGACGACTCGGACCGCCTGGCCGTCGAGGGTGACGAGGTCTCCGTGGCGGAGCTGTCTGCCTCGGCGGGTCTCGACCTCGCCGTTGACGCTGACCAGGCCCTGCATCAGCAGTGGCTTGGCGTCAGCGCCGTTGTCGATCAGGTCCGCCAGCTTCAGGAACTGGCCGAGCCGGATCGACTCGTCGCGGATCGGCACGTCGCGGGGCTCAGGCACGGTTCGCATTCTCCCCCCGTTGCCGGGCGACGGCGACGCCCCCCTGCGTGGACAACGGCACATGTGTGCTGTTCTGACACCCTCGGGCCGG
>DATGYO010000136.1:0-22608 GCA_035297905.1 Nocardioidaceae bacterium
GATCTGCTCGAGCGTCATCCGGCCCTGGTCGAAGAGCTCGCCGTTGAGGAACACCATGGGAACGGCCATCACGCCGCGGGCGTCGGCCTCGTCCTGGAACAGCGCCCCGTCGATCGCGACGTGGCTGATCTTCGGGTTGAGGACGCTCATCAGGTTGAGCGCCTGTACGACGTCCGGGCAGTTCTGGCAGGACAAGGACAGGAACGTCTCGAACCGGTACTCGCCATCGAGCGCCTGGATCTGCTCGACGACCTCGTCGGAGACGGCCGGGGGGTGGCCGCCCACTTGGAGCAGGGCGAGCACGAACGAGGTCAGCTCGTGCCCGAGCGGGAGGCCCGCGAACCGTACGGACACGTCCGTCCCGGCGCGGACGATGGCGAAGGAGGGGCGCCGTTCGTCGTCGTCACCGCGGACGACGGTGATGTTCTCGGACAGAGCAGCGACCTCGTCGAGCAGCTCCATGAGCTGGCTCGACTTCTCGCTCTCGTCCACCGACGCGACGAGCTCCACCGGTCGCTGGACGAGCTTCAGGTGGGTGGCGAGCTGCTTGGACAGGGCAGGGTCGAGCACGAGGACCTCCGGGGTGCTGATGCGGGACGTCATACGTCCCGGCTGCCATGGCGACCGGGACGTATGACGTTGTGAGGAAGGGGTGTCAGATCTTGCCGACGAGGTCGAGCGACGGGGACAGGGTGTCGTCGCCCTCCTCCCACTTCGCGGGGCAGACCTCGTTGGGGTGCTTGCGGACGTACTGCGCCGCGCGCACCTTGCGGAGAAGCTCCGCGGCGTTGCGGCCAACGCCCTCCGAGGAGATCTCCATGAACTGGATGACGCCGTCGGGGTCGATCAGGAACGTGGCCCGGTCGGCGAGCCCCTGGCCCTCGCGCATCACGTCGAAGTTGTTCGTGATCACGCCGGTCGGGTCACCGACCATCGGGTACTGCACCTTGGCGATGGTGTCGGAGCTCTCGTGCCACGCCTTGTGGGTGAAGTGGGTGTCGGTCGACACCGAGTAGATCTCCACGTCGAGGCTCTTGAAGTCCTCGTAGAGCTCCGCGAGGTCGCCGAGCTCGGTCGGGCACACGAACGTGAAGTCAGCCGGGTAGAAGAACACCACCGACCACTTGCCGCGCAGGTCTTGGTCGCTCACCCCGACGAACGAGCCGTTGTGGAAAGCGGTGGCCTCGAACGGCTGCACTTCCGTGTTGATCAGCGCCATCAGGCAGAACCTCCAGGGTTGGTGTCATTGTCTGGAATCATTCCAGTTCAGGGATGATGCTACCGATGCGTGCACAAACTTGCATCATCCAGGTGCTTCCCTCGTACGGCACATCGTGCTGAAATCGGCGGTATCCGGACCAACGTCATCTTCCTGGTGTCGGATCTATCCCCCAAGCTCAACGAGGAGTTGTATGCGCAAGCGCAGGACGTTCGCCGCACTGGCCGCCGTGGCGGCAGTGGCCGCGGGCTCGACCATGGGAGCCCAGGCCTTCGCCGCCGGGCCGCACCAGAGCACGGCAGGCCGGAGTGCCCAGGCACCCCGCCTCGACCATGTCTTCGTGATCATGCTGGAAAACCACTCGCAGTCCAGCGTCATCGGCAACGCGAACGCCCCGTTCATGAACCGGCTGGCGAAGAAGAACGTGATCGCGGACCACTACTACGGCGTGACGCACCCCTCGATGCCGAACTACATCGCCGCGATCGCCGGCGACAACTTCGGGATCCAGGACGACGAGGACGAGAACGTCGTCAACCTCAAGCGCCGCAACCTGGTCGACCAGCTCGAGTCCCGTCACGTGCGCTGGGCCGCGTACATGGAGACCCTGCCGCCGGACAAGCTCGCCCGCTACTGGCCGCAGAAGACCAACGCCGACGGCACGAAGACCGACATCAAGCTCTACGCCAAGAAGCACAACCCCTTCGTCCTCTTCGACGACATCAAGAACAACCCGCGCCGGATGAACCACGTCCGCGACTACTCGCGGATGGCCTCTGACCTGAACAAGAAGGGGGCGCCGCAGTTCGTCTGGATATCCCCGAACCAGTGCAACGACATGCACGGCGGCGTCTACGACACGGTCGCGGGCCACCCCGAGACCCCGTGCCCCTACGGAAGCGCGAAGGACGACGCGAACGACGCAGCACTGAAGAAGAAGGCCGACAGCTTCGTGAGGACGGCAGTCCACACGATCCGCTCCTCGAAGGCTTGGACCAAGCATTCCGCGATCGTCATCGTCACCGACGAGAACGACTACACCGGCAACACCACGAACGGTGGCTGGGAGAACGCAGACGGCTGCTGCGACTCGCCGTACGTTGCGGCGCACGACCCACGCGTCAGCAAGGACTGGCCCGGTGGCACGTACGGCGGCGGCCTGATCCCCGCGATCATCGTGTCCCCGCAGGGCCCACACGGGTACGTCGACCACACGAAGTACAACCACTACTCGCTGCTGACCACCCTCGAGGAGAACTGGCACGTGCGCTACCTCGGTCACGCGGGGGACCGCGCCGGCGGCGTCCGTCCGATGTGGAAGTCCTTCATGCGCAGGTAGGTCGACCAGCGCGAACGCTCTTGAATGGACGTGGCCGGCGGCGCGGAGTCTCTCCGCGGTCGCCGGCCACGTTCGTGTTGCAGGCGCCGCTACAGCAGCAGGGACAGGACCATCAACTTCCCAGTCCTTCCGCTGGTGCTGCGAGGTCGAGCCGTTCGATGATGCGGTCCGCGATCTCACGCGGTGTCCCCGCGATCTCCACGCGGATGGCGGGCTCGTCGGCCGCCGGTTCCTCCAGGGTGGAGAACTGGCTCTCCAGGAGGCTGGGCGGCATGTAGTGGCCGTGCCGGGCGGTGATCCTGGCCGCGACCAGGTCGTAGTCACCGGCGAGGTACACGAAGAGGACGCCGGAGCCCCGACGGTCGAGCTTCTCGCGGTAGACGCGCCTGAGCGCCGAGCACGTGACGATGCCGCTCTGGCCGGAGTCGAGCCGCTCGTCGATCCAGCCGGCCACCAGGTCGAGCCACGGCCAGCGGTCCTCGTCGGTCAGCGGGTGCCCCGCCGCCATCTTCTCGACGTTCGCCGGAGGATGAAGCGCGTCGCCCTCTTGGAACGCCCAGCCGAGCTGGCTGGCCAAGACTCGTCCGACTGCTGTCTTCCCGCAGCCGGACACTCCCATCAGCACGAGGACGACCGGCCCCTCACCGGTTGTCATGTGACCTCCAGCCATTTCTGACCCTCTATCAGACGGTTGCGTGCTCCGTACGACGTTCCTCCCTGAAGACCTCCACCCCCCGGGGGCGGGTCGAGCGGCCTTCATGGACGGTAACCTCGTTGACCGCTCGGAAGGCAGTGGGCAGGGAAGGAGGACCCGATGCAGGTGCGAAGCCGTGCACGGCTGGCCCTGCTCCGCGCGACCGAGGAGGCGTTGGAGAGGTACCCGGAGCACACCGTGGCGGTGCTCCGCAGCCGGCTCGGGAAGGCGGCCCAGCGGCGTGACGGCGAGCCCCTCAACCGGCGTCAGGTCACGGCGGCGCTGGCGGTCCGCGCGATCGACGTACATCCTGCGGTCGGCGAAAGACTCGTACGGTGGTGGCTCCAGCGGGAGCGGCGGCGCGAGCTGGGGGAGGCGGGCGTCAGTCCTTCCTGATCTGGCCCCGCGCCTGATCTGGTCCCGCGCCACCGGGTCAGACGCTCAATCTCTCCAGCACGTCAAGCCTCGCCGACAGGGCAGCGAAGCGCACCGCGCCCACGAGGCTCGCACGCTCACCGAGCTCGGATCGGACCAAAGCCGGAGGGAACAGGACCATCTCCTCGGCCAGCTGCGACGCCCTGGAGATGAGGCGGTCGTTCGCGCCGACCCCACCGGTCAGGATCACCGTTTCGGGATCGATCACAGCGCACACGGAAGCGATGACATACGCGATCCGCTCGCACTCTTCTTCGACGAGCGCGACGGCTGGTTCCTCGCCCGCTGCCGCGCGGAGGAAGAGCTCCTGCACCGTGGTCGGGGCCGGCTTCGTCCACCCGGGGTGTGCCCGAGCCCCCTGAAGCAGGCTCAGTCCGCCGGCCTCGTCATGGGCTTTGGCGTCGACCTTGCGGTGGCTGCCGAACGGCGGAAGGAACGCAACCTCGCCCGCGGCTCCGTGCGAGCCCCTCAGCAGGCGGCCGTCATGGACCACTCCTGCCCCGATGCCCGCGCCGACCGAGACGACGACGAACGTGCTGAGGTCCCGGGCCACGCCTTGCCAGCGCTCACCCATCGCGGCGAGGTTGACGTTGTTGTCGAGGATCACCGGGACATCCAGCGCGCGGCTGAGGGGAGTGCGGAAGTCGAAGGGTTCGAACTGGTCGATGTTCGAGGCGTAGTGGACGGTGCTGCCGTCCTCGGCCACGACTCCGGGCACCGACACTGCGACCTTCACGAGCGGTGTTGCGGCCGCACCCGAGGATGCGAGGGCGGTGTGGAGGAGGTCGGTCGACTGGGCGACGATCGCGGTGCCGCCGGGCTCCGCGGTGGCTTCATGCATCTCCACCAGGGGCTTTCCGCGAAGGTCCGTGACCGCGACGCGCAGGTTGCTCCCGCCGATGTCGAGCGCGGCGAGGATCCCGGCGTCCGGTGAGACCTCATAGAGGGTCGCGGATCGGCCCGGGGACCCACTTTGCTGTCCGACCTCGCGGAGAAGTCCTCTGCCCTCGAGGTCCTGGATGGCTGTGAAGACCGTCGGACGCGAGACCCCGCAGGCTGCAGCGATCTGCGGACGGGTGACAGGCGCCCACTGGTCGAGCAGGAAGGTCAGGACCGTCTCCGCGCTCGACGGGTGCGCTGCCCTCATATGTCGCTCCGAATCCTTGACCCTCGGCTCACGTGCTGCATAGTCTGCCGATCAATAAGCAGTTTGCCTAATAAATGGGGGCTCTCATGGAGCGTCAGCAGTCGCCCGCGGTCTCGGAACTCATGTCGGTGCGGCCATCGCGCCGAGCCTTCCTGGCCGCGGGTGGAGCCGCAGGCCTGGCGGCGTTCCTCTCGGCGTGTGGCGTCGGCGGAGGCGGCAGCGAGGGCAGCGGCGGCAGCGGAAAGGGCAACATCCGGGCGCTGTTCATGAAGCAGGCGGGGTACTCCGAGGAGAACATCAACGCGATGATGTCCTCCTTCCAGAAGGCCAACCCGGACATCAAGGTCGCCGCGGACTTCGTCTCGTACGAGGCTCTGCACGACAAGATCGTCGCGGCGGCGCCGGCCGGGACCTATGACGTGGTGCTGATCGACGTCATCTGGCCGGCTGAGTTCGGGTCCAAGAACATCGTCGCGGATGTCACCGAGAGGTGGCCGGGTTCCTGGAAGAACGAGATGCTCGGTGGTGCGGTCGCCACGCCTCAGTACGACGACAAGTTCTGGGGGGTGCCTTGGATCCTCGACACGAAGTACTTCTTCTTCAACTCCGCACACCTCCAGAAGGCCAAGGTCGACCCGGGGCAGCTCGACACCTGGGACGGGGTGCTCAAGGCTGCCGCGTCCTTGAAGTCGGCAGGCGTCGTGAAGTACCCGCTGATCTGGTCCTGGCAACAGGCAGAGGCGTTGATCTGCGACTACGCCCAGCTGCTCGGGGCCTTCGGTGGGACCTTCCTCGACGACAGCGGGAAGCCTGCGTTCAACCAGGAAGGGGGCGTGCAGGCGCTCGAGTTCATGCACAAGAGCATCGTCGACGGGCTCAGCAACCCGACGTCGACGCAGTCGTTGGAGGAGGACGTTCGTCGGGTGTTCTCGTCCGGTCAGGCGAGCATGGCGTTGAACTGGACCTACATGTACGGGCTGGCCGACGACCCCAAGGAGAGCCAGATCTCGGGAGACGTCCAGGTCCTCCAGACACCGGGTGGCCCAGGAGGACGCCCCGGCGTCAACGGCAGCATGGCGCTGGCGCTGGCCGCCGGCAGTGAGAACCAGGATGCCGCCTGGAAGTTCGTCGAGTACCTGACCAGCCAGCCGGTGCAGAACAAGTACGCCCTCAGCTCGCTGCCGGTCTGGAAGAGCTCGTACGACGACCCCGCCGTCGTCAAGACCAACCCGGCGGTCGTGCCCCAGGCCAAGAAACAGCTCGCTGATCTGATCCTGCGCCCACAGGTGGAGCAGTACAACGCCATGTCGCAGGCCCTCCAGGCGGAGATCCAGAGCGCGCTGCTCGGCAAGAAGTCCGCGCAGCAGGCCTTGGACGACGCTGCGTCCAAGGCGTCGTCGCTGCTCGGGTCGTGACCGTGGAGTCCACCGCTCGGCGGCGCAAGCGCCGGTTGGGCGGTGCCGGCGGCGCGCCCGGGGAGGGGCGCTTCGCGATGCTGCTGCTCCTGCCGGCGGCCATCGTCGTGTTCGGGGTCGTGCTGTATCCGGTGCTCCGGACCTTCGTGATCTCGTTGTTCGACGTGACGAGTCCGATGCCCGGCTCCTATCCGTTCGTGGGGCTGGAGAACTACGCGAAGGTCTTCAAGGACAGCGACTTCTACCGGGTGCTCGGCCACACGATGTACTTCACACTGCTGTCGACCTTCCTGGAGCTGTCGCTCGGGATCGCAGTTGCCCTGTTGCTGAACGCGCCGCTGAAGGCACGCTGGCTGTGGCGCAGCATCGTGGTCCTTCCATGGGCGCTGCCGACCATCGTCAACGGTGCGATGTGGCGATGGATCTACAACGGGCAGTACGGAGCACTGAACGGACTCCTGCACACCCTGGGCATCTCCGACGCCTCGGTCCAGTGGCTCGGGTCGCCGTTCCTCGCCCTGAACATGGTGATCATCGCGGACGTCTGGAAGAACACCTCGATCGTGGTCTTCTTCATCCTTGCCGGGCTGCAGACCATCTCCGAGGACCTCTACGAGGCGGCGCGCATGGACGGCGCGACCGCTTGGCGTGGGTTCTGGCACGTCACCATGCCTCTTCTGGCTCCCGCGATCGCCGTTGTCCTGGTTCTGCGGACCATCGAGGCGTTCAAGGTCTTCGACATCATCTACGTCATGACCGGCGGCGGGCCGGCCAGTGGGACCCAGACGATCGCCTTCTACACGTATCTGCAGGCCTTCTCCAACCAGCTGTTCGGCTACGGGGCGGCGCTTGCCTACCTGATCGTGCTCGCCGTGTTCGCGCTGGCCATGGTGTACCTGCGGATCCTGCGGCAGGGCCAGATGGCAGGTGTGGAATGAGACCGAGCAGGCGTTACATGATCGCCATCCATGTCGCGGCCGTGGTGATGGCGCTCGTCGTCCTCGCGCCCTTCGCCTGGCTGCTGATCTCGAGCATCTCGCCGTCGAAGGAGCTGCTCTCCTCCAGTCCGCACTGGTGGCCGGAGGACCCCACTCTCGAACGCTACGCAGCGATCTTCCAGTCGACTCCGGGTGGGGCAGATGTCGCTGCGAACTTCCGCCAGGCCATGGTGAACAGCTTCGTCGTCGCGACCTTGACGACGCTGGTCTCGCTGGTCGTCGGCGCCCTCGGCGGGTACGCGTTCGCCCGGTTGAAGTTCCGGTTCCGACGTACGTCTCTCTTCGGGTTCCTGGCGATCTACATGCTGCCTCCGATCGCCCTGGTGATCCCGCTGTACCTGGCGCTGGCCAACCTCGGCCTGCTGGACACGAAGATCGGCCTGGTCGTCACCTACTGCTCGATCGTCACCCCGTTCTGTCTGTGGACGATGAGCAACTACTACCTGAGCCTGCCGCAGGACCTCGAGGAGGCGGCGAGGGTCGACGGGTGTACGCGTCTCGGGGCACTGGTTCGGGTGATCCTGCCCCTGTCGCGACCGGGTCTGCTGACCACGGCGATGTTCGGCTTCCTCCTCGCCTGGGACGAGTTCCTCTACGCGCTCATCTTCACGTCGACGACGAGGGCCAAGACGATCCCGGTCGCGATCGCAGAGTTCACCGGGAAGTACTCCTCGGACTTCGGCCTCATCGCAGCCGGCGGAGTGCTGGCCACTATTCCGCCACTCGTTCTCGCGCTCGTCTTCCAGCGCTACATCGTCGGAGGCCTGACCTCCGGAGCAGTGAAAGGTTGACACGCATGCGTTTCCAAGACGGGATCCACGCGCAGCCCGAGGTCCTCGAAGGCAGCGCCAAGGCTGTACGGAGTGCGCTCCCCGGCATTGCCCCACCGGGCGGGCGAGCGACCGTGGCCCTTGTCGGGATCGGTGCGAGTGAGCACATTGCGAGGAGCGCAGCGCCCGTGTGGCGGGACCTCGGGATCAAGGCGTTCGCGGTGTCCGCCTCGGAGCTCCTGCAGGGTGACCGCTCCATCGCCGACGTCTACGTGGCCATGAGTGAGTCCGGACGTAGTGCGGAAACGGTGTCGGCTCTTCAGAACGTGCAGGGGCGGCGAGTCGGCATCACGAACTTCGCCGACTCGGCGATCGCAGACGTCGTCGAGGACCTGCTGCTCATGGAGAGCGGGCCGGACAGCCCCGTCTACACGACGGGTTACACGGCAACGCTGCAGGCGATCGGCATGCTCGGCGAGCACTGGGCGGGGACGAGCAGCGACTGGGCACGCCTGCCCTTGCTTGCCGGTGAGGTGCTCTCGGCGGCTGCCCCGGTCGTCAGCTCTGTGGTCGAGCGCTTCGACGAGGCCCGGATCATCGACGTGGTGGCCACAGGAGCCTCCAGCGCGACGGCGGGTGAGGGAGCGCTCGTGCTGCGGGAGGCGGCGAGAGCACACACCGCTGCGCACGAGACGTACAACTACCTGCACGGGCCCATGGAGCCGATGGACGCCACCTCCGCCTGCATCGTCATCGGGAACGACCGAGAGGTGCGGCTCGCACAGGACATGAGTGCGCTCGGGTGCCCCACCCTGCTGGTGACCACGCGGACCGACATCGCGTCAGCAGACGAGCTGACGGTCATCGCGCTGCCTGAGGCGCCCTCCACGCTTGCCCGTGCGGTGCTCGAGATCCTGCCGCTGCAGCTGCTGTCATGGGACCTGGCGAGCCGACGGGGACTCCGCGTCGACGGGTTCCGCTACCACCAGGACGACACCAAGCTGGCCTGCCGATGAAGAGATCCCTTCACGTCATCGGGAACGTCCAGCTCGACGTGCTGGCCAGCTCGGTCACCCGGCTCCCCGAACCTGGAGGTGACGACGTCATCGAGCACATCGCGGTCCGCCCCGCGGGAGCAGCCGGAAACGTGTCGCTCGCCTTGGCTGCGCTCGGAGTCGAGCACCGGCTGTTCGGCGCGGTCGGTGACGACTACGCCGGCCGGTGGGTGGCCGATGAGCTGGACCGGGCGGGCCTGGGCAGGGACCTCCTCGTCGTACCCGGCCAGGAGACCGGTATCTCGATAGCGCTCGAGGCTCCCGCCCGGGAACGGGCCTTCCTGACCGCGCACGGCGTCCTGGCGGACTACACCGAGGACGACGTGCCCAAGGATGCTACGGAGGCGGACGTCGTTCTGCTCACCGGGTACTTCTCCTTGCCGGGGCTTCGCGGTTCGGCCACTCGGGATCTCCTCACCCGGGCGCAGTCCCAGGGAGCCACGGCGGTCTTCGACACCGGGTGGGACCCCGCCGACTGGGCAGGAGACGCCGCACGCGAGGTCCTGGAGCTGCTGCCGTTCGTCGACATCTTCCTGCCCAACGAGCCTGAAGCGCTCGCGCTGACCGGTGCCTCCAATGCCGACGACGCCGCGGAGTCGCTCTGCGAGAGCTGTGGCGGCTGGGTCGTGGTCAAGCTGGGTGAGGAAGGAGTGATCGCTCATGGCCCGGGAGGTGAGCGACTGCAGATCTCGGCGCCTGCGGTGGCCCCGACGGACACCACAGGCGCGGGCGACAGCCTGGCGGCCGGCATGCTGGCCGAGCTCCTGAACGGCAAGGAGATGTCCGAGGCGTTGGCCACAGGCGTGCGTGTGGCCTCGACGGTCGTGGCCAGGGACTCGCGTGCCAGGTATCCCTCCTGGGACGAGCTCGTGCCACTGACCCGCAGCGACCAGGAGACATCGCCCAGGTAGGTCGACTCACGACGAGTGGAGAGGGCCCTTGGTCCCACCGCCGTCGCGCGTGGGGGATGCCGGAAGTGGGTCGTCTCGGGGATACCTCACCCTCGATGGCGCGAATAGCGTGGAGATGGTGGAGCCAGGGGTGGTTGCCATGGTTGGCGTCGGTTGGATGATCTACGGGGCCTACGGGTACACGGGCCGGTTGGTGACCGCACAGGCGGTCGAGCGTGGTCATCGCCCTGTCCTGGCAGGCCGCTCGGAAGCGCCGCTCCGCGCCATGGCACAGGAGTTCGACCTGGACTACTGGGTCGTGTCCGTCGACGACCAGCGGGAGCTCGTCCGGGCCCTCGGTGAGGTGGAGACAGTGGTGAACGTGGCGGGTCCGTTCACCCACACCGCCGTACCGGTGGCGGAGGCCTGCATCGCGGCCAAGGCGAACTATGTCGACATCGCGGGCGACGTGCCCGTGGTCCCGATGCTCTTCGACCTGGACGAGCGTGCTCGCGAAGCCGGCGTCGTGATCCTGCCCTCCGCAGGGTG
The DNA here is from genome assembly GCA_035297905.1 of Nocardioidaceae bacterium. Taxonomy (GTDB): domain Bacteria; phylum Actinomycetota; class Actinomycetes; order Propionibacteriales; family Nocardioidaceae; genus Nocardioides_C. The sequence goes on from DATGYO010000136.1 coordinate 10,512, forward strand.
GGACGCGGTGCCGACGAACTGCCTGACCGGCATGCTTCAGAAGGAGCTGCCGGATGCCAACTGGCTCGAACTCGCCACGGCGGGCAAGGGCAAGGGGGCCGGCAAGTGGAGCCGTGGAAGCGTCCGCACCGGAGTCGAGGCCATGGTTCGGCGCGAGCCGGTTCTCGTCCGGCGGGACGGCACGGTGGCGGAGCCCGAGTGGGCACCGACGATCCGGGTGCCGTTCCCCAGCGGCGAGGTGAAGGTCGCACCTCGGGCATGGGTGGACCTGGAGCTCGGGTACCGCGCCACGGGGATCCCGAACATCGCCTTCTACGCACCGCGGTCACGGTCGGAAGCGTTCGTACGGCGGGTCGTCCGGCTGCCCGGAGGACCGGCGGTCATGGGGCGGCTCCTGCGGCGTTGGCCGGGTCCGAGCGCCTCGGAGCGGGCCGACACGACCGCCTACATCTGGGGCCGGGCCTGGAACGACCGGGGCGAGCGAGTGACCCACGTGCTCACCACGCCCAACGGGTACGACTTCACCGCTGACTGCCTCGTTCGGGTCGTCGAGCGGCTGCACGAGACAAACATCCCGCCGGGCACCCACACCCCGCTGAGCGCGCTCGGTGCCGACTTCGTGCTGGAGTGTGACGGGGTCAGCCTGGACTGAGGCCCCCAACACGCGCGGGTGTCTCACAGCAGGCTCACAGGGTTCTCACAGCGTCGGGCCCGGGCAGCCCGGCATGCTTGGTTCGTGAGCCAGTCGCAAGACACCCTGACCCGCCCGGACGGGAGCCCCTTGAGGGTCCTCGTCGTCGACGACGAGGTCAACATCGCCGAGCTGCTCGGCATGGCGCTGCGCTACGAGGGCTGGCAGACGAGCGTGGCGCACACGGGCTCGAAGGCGGTGTCCCTGGCGAAGGAGGTGCGCCCGGACGCGGTCGTCCTGGACATCATGCTCCCGGACTTCGACGGCATGGAGGTTCTGCGCAGGTTGCGGGGCCACCTTCCCGACCTGCCGGTGCTCTTCCTGACCGCGAAGGACTCGGTCGAGGACCGCGTCGCGGGCCTCACCGCCGGGGGCGACGACTACGTCACGAAGCCCTTCAGCATCGAAGAGGTGGTCGCGCGACTCCGGGGCCTCATGCGCCGGGCCGGAGCCATGAACCGTCGTGAGAGCTCGATGCTCACCGTCGGGGACCTCACCCTGGACGAGGACAGCCGCGAGGTCCGCCGCGCCGACACCGAGATCACGCTGACCGCCACGGAGTTCGAGCTCCTGCGCTTCCTCATGCGCAACCCTCGCAGAGTGCTGTCGAAGGCGCAGATCCTCGACCGGGTCTGGAACTACGACTTCGGTGGCCAGGCCAACGTGGTCGAGCTGTACATCTCCTACCTGCGCAAGAAGGTGGACGTCGGACGGGTCCCGATGATCCACACGATGCGGGGCGCCGGCTACGTCCTCAAACCTGCGGAGTGAGGGTGCGGCGCCTGCTCCCCACCTCACTCTCGGCGCGGCTGGTCGCGACGACGGTGGCTCTTGTCGCCCTGGTCGCGCTGCTGGTCTCCGTGGCGACGACCCTTGCCATGCGGGCCTACCTGTACGACCGCCTCGACTCCCAGGTTGACCAGGCGCTCGGCCGGGCGACGGCGCCTTGGCGGGTGGGCCTGGCGCCGCTGCCGACGTCATCGTCAGCCAACCTGGGGGAGAGGGAGAGGTCGGAGGCCGACGGACCCGAGCACGAGGACGGCCGCTTCGGCCAGGGCGCCGGCACGGTCACTGCGGTCTGGGACTCCTACGGCGCCCGCGGCGAGCTGCCGACGGCGTCGGGTTCTCGGGAGCAGCTGTCGAGTGCTGCGCTGGCGACTTTGAAGCAGGTACCTGCCGACGGCCGGAGCCACGACGTCGAGCTGCCGGGCCTCGGCAGCTACCGGGTGCGGGCCGCGGAGTCACAGCTCGGCGAGGTCGTCACCGGGCTGCCCACCCGGGACATCCGCGGCACGCTGGCGAGCCTCCTGGGCTGGGAGATCGTGCTCGCCGCCGGTGGCGTCACCGTGGCGGCCCTGGCCGGCTGGGTGCTCGTGACCCGCCAGCTCGCGCCCCTGCGCAAGGTCGCCGACACTGCCCACACCGTCGCCACACTTCCGTTGTCGACCGGCGAGATCGGTACGACGGTCCGGGTGCCCGACGACCTCACCGACCCACGCACCGAGGTGGGACAGGTGGGCGCCGCGCTGAACACGATGCTCGCCCACGTCGAGCACGCCCTCGACGAGCGGCACCGCAGCGAGCAGCAGGTGCGCCAGTTCGTCGCCGACGCCTCCCACGAGCTGCGCACTCCCCTCGCCACGATCCAGGGGTACGCCGAGCTGAGCCGGCGTGCCCCACCCGACGCCGCGCGGCTGACCCACGCCATGGGCAAGGTCGAGGCGGAGGCATCGCGGATGTCGTCGCTGGTGGAGGACCTCCTCCTGCTGGCCCGGCTCGACGCCGGTCGACCGCTGGAGCGTGAGGAGGTGGACCTCACCAAGATGGTCCTCGAGTCCGTCGGCGACGCCCGGATCGTCGCGCCGGACCATCGGTGGGTGCTCGAGCTCGCCGAGGAGCCGGTGCTGGTGACCGGCGACGAGCAGCGGCTGCATCAGGTGATCACGAACCTGCTGGGCAACGCTCGTCGTCACACGCCCGCCGGCACCACCGTCACCGCCGGGGTGCACACCTCCGACGACGGCAAGGCGGCGGTGGTGACCGTCCAGGACGACGGGCCGGGCATCCCGGGCGACCTGCAGGACAGTGTCTTCGAACGTTTCACCCGCGGGGACTCGTCGCGAACTCGGGAGTCCGGCGGCGCAGGTCTCGGGTTGTCCCTGGTGCAGGCCATCACGGATGCCCACGACGGCGAGATCGCCGTCAGCTCCCGTCCGGGCTCCACGACGTTCACGCTGACGCTGCCCCTTGACGGGCACGCCGACCTGGTGAGCTGAGGAAGGACGCGGCTCACGGCTCCGTCAGCGCGAGACGCTGAAGGTGCGCGTGAAGAGCACCTGGTGCTGCCAGTTCCGTCCGACGACGGTGACCCGCACGTTCTTGCCGTCGTCGCGGACCTCGACCGTCCCGAACTGGCCTCCGCCGGGGATGACCGGTCCGGTGTAGGGGCCGCCCTTGATGCTCGGGGCCTGGTCGAGCGCCGCAGCCTGGAACAACGGGAAGGCGGCTCGGCCGGAGCTCGCGTAGTCGGTGTGCTCGCCGTTGTCGTAGGCCAGCATGTGGGCGTCTCCGCTCACCATGAGCAGGTTGTCGACCTTGTTCTCGGCGATCGCGTCGGCGATGACGCGGCGCTCGCGGGCGAACCCGCCCCACGTGTCTCCGGCCGGGTTCGGTGCGGCCACCCACGGGTCGGGGTTCGCCCACACCACGAGGCCGTAGCGGTCGGCCCGCGCCAGCTCGCCGAGGAGCCACTTCCGCTGCTGGCGGCCGAGCATCGACCTGTTCGGCGTCCCGGCCGGGTCCCGCATGGAGCGGTTGTCCGTGACGATGAACCGCACGCCGCCGACCGTGAACGCCTGGTAGATGGGGCCCTCGGCGCCGGCATGAAGCGGGTAGTGCGGCACGTTCTCCCGGTAGACCTCCATGGCAGCGGGTCGTCCAGGTGACGTCCGGTCGGAGCCGTTCGTGGCGAAGTCGTGGTCGCCCCAGACGTACGCGATCGGCGCGGTGGCGTAGAGCGCGGCCTGCGAAGGCGCGGTCAGGTTCGCGTCGTACTGGCTGCGGTAGCGCTCGGGCCTGTCGCCCGGGATGTCGCCGTAGAAGAAGTCGCCGACGTTGAGGTAGAGCAGCGGCCGTGTCCGACGTACGGCGTCGTAGACCACGCCGTTGGAACCGGTCCGGGAGTCCGAACCGACCGCGAAGGTGAACGAGGAAGGTCCCCGCGGGAAGGTCGCGAAGTGTCCGACCCGGCGTTGCTCGACCGTGCCGTTCACCTCGAGCGCGTAGTAGTAGTCCCGGTCAGGGGTGAGCCCGTCGACCGTGAGCGCCACGACGTTGTGCGAGGCGGCGCGGGACTGTTGCGGGTCGGAGTAGCTCGGGTTCGTGAGCTTGGGGTTCTTGCTCACCACCAGGCGCACCCGCCCGTCCCGCGCGGAGCGGGCCCGGACCTCGACCGAGGTCTCGGTGACCGCGCCGGCCCACATCCACTGCACGACGTCGCTCGGTGGCGCCGGTGTCGCCGAGACGGGGTGGCTCGGTCCCCAGTGGCGGCTGTAGTTCGTCGCGGCGGCGTAGATGACCCCGGCGAGCAGCAGAGAGGTCACCGAGGCGGCGGTGATCGCCGCTCGCACGGTCGCCGTACGGTGCCACTGCACCCACAGCAGCAGCGCCGGGACGAATGCCGCTGCGGTCACGGCAGCGGCCACCCACGCTTCGTACTGCACCGACGACGCGTAGCCGAGGAGCACGGCGGCGAGCGCCACGATCACCGCGCCGGTCACGTGCAGCCGCGCGGCAAGGAGGACGCCGACGACGAGGAGGCCGACCAGCGCGAGGTTGATGACCACCTCGGCGTCCCCCAGTGACGTCGCCTCGGGCGGCCTTGGGATGCCACGCGTGTAGGCGAGGTAGCCGAAGCCGGCCGCGAGGGCGAGGGTCCACACGAGTGCGATGCGGTAGAGCGGATGGGACCAGCCGCCGTGGGTGTAGGCCGGACGCTCCGCCGCGCTCTCGCCCCGCTGCCAGGGGCAGTCGTCGCAGCGGGCATGCAGCCGCCCGGGATGTTCGACCGCTGCCAACGCGGCCACCGACGCGGTCGCCCCGAGGAGGACCGCACCGATGACGTCCAGCGGCCAGCGAAGCGCCGCGTAGACCTCCTCGAAGCCGGCCGCCGCCACCACCGCCCAGAGCAGGATCGCGGCCACCACGGCGAGCACGCGGCTTCCGCGCACGCGGAGCCCGAACGGCACCATGACCGCGATCACGGTCAGCGCCGTGATCGCCGGGCTCGGATAGCTGTCGGTGGTGGTCAGGTAGGAGTCGAAGGGCCTCGGACGGGCGACGACGACGTTGAGGCCCACGGCGATGCCGACCGAGGCGAGGAGCGCCACCAGGTAGGCCTTGACCACGGCGCGGCAGCGCCAGCCGACGAAGCCCATGAGGGCGAGGAGCCCGATGACCGGCGGCGCCCGGAGGATCTGCAGCTCGGAGATCCCGGTGGGCAGATCCAGCGCGCGGACCTGGACGTAGAGCCAGTCGTCGGTGGGAGGGTTCGCGAACGCCGCGAGCGCCGACACCACCGTGGTCACGACGATGAGCACCCCGAGCGCGAAGGTACGACGGCGTCTCGAGGTACCGGGCGTCGCAGTCATGTGAGGACCAACGTCTCAGCAGCGGGCAGCCCAGCGGAAGGTCCTCAGCGCAATAGGGCCCATCATGACTAGCCAGCTCACCGTCACACCGCCCGGTCAGAGGGCTGAGCGAAGGTAAAGGCATTTGGGGCGAAACCGGCGCAGATGCCCCGCAACGGACCGTAGTCTGAGGCGGTGAGCGCCACGTGGATCTAGGGACGCTGTACCGCGACATCGTCGAGACGTCCCTCGACGGCATCTGGGTGATCGACGCCCAGGGCCGGACGCTCTACGCCAACCCCCGCATCGCCGAGCTCCTCGGCCGCGCGCCGGACGAGCTCAAGCACCTCACGGCCTTCGACGCCCTCGATGACACCGGCCGCGACCAGTTCGCGGAGCACCTGCGCCAGCTGGCCTGCGGCGAGTCGCACGGCGGCGAGGTCGAGTGTCTCTGGGTCCGCAGGGACGGCAGCGAGCTGTGGGTGCTGGTCCAGGAGAGCACGCTGTACGACGAGCACGGCAACGTGCAGGGCTACCTCCACCGGGTCACCGACTACTCCGAGCGCAGGCGGCTCTTCGAGGAGCTGCGAAGCAGCCGGCAGATGCTCGCGGAGGCGCAGCGGATCGCGAAGGTCGGCAGCTACGACTGGGACCTCGTGAACGACGTGATCACGGCCTCCGACGAGCTGCACTCGATGTACGGCATCCCGCGCGAGGAGTTCGAAGGGACCTACGAGGCGTTTCTCCGGGAGGTCCACCCCGACGACCGCAAGATCGTGGACGCCGCGGTGGAGGCGGCGCTCGAGGGGGCCGACGAGTTCGACTTCGTGGTCAGGGTGCTCCGCGGCGGCCAGCCGGCCTGGATGCGCGGTCGCGGCGAGGTCTTCCGTGACCGGGACGGCGTCCCCGTCCGCGCGCGCGGCACCCACCAGGACGTCACCGACGCCAAGGAGTCCGAGCTCGTCCTCCAGGACCTCGTCGCGCAGAACACCCTGATGCAGGTCATGGCGACCACGGCCAACGAGTCCGAGACCCTGATAGACCTCCTCGCGGTCGCCCAGCCGCTGCTGCTGCACCACGACGACTGGGTCCGCGGACGCGGCTACCTGCACGACCCGGACCATCCGGGGGAGCTGGTCCAGCTCCATCTCGACCGGGAGGAGCGCGAGGTCGACGCAGGACAGCCGGAGCTGGTCGCCTTCGAACGCGGCCTCGCCGAGCGGTCCCTCCGCGAAGGTGGCCAGGTCTGGGACGAGGAGACCCATCCCGGGCGTCCGTCGATCGCCTTCCCCGTGATGCTCGGCGCCGAGGTCGCGGCCGTGCTCGTGATCACCGCCTGCACCCCCTTCGAGCGGCACGCGATGATCCGCCAGATGATCGACCAGGTGGCGGTCCAGCTCGGTCGCGTCGCCGAGCGGGAGCGCGCCGCGAAGGAGCTCGCCGCCGCCCGCGACGCGGCGATGGAGGCGTCCCGGCAGAAGTCGGAGTTCCTCGCCACGATGAGCCACGAGATCCGCACCCCGCTGAACGGCGTGATCGGACTCAACGACCTGTTGCTGCGCACCGACCTCGACCCGCACCAGCTGCGGCTGGCCTCGGGTGCCCAGGTCGCGAGCCGGGCTCTGCTGGGGGTCATCAACGACATCCTCGACTTCTCCAAGATCGAGGCGGGCAAGCTGGAGCTCGAGAACGTCGACTTCGAGGTGCGTCCGGTCTTCGACCAGGTGGCGAGGGTGCTCGCCGAGAGTGCACGCAGCAAGGGCCTCGAGCTGCTGGTGTCTTGCCACCCGGATGTGCCGGAGCACCTCAACGGTGACCCGACCCGGCTCGCGCAGGTGTTGACCAACCTCGGCTCCAACGCCGTGAAGTTCACGGAGAGCGGCGAGGTGTTCATCCGCGCCACCGCGACGGCCGGATCTGACGGAGCCACCGTGCTGCGGGTCGAGGTGGCCGACACGGGGGTCGGCGTGGACCCGGAGAAGCGGGAACACATCTTCGACCCGTTCGCGCAGGCCGACGCCTCCACCACCCGCCAGTACGGCGGCACCGGCCTGGGGCTCGCCATCTCGAGCGACATCGTGGCGGCGCTCGATGGCGAGATCGGCCTCGACAGCACGCCGGGCGAGGGCGCGACGTTCTGGTTCACCGCTCGCTTCGGCAACGCCCGCAGCGGTACGACGGGCGACACCGCGGCACTGGCGCGCGACACCCTCGCGGGGCGGCGGATCCTGGTCGTCGACGACAACAGCAACAACCGCCTGATTCTCGGCGAGCACCTCGGGCGCTGGGGCGTCCGGCCCACCGCAGCCGACGGTGCGCTCGCGGCGCTGGAGCTGATGCGGCGTGCCGCTGGCGCGGCCGAGCCCTTCGACGCGGTGCTGCTCGACATGTGCATGCCGCAGTACGACGGCCTGCACCTCGCTGCGATGGTCCACGCCGACGAGCGGCTGGCGTCGACGCCCCTGATCATGCTCACCTCGTCGGTCCACCCCTCGGGGGAGGAGCTCGCTCGCGCGGGCATCACCGAGTGCCTGACGAAGCCGGTGCTCGCGGGCGACGTCCACGAGGCGCTGCTCCGGGCCCTCGACGGTGAGGAGCCCGCGGCTCGTCGTACCCGGGTCGCGGCCGACACGCCCCAGGAAGCGGTGGCACGAGGCGACCGGCCCTGCCTCCTCGTGGTCGAGGACAACCCCGTCAACCAGCTCGTTGCCCTGGGCATCCTGGAGACCCTCGGCTACGCCGCCGAGACGGCTGACGACGGCGTGGAGGCGGTCGCGGCCTGGAAGCGCGGGTCCTACGCCGCCGTACTCATGGATGTGCAGATGCCGCGGATGGACGGCTACGCCGCCACCCGCGCGATCCGGGAGGCCGAGGCCGAGGGGCAGGGGGAGCGGATCCCGGTGCTCGCGATGACCGCGGCCGCCGTCGAAGGTGAGAGGGAGAAGTGCCTCGCCGCCGGGATGGACGACTTCCTCACCAAGCCCGTCAACCCGGACGTACTCGGCGCCATGCTGCGTCGCTGGCTGAGCGGGGAGGTAGCCGCGCTGGGCGCGGACCCGGCCGAAGGGCCGGTGGGCGGCGTCCTCGATCGGGACCGGCTCGACATGCTGCGGGACCTCGACCCGGGGAGCACCGACTACCTCGACAAGGCGATCGGCAACTTCGTGGCCCGGGTGCCCGACTCGGTGCATGCGATGCGCTCGGCGATCGCGGCAGCGGACGAGGAGGCGCTTACCCACGCGGCGCACCGGCTGAAGGGCAGCGCCCTGAACCTCGGCCTGCCTGCGGTCGGCCACCTTGCCCACGAGCTCGAGCTTCTCGGCGACACCGGGAGTACGACGGGGGCGCCGGCACTGCTGGACGACCTCGAGGTGGCGCTGACCCAGGCCGTCTCGGAGGTGCTCGCCTACCAGCGCGGCTATCGGGTCTGACGTCCTCCGGGGAACCGGGACCATCGGCTCTGTCGGCGCCCTGCCGGGCGGGAAACCCTGGATACACGGGAACCCACACCGCTGGAGCGCGCCATGTCAGAGAACGAGAGCACGGAGATCCGGAACCGCGAGATCGACTTCGTCGTCGAGGAGGCGGCGAGGGCGGCCGAGGCCTTCCGTCATCTCGACCAGGAGCAGGTGGACGCCATCGTCGAGGCGATGGTCAGGGCCGGGGTCCGGGCCGCCCCTGAGCTGGCGAAGCTGGCGATCGACGAGACCGGCTTCGGGGTGTTCGAGGACAAGGTGGTCAAGAACTACGTCGCGACGGAGTTCCTCTCCGACTACCTCCGCGACAAGAGGTCGGTCGGCGTCATCGACGAGGACGTCGAGCGGAACATCGTCCGAGTCGCCGAGCCGATCGGCGTCGTACTCGCGATCACGCCGGTGACGAACCCGACCTCCACCGTGCTCTACAAGGCGATCGTGGCGGCCAAGACGCGCAACGCGATCCTGTTCCGCCCCTCGCCGTTCGCCATCAAGTGCTGCGAGCGCAGCGTCGAGGTCCTTCGCGAGGCCGCTGAGGCTGCGGGGATGCCGCCGGGTGCGCTGCAGGTCATCCCCGATGCGGCCCACGAGGTCACGCACTACCTCTTCAAGCACGACCAGGTCGACTTCATCTGGGTCACCGGCGGGCAGAAGATCGTGAAGCTCGCCAACCAGGCCGGGAAGCCGTCCCTGAGCGTCGGGCCCGGCAACGCCCCGATTTACATCCACAAGACCGCCGACCTCAAGGGTGCGGTCGTCGACATCCTGATCTCCAAGACGTTCGACGCCTCCGTGATCTGCCCGGCGGAGCAGACGTGCATCGTGGACGACGAGGTGTACGACGAGATCGTCGACGAGTTCACCCGCATGGGGGCACACCTGCTCTCCGAGGAGCAGGCCGGCCAGCTCTCGGAGTTCGCGTTCGGGTGCGGCGACAAGGTGAACATGGCCGCGCTCGGTCAGCTGGCCCCCGAGCTGGCGGCACGGGCCGGCTTCACGGTGCCGGAGGGGACCAAGATCCTGCTCGCCCCGCTGCCCGCCGACCTCGAGCAGCTCGCCGCGCACCCGCTCGTGCAGGAGAAGCTGATGCCGGTCCTCGGGCTGGTCCGTGCCCGCAGCGTCCAGCACGGGATCGACGCGGCGGTGCTCGTGACCGAGCACGGCGGGCTCGGCCACACCTCGGCGATCTACGCCAACGACGACGCGGTCATCGACGCGTACGGTCTTGCCGTCCGGACCGGCCGGATCCTGGTGAACGCCCCGACGGCGGTCGGCGCGCTGGGCGGTGTGTACAACAACCTGACCCCGACGTTCTCGCTCGGCTGCGGGACCTGGGGCGGCTCGTCGACCACGGAGAACGTCAACTACACCCAGCTGCTCAACATCAAGACGGTCTCGCGTCGGCGTACCCCGCCGCAGTGGTTCCGCGTTCCGTCCAACACGTTCTTCAACGAGGGCGCGCTGGACAACCTGCGCGACATCGAGTGCAGCACCGCCGTGGTGGTCACAGACGCGCTCACCGAGCAGCGCGGAGTCGTGGACCTGCTGCGCAGCAAGCTGCGGACCAGCCACGTCCAGGTGTTCAGCGAGGTCGTGCCCGAGCCGGACGAGGGCATCATCCGGCGCGGGGTCGAGCTCCTCGAACGCTCTCGCCCGGACCTGATCGTGGCCGTCGGCGGCGGCTCGGTCATAGACGCCGCCAAGGCGATGCGGCTGTTCTACGAGCACCCGGACCGCAACCTCGTGGACCTCACGCTGCCGTTCCTCGACCCGCGCAAGCGCGTCGCCGACTACCCCCAGGAGCCGCACACGGTGAAGCTCGTCGCGATCCCGACCACCTCCGGCACCGGCTCGGAGGTCTCGCCCGCGGCCGTGGTGACGGTCGGGACCCACAAGGAGACGCTCGTCGACTACTGCCTGGTCCCCGACGTCGCGATCGTCGACCCGCTGCTGACGCTCACCATGCCTCGGTCGGTGACCACGGACAGCGGCATCGACGCCCTGACGCACGCCCTCGAGGCCGCCGTCTCGATCTTCGCCTCCCCTTACACCGACGCCTTCTGCGTCCAGTCGGCGCGACTGATCTTCGACGCCCTGCCGAAGGTTTACGACGACCCGACGAATCTCTCAGCCCGGACCGACATGGCCAACGCGGCGACGCTGGCCGGGCTGGCGTTCTCGAACGCGTTCGTCGGCACGAACCATGCGCTCGCGCACGCCGTGGGTGCCCGGTTCGGCATCGCGCACGGCCGCGCCAACGGCGTGTTCCTGCCGTACGTGCTGCGCTACAACGCCGGCCTGCCGAGCAAGTTCATGCCGGCGCCCGGCTACTCGGCCTACATCGCCCCCGACAAGTACGCCCAGCTCGGACGAGTCGTCTTCGGTGGCCACGGGCAGGAGGAGAACCGGCGACGCCTGTTCGCCGGAGTCTCGGCCCTGCTCGACCGGCTGCACATGCCACGCTCGCTGAAGGACTGCGGCGTCGTCGAGGACGAGTTCCTCGCCGCGTTGCCGGAACTGGCGCTGACGGCCTTCCAGGACCTCAGTAACCGCACGAACCCGCGTATGCCGCTGGTCAGCGAGATCACCGAGCTGCTGAGGCTGGGCTACTACGGATCGGAAGAACATGCCAACTGACACCGCCACCCAGACCATCGAGGTCGACGCGCCGTTCGACGAGGTGCTCGCGACGATCCGCGATGTGGAGAGCCAGGTCGAGTGGATCCCCGAGATCCTCGAGGCCGAGCTGCTCGAGGTCTACGAGGACGACGACCTCCCCGCCACGGCTCGCTTCAAGGCGGCCGCGACCGTCGGCACCGACGAGTACACGCTGTCCTACGAGCACAGCGACGACGGCATGAGCTGGACGATGGTGAAGGGGCGCCTGCAGACCGGACAGGAGGGTCGGTACACGCTCGCGGAGGCCGGACCTGAGAAGACCATGGTCACGTACGAGCTGACGATCCACCACAACATGCCACTGCCCGGCTTCATCCGGGGACGGGTGATCCGCGGTCTGGTGGACAGCACGCTGACCGGACTCAAGAAGCGCATGGAGTCCTGAGTGGTGTCTTGACTGGGTCCTGACTGGGTCCTGACTGGGCTTGCGTCGACGGGCCGGGTGGGGCGGTTCGCTCGGCGCAGCACGAAGCGCCGCGACGATGTGGTCGCGGTGCTTCGTTGCTCTGGGTCAGGCGGTCTCGGCGAGGGCCGGGTCGAAGAGGGCCGGGTCGCGCTCGGTTCGGTCGGCCGGGACGGGGTCGGCCGGGACGGGGTCGGCCGGGAGGGGGTCGGCCGGGAGG
>DATGYO010000137.1:0-17980 GCA_035297905.1 Nocardioidaceae bacterium
GAGCACCACAAACCTGACAAGTACACCGTCGGTCCCGACCTCGACGGCGCCAAGGCAGCGGACCCGCCGACGTACTCAGCGATGCGCACCAGGAACTACACGTACGTCGAGTACGTCGATGGCGCGCGCGAGCTCTACGACCTCCGGCGTGACCCGCACGAGCTGGACAACCTCGTTTCGCGGCTTCCCCAGGCCACGCTGGACGACCTGCACCGGAACCTCCTCGCGCTCGAGCGTTGCCATGGCGCTCGCGAGTGCCGGGCTGCGGACCACCCATCCACAGTTCGGGGCTTCCGTCACACCACCCGTTAGAGCCCCTCTCTGCTGCCGGCCTCAGCGACCGTCGTGCTTCCGGTGGCGCAGCCGCTCGCTCAGCACGACGATCGCCACAGCCACGGCGGCGCCGATCACGGTCTCCACGCCGCGGTCGAACAGCAGCACCCCGATCGGCCGTGGCGCCGCCACCTGGCCCATGAGCAGAGCCATGGGCGTGATGAACAGCAGCGCCAGCCCGTAGTTCCGGCCCACGAGCAGCTCGGTCACGATCTGCAACAAGCCCACGACGAGGACCGTCGTGACTGCTCCCATTCCGAGCAACAGCAGCGGAGCGCTGGTGAGGAGTCCCAGCAACGTACCGAGAACCCGGTGCCCGGCCCTGACCAGCTGCCCCGTGATCCCTCGCGCGGTGAGCGGTGCGACAGCCGCCACCATCGCCCAGTACGGGTGCCCGATGCCCACGGCGGTCGCGATGCCACCGGCGACCAGGACGGCGACGGCCATGCGCGCCGGCTGCCATGTCCAGGCAGGAGCCAGCCGTTTCGGGCTGGTGCGCTGACGCCTGACGAAGCCGCCGATGTTTCCGACCACCAAGGAGAACAGCGCGCTCGAGGCCGCGACCACGGCCGCGATCGCAACGTCCCGAAGGTCATGCGGCACCGAGGCGACGGCGCCGAACCCGAAGACCAGGAACAGTGGTCCGGGAGGATGCCAGTCCTCCACGGAGGAGAGGACCGTCCCGAGGGCCGCGACCGCTGCGCCTACGGCGACGGTCAGCCACGCCCTCGCGTCAAGAGACCCGACAAGCGCTCCGAGCACGACGCAGGCGGTCAACGCCGTGCCGGCGCTCAACTGCATGACAGCGCGGGAGAGGTGCACGTGGTTGCGTCCGTAGAGGGAGGTGAACGCGCCGAACACGGCGTACATCGACCAGCCCGGTTGCCCGAGAAGGAGCACCGTCAACAGCGGGACGAGGACACTGATACCGGCTCGGAGGGCGACCCGGTGGGCGCCTTGCTCGGGCCGGACGTGCAGCAGCTCCCTGACCAGTACAGACGCCCGCTGCTGCATCCTGCTCCTCTCCTGTCGCATCCAGCCTGCCGCCACGATGATCGCAGTTGCGACCTTGCCGGCACTCCACAAGGGTGGGGGGACCAACCGACGACCGGAGGCGACCGATGACCACGGACTGGGCGAGCCATGCCGTGTGGTGGCACGTGTACCCACTGGGCTTCCTCGGCGCCGAGAAGTCAGCGGTGCCGGCCACGACGCCGCGGCTACCAGGGCTGGAGCCGTGGCTCGACTACCTGGTCGGGCTGGGCGCGAACGGGCTGATGCTCGGCCCCGTCTTCGCGTCGGGGACGCACGGCTACGACACCCACGACCACTTCGCGATCGACTCGCGGCTCGGCACCGAGGACGACCTCGTCGACCTGGCCGAGGCCTGCCACTCCCGCGGCATCCGGCTCCAGCTCGACGGCGTCTTCAACCACGTGGGCCGCGGGTTCCCGGCCTTCACCGATGTGGTCGAGAAGGGCGCGGGATCGCCGTACGCGTCCTGGTTCCACCTCGACTTCGACCGACCGGGACCCGACGGCTTCGGCTACCGGAGCTTCGAAGGTCACGAAGCGCTGGTGACGCTGAACCACGCCAACCCCGACGTGGCTGACCACGTGTCCCGGGTCATGTCGTACTGGTGTGAGCGCGGGGTCGACTCCTGGCGCCTGGACGCGGCGTACGCCGTACCGGCGGAGTTCTGGGCAGGCGTCCTGCCGAATGTGCGCGCGGAGCACCCCGACGTGTGGGTCACTGGCGAGATGATCCACGGCGACTACGCCCGGTACGTCGAGGCGTCCGGGATCGACTCGATAACGCAGTACGAGCTCTGGAAGGCCATCTGGAGCTCGTTGAACGACCGGAACCTCTTCGAGCTCGCTCACACGCTGAAGCGTCATGCCGCGCTGCTGCCGACCTTCCTGCCGCAGACCTTCGTCGGGAACCACGACGTCACCCGGATCGCCAGCCAGCTCGACGACGACCGCCACATCGCCCTGGCGCTCGCCGTCCTGTTCGCCCTTCCGGGCGTCCCCAGCGTGTACTACGGGGACGAGCGCGGATGGCGTGGCGTCAAGGAGCACCGGGTCGGCGGGGACGACACGATCCGCCCGGCCTACCCGGCGGACCCGGCCGGCCTCGAGCCCTCCGGGGAAGGCCTCTACGACCTCCACCGGCAGCTGATCGGCGTGCGCCGGCGCAACCCGTGGCTGAACAGCGCGTCGCCGCTCGAGCCGGACGTGCTCAGCAACGAGGTCCTCGCGCTCCGGCTCACCGACTCCGGTCACTCCGCTGCCCTGGTGCTCAACGTCGGCGACTCGGCCGCCCCGGTGCACCTTCCTGTGACGGGGGCCGAGGTGGTGGCGGGCTCGGGCACGATCCGCCGGGCCGAGGACGGTTCAGTGCAGCTGTCGGCGGACCCGCACAGCTTCGTGCTCCTGGCCTAGCGGTCGACCGGCGATGGCTCAGTCGCGGCCGGCGAGACGCCGCCACAGCCACCCGGTCGCCACGGAACGCCCTGTGACGACGTACTCGGCGGTCGCTTCGTCGTGCAGCGTCTGGTCGACTGCCCGCTGCGCCGACTGCAAGCCGATCACGAGCAGCTCGTCGCCCGGCCGCAGCACGACGTCGTCGTCGGGGGCAAGAGACGTCTCGTCGCCCCGTTTCAGCATGACGACGACGGCGGCTACCTGACGGTCACGCTCCTCGGGGCGGCGCAACAGGTCGCCCAAGGTCACCTCCCCCGCTTCCAGCCAGCGCCACAGGCCGGGCGCCTCCTCGGCGGTGAGGCTCACCCGCCACACGTCGCCCAGGGTCCTCCCGCATCCTTCGGTGAGCCGGGAGACAAGACGAGCGGACCACGCCTCGCCCTGGTGGGGGACCTGACGCAGGAACGGCAGCAGCAGCGGGTTCACGAGCCGGGCGAGGACCTCGTGCAACAGGACGTCGGCCGGCACGAGAACGAGGTCGACGCCGAGGGCACGGTAGAGCGGGGAGTTCGCCGACCCGTTCTGACGAGCGACCAGGAAGAGGTCGGAGCTCAGCGAGGCGGCGTACCTCACCAGCGAGAGGTTGGTGGTGTCGCTGGCCGTTGCAGCCACCAGTCCTGACGCGCCCTCCAGACCGGCACCGAGTACGGCGTCCGGGTCGAACGCGTCCACGTCCCCCGGACCCACGACCGCCACGTCGACGCCCTCCGCACGCAGGTCTCGGGCCACCTCGGTCCCGAAGCTTCCCTGCCCGTAGACCACCCACCGCCCCCGGGGCAACGGCTCCCGAGGAGGCGGCAGCTTCGTGCCGACCGGACTCGTGAGCCACATCATCAGCTGGTATGCCGCAGGCGACCGCAGCAGGATCCGGAGATGGTCGCCGAACCTGTCGAACGGGTTGATCACATCCGGAGCGCCGAAGGCCTCCATCCGCTCGGCGACGGCGCGTGACCCGGTGCGGGCGACGACTCGCAGGTCCGGTCGCAGCAGTGCGGTCGCCATGGTGACCGCGAGGTTCGCCTCGTCGTCCCCCGTCAACGCAAGGACTCCTTCGCACCGCGGGTGGTTCAGACCTGCAGCGGCGAGCATCCGGGTGTTGCTGCCGCTGGCGACGACTGCGGGTGCGTCGGCGTGGTACGACCCGAGCTCGAGAGCCGTGATGCGGTCGTCCTCCTTGTCGACAACCACGAAGCGGCGGCCGACGGCATCGAGGGACCGGGTCAACCGCTGGCCGACGGCGCCGTGCCCCACCACGATGAAGAACGGCTCACGGAGCCGGTGGACGGCGCGGACGAAGCGCTGGAGGGCGACCGCGCGCCGGAAGCTGCGGTCCTGCAGCAGCGCGAGGAGGGAGCCGATGGCGTAGGCCCAGCCGATCACCGAGAGGAAGATCGCGAAGGTGACCCACATCCGCTGGGCCGATGTGAACGCGTGCGGGATCTCACCGAACCCGATCGTCGTCGCGGTGTAGCTCATGAAGTAGAACGACTCGAAGATGTTCAGCCGTTCCGGCCGCCCGTCGAGGTCCTGCCCGGGGGTCAACGAGAGCCCGAGCACGCTGACCGCGAAGATCACGATCAGGATGATCAGCGGCATCCGCATCCGCCGCAGGATCAGGAAGATCGTCGCCGAGGGCTGGGGTCCCGCCAGCTCGGGCCGGGTTCTCGCCCGCGGCGGCGCAGGGCGCTGTTGGTCGGCCAGCATCCTCTGCCAGAACAGCAGCAACGGGTTGCCCATGGCCGTCTCCCGGTTACCGCCGCTGGAACGAGACGGTCTCGACCGTGAGCAGCACGACGGAGACGACGTTGGCGAACAGCGCACCCCCCGAGAGCGAGACGACGCTCGCCGTGGTCTCGGGGCTCATTCCCGACACGGACACGTTGGTCGCCCAGGCCCAGACGATCGAGGCCGCGATGAGCTGGAGGCTCGCCACGAGACTGGTCGCGAGGTGCACCGCCCCGATCTGGGTGCGGTCGCCGAACTTCAGGACCGTCGCGATGAGGTTCACCACCACCGCGGCGAACAGCTCGTAGATGTTGTGGAGCTCCGGCCTGGAGATGTCCCCGACGAAGAACCCGAAGTTCAACGTGGCAGCGAACACGACGAAGAACCCGAAGATCACCTTCTCCAGGTTCATGGCCCCCTCCTGACGTGCGGCACTCGCATCGTACGGCGGAAGGCGCGCTGCTCGACGCAAATCGAGCTGCCCGCCCTGCGCGCCCGCGGCGCGGCGGCTGTCGTCAGGTCGAGAAGTCCCCGTGACGGCCGGCCCCTTCGCTGAAGCGCCCCGCACCCTCGACTCCGTCCGCGGTCACCGACTCCAGCCCCAGCGTGAACTCATGGGCCATCGCCTCCGCCAGGGACTCCCCCTCCTGCTCGAGCACCGACCGTCGGTCGTTGCGGAGGCAGGTCTGCGGGAAACGAGCCAGCTCGACAGCGAGCTGCTCCGCAACCGCGCGAGCCTGGCCGCGGGCGACGACCCTGTTGGCGAGGCCGAAGGCAAGGGCTTCGTCGGCAGCGACCGGACGCCCGGTGAGGATCATGTCGAGGGCACGGCTGGTGCCGATCAACCTCGGAAGTCGGACCGTCCCGCCGTCGATGAGCGGAACTCCCCATCGTCGGCAGAAGACACCGAAGACGGCGTCGTCCGCGGCGATCCGCAGGTCGCACCAGATGGCGAGCTCGAGCCCGCCCGCCACGGCGTAGCCCTCGACCGCCGCGATCACCGGTTTCGACAGCCGCAGCCGGGTGATGCCCATCGGCCCGTCACCGTCCGGGGCCAGCCGGTTGCCTCGGCTGGTGCCGATCGCCTTCAGGTCCGCTCCGGCGCAGAAGTGGCCGCCCTCGCCGTACAGGACCGCGACGTCCGCCTGTGGATCGGCGTCGAAGGATCGGAAGGCGTCGGCAAGCTCGACCGCAGTGGGGCCGTCGACGCTGTTCCGCTTCTCCGGTCGGGTCAGGATGACCGTCGTCACGGGACCTGACCGTTCGACCCGGATCGACTCGTAGTCCGCCGCCAGCACCATGCGTCCTCCAGAAGATACGAAGGCCTTCAGTCTGAACGATGGCGCGAGAACTGCACGACCTGCTGGAAGGTGGGACGGTTCTGCCAGTCCACCGGACGGACACCGACCACACCGGCGGCCACCGAGACGATGTCCTCACGGGCCTTGTCGTAGGTCAGCTCCTCGACCGTCGACACCTTCTGGGTGGCCAGAGCCGCCTGCACCGCAGCATGCAGCGAGGCGGTGAGCGCGTCGCGGCAGGCCTCGAGTGATCCGCAGTAGCGGCGCGAGTAGGGACCGCGCACCGGTTTGCCCAGCACCTCGCGGAGGTCCTTGTTGAGGTAGCCGTACCAGGAGATCCCGTTGAAGGCAGAGCCGATGTGCTCGCGGGGGTGGTCGTCGAGTGGCTCGGGGAGGACGTCGACGTACTTGCCGAGCCCATGCCTCATCGCGTCCTTCGGTAGCGAGAACCCGCAGTCCGGCGCGCAGGAGGCGCCGATGTCGTCCGGATCCCACCATGTGTCGAACAGGTCGATGGCGGCCTGGTTCGCGTAGGTGCCGGTGCGCGCGCGGTCCACCCGGTGAGCGCCATGCGCGACCCACCGGCGTAACAGCTTCACCGCCCTGGCGTCCTGCGCGTCCTTTGGTCTGCCGATCACGTCGAGCACGTAAGGCAGCACGTAGGCACCGCGAACGTCGACCGTAGCCGCGTCGATCATGGCACCGACCAGGTCTCCTCGGCTGACCGGCCTGCCGGTCGTAAGCAGCGCTTTGATCCGGTGGCTCAGTGTCAGGCTCCGGTAGACGGGACCATCGCCCCAGATCTGGGAGGATGACGAGAAGCCCGGCGCGAGCTTGTTGTTCCAGTTGGCGATGTAGCCCTGATGAGGGTTGATGACGTGGGGGTGCACGCGGAAGGGCTCGAAGCCCTTCCAGTCGTAGTCGGCTGACCCCCACCGGGGGAGGTCGAGGTCGGTGCCGCGAGCCCGGATGGGCAGCCGCGCCGAGCTGTAGTAGGCGATGTCCTTGTTGTCCACGTAGTACCAGTTGAACGTGTACTGGATGCCCGAGGCGGCCTTCATGAAGCTGTGTGCGTCCTGGACGAAGGTGGGGTCGTTGAGGTGCACGAAGCCGAGCACCGAGTCGGCCTCGTGCATGTACGTCGAGCGCTGGACGACCACGGCGACCGGCTTTCCCTTGACCGTCGTGCGCAGCCGGACGATGCCGTGGTCGGTGCGCAGCACAAGGAAGGTGATCCGGTTCGGGGCTGCCTGCGCGGCCACGTTGGGAAGCCCGGTCTCGGTGTGCTCGTAGTTGACCATCGGCGTGCAACGGCCATCCGCCGCAACGTAAGCCGTCGAGTCCACCGTGGGCTTGCTGCCGTCTGTGTTGCACAACGGCTGGATGACGGTGTCGGTGATGTCTGTGTACGGCGAGGTGGCCGACCACGCATAGTCGACTCCCCTGCCGAGCTCGACGACGAAGTTGGTTCCGGCGAAGGACACACCTCGTGCCGCCGTGTGCGGGCCGCGGAGCTCCTCCTCCATCAACAGCTGCGGAGCGTAGTAGCCGGTCTGCGGACCGAACACTGCCGTCGGATGTCCCGTGACGGAGTGCTTCGCGTCGACCAGGAGCGCGTTGCTCATGCCGACCAGCTCACCCTGCATCGCCCGTTGCAGGCTGCCCTGGATCTGGCGCGCCTCGAGCACTGGGTCCACGCCGGTCGACGACGGCGTCGGCTTGGGGTCGGTGGTGCTCGCGTTGCCCTGGTTCCCCGCGGCACCGTGTGGCGGCGGTGACAGCGAGCCGTCGAGGTTGACGATCGCGCCGGTGCCGAGCTGGGTGGCCTTCGGGTGCAGATCCGGCATCGCCACGCCAGGGCGACCCGGGTGGACGCCATCGGAACCGCCGTAGGGCGCCCGCACCGGCGAGGTGACCGGCGCCTCGGGGTCGTTCTTCTCACGGAGGTCGTCGTAGATACGCCGTCCCTGTCTGGCGCCGAACTTCTCCTGCAGCTGCTGCAGCCAGATCGCGTTGGTGTACTGCCCACCGCCACCGGTGCCGAAGATCCCGCCTACCAGCGAGGCGATCGACACGATGTCGGCGCGGGTGTACGGGGTAGGTGGCCGCTGCAGCACGGCGTACTCCACCGGGCAGTGCTCCCCGAAGCCGAGCCCGAGACCGCCGGGCAGCGGCACGGAGGCGGTGCTGGCCGGGCAGAGGTTGCTCTGCTCGTCGTTCATGCCGGCGATGTAGGCGTCGAACGCGTCGACCAGCCTCGCGGCCTCGGGTGACCTCCTCGCCAGGTTGTCGATCTGCGCCGTCAGCTGCTCGGGGGTGTACGGCGCGACGGCGAGCTGCGCGGCGTCCTGCGCGATGTTCTCTCGTGTGGGTCCGACGAACTGGGCCATCGTGGCTGCCCCGGTGTGTCGAAGCACGTCGGTCAGGAACATCCGGTCCTCGATGTTCGCGTAGCCCGCCCCGTAGGCCACGTCGGCGTCGGTCCGGCCGGTGATGTGTGGCACGCCGGCCTTGTCCCACTGGATCATCACGCCCGGCCGTGGGGTCTCGGTGCGCACGACGTCGGCCGGGGCCACACCGAGCGACGCGTCCTTGAAGTAGCGGGTGAGCTTCGCATCGGTCAGTGACCCCGGGCGGGCGGTGTTCAGCGCGTCGTACTTCTCCAGCTGGTCGGCGAAGTTGGCCGGCTGAGTCGGTGTCGCGGACGTGAAGAAACCCTTCGGCTCCTGCAGGCCGGACAGGACAGAGCCCGGGTCGTGGGCAACCTTGCCGGGGCCGAGGGCCGTCAGCGACGCGGCATCGACGTTGCCGGACGAGCCCGGGGGCAGGATGTTGAGCACCTTGCCGTAGGGATCGCGCGGATCGGTCTTGGCGGCAGCGACGGAGGGCGGCGAGCCGATCGCTGCCACCGCCACGAGGACGGAGCAACTGAGGGCAAGGAACGAGCGCATGGTTGCTGAGTTCGACAGCGAGTCCAGAAATCCTGCCTGGAGCGGCAGGAAATCCCGGACGTACGTCGAAGTCAGTCCGCATGGCTGTCACCCGCACCCTCCGCCTCGCCGCCGTTGCGATCGCGGCGCTCTCTCTGATCGCACCCGCAACCAGCGACGCGGCGGCGGCCCTCGCGACGTCGGTGCCCGCTGTGCCGATCCCGCAGGATCCTGGCGAGTCGACCGTGAAGCCTTTCCTGGGTGCCCCGCGCCCGGCGCAGCCGATCCGTCGGGCGCGCTTCGCGCCGCGGCACCCCTTCATGGCGGCCAACGATCGGAGCAACCTGCACGACGACGCCTACCAGTCCGATGCGGGACAGACGCCTGGTCCGCTCGGCCGGTCGCCAGAGGTGAGATCGACGCTGTACAGCCAGGAGTGCGCGTCGGTGACCTTCGATGCGCAAGGGCGGATCCTCACCGTCTGCGTCGGGTTGGCGAGCGTGGACCTCCGGCTGCTCGACCCCGAAACCCTGGACGTGCTCGCCGACTACCCACTGCCGCCGCGCCCCGCCTCATCGCTCTCCCATCCCTTCACCGCCTTCGGCGGGGGCGGGTACTTCTACCTCGACAACCACGACCGCGTGGTGGTGCCGACCTCCGACGGCCACATCGACGTCATCGCCGAGAGCGGGACCGCGGACGCTCCGACCCTGACCCTGAAGCGGCAGTACGACGTGTCGAAGTACGTCGGGGACTCCGTGATCCTCTCGGTACTTCCGGACTGGGCAGGGCGGCTGTGGTTCGTCACCGGCTCGGGCGTGGTCGGTGTGGTCAACCCGAGGACGGGCACCACGCGGGCGATGAAGCTGCCGAACGGCGAGACCATCGGCAACTCCGTGGCCGTCGACGAGACCGGCGGCGTGTTCGTCGTCTCCGACCACGCGCTGTACCGCTTCGACGGCGGCCGGGCCGGCCGCCCGAAGATCACCTGGCGAAAGCGTTACAACGCGGGGACGCGCCAGAAGCCCGGCCAGAGCCAGTTCGGGTCAGGCACCACGCCCACGATCATCCGCCGAGGGTCCCGCCACTACGTCGCCATCACCGACAACGCCGACCCGAGGATGCACGTCCTGGTCTATCGTGCGGACCGAAGCGGCCCGGGCCGGAGGCCTCTGTGCTCGATGCCGGTCTTCAGGCGCGGCCGGAGTGCCACGGACAACTCCCTGATTGCGTTCGGGCGCGCGATCATCGTCGAGAACAACTACGGCTACACCGGACCGCAACAGACACCCCCGTCCACCTCGCCCACCCGCAACTCCCCCACCACTGTTCCGGGGGTCACTCGTATCAACGTCGACTACGCGCACGGCGGCTGCCGCACGGCTTGGCGCAACACCCGGATCCGCGTGCCCACCAGCGTGAGCAAGGTGTCCGCCGCAACCGGCCTGGTCTACGTGTACGAGCACCCGGCGGCGGACGAGGTGCACTACTCGTCGGCACAGCCGCCGACCGGACCGGAGGATCCGTGGTACCTCACCGCCCTCGACGCCCGTACCGGGCACCGGGTCTGGTCCGTCCTCACGGGTGTCGGCCTCGGCTACAACAACAACTACGCGCCCATCACCTTCGGCCCCGACGGCACGGCGTACGTCGGTGTCCTCGGTGGACTGATCGCAGTCCGCGACCGCGCGGGCTGACGGACTTTGCCCGTCACCTTCCCGGCGAGCGCTCGTTGTAGCCACCGAGGCCGACGGTGACGCCAGCGGCGCACCCTTGAGTTGAGGGGCAGACGTGTCGACCACTCATGTTCCCGGGAGCCGCAAGTCGGGGCGCGGGCGTCGTACGCACCGCCGACCTGCACGGCCCCCCGCCGGCGAGACCACGCGCGACGACGTGTCCGACGAAGAGCTCGTGGCCAGGGTCCACGCCGGAGACGACCGCTGCCTCGACACACTGCTGCTTCGCTACCAAGGTTTCGCTCGAGCGAAAGCGCGGGCGTACTTCCTGGTCGGGGCTGACCACGATGACATCGTCCAAGAGGGCATGATCGGCCTGTACAAGGCCATCCGCGACTTCGACGCGCAGCAGGAGATGAGCTTCCGGGCGTTTGCCGGGCTGTGCGTCGACCGCCAGGTCTTGACAGCCGTCAGGACGGCCACTCGGCGCAAGCACGGCCCGCTCAACAGCTACGTGTCGTTCGATCGCCCGATGCTTCTCGATGAGGAGGGTGAGCGGACGCTTGCCGACGTGCTGCCCACGTCACCGCTCACCGACCCTGCCGAGCAGGTGGTCTCAGCAGAGCGCGTGCGCGACCTGCAGCGAAGCTTCGTCGCCGTCTTGTCCGACCTCGAGGTCGAGGTCCTACGCCTCCATGTCGATGGCCGGAGCTATCGAGAGATCGCGGGGATGCTGCAGCGGCACACGAAGTCGATCGACAACACGCTTCAGCGCATCAAGCGCAAGCTCGACTCGCTTCTCATGGACCGGGATGCCGAGATCGCCTGACCGGGAGCGCAGGTCGCTGCCCGGCTGGGCAGGTTCGGCCGCCCTTGGGCGATCGTCCGGGACGGCCGCGACCATCCATACGAGGTGTCTAGCCTCTGATGCATGGGTTACACGTGGGAGGAGTCCCGTCGAGCATTCGCCGACGCCGCGGAGTGGTTCGTACGCATGGCCGCCCTGGTCGGTGACCAGTGGCACCGGCCCGGCCTCGGCGAGTGGGACGTCCGCGACTTGGTCGGTCACACGAGCCTGTCGCTTCTGACGGTCGAGATGTACCTTGCTCGTCCTGCCGGGGGCGTCGAGGTCGCCTCCGCGACGGACTACTTCCGCGCCACGCGTGCGGCCGCCGCCGACCCGGCTGTCGCGGCGCGAGCACGCGACGCCGGGACCGCTCTCGGCCAGCGCTCGGTGCCCCGCCGGACGTTCCGGCGACCGCTGCGGCACAGGCACTTGCTTCTCGGTGCTCTGACCCCTGGCCGCGGGAGACACCCCGCCCTCGCTGACGCCTGGCGCAAAAGGGTTGCCGAGCCTGCTCGGGCCCAGCCACACTGCGAAGTCGGAGCGGGGGAGGCCGTATGAGAGACATGGGCGTGGCCCAGTTCGCCGGGGCATGCGCGGCCATCGGCGGCTGCGCGTGGACAGCGGCGAGCATCATCCACGCGTCACAGCCAAGAGGCTGCGTCGGGGAGGAGTGTGTCGCCCTGCCGATGCGGAGCGCCACCACCGGCACCTCACTGCTCGTGGCCCTGGCCGGGGTGATGATGTTCGCCAGCGGCGCGGGCCTGCTGTTGCTCATCCGCCGGTCCAGCCGACTCGGCTGGACCGGGGTCGTCGGAGCGACGGCGTGCGGTGCCGGCGTTGTGACGCTGGCCTCGGCAGCCGCCTTGCAAGAGCTCCTCTACGACGGCGACTTTCCTTGGATGCCGGCATTCGTCGGGCCGGGTGTGATCGCACTCGCAGCAGGCCTCACGCTTGTCAGTTGGACCGTCCTGCGGTCCGGGGTCGTCCCGCCTTGGGTCGGCGTGAGCCTGCTGGTCGGTGCCGTGCTACTCGTGGGAGCGAACGAGCAGACGGCAGCGGTGCTTCTCGCGGTCCCGTTCGGAATGGCGTGGCTCGCGCTCGGCGCGGCTCTGATGCTGCGCCGAGACATGACGACCTTGGCAGTGGAGGCGCACCACGCCTGACGGGGGCTCAGTCCTGGTGCTTCGCGTACGTCGGCGCGATGCCGAAGTCGACGAGCACACACGGCACGTCGCCCACGACCCAGGCGTCGTGGCCGGGGTCGATCTTGACCGTGTCGTCAGGTCCGCACTCTCCCTCGGTTCCGTCATCCATCCGGATCGCCATCCGCCCGGACAGGACGTAGAGCAGGTGTGGGGACTGGCAGGTCTCGGTCCCCGCGATGGGCCCGAGGTGCTCCTTCCAGTGCCAGCCCGGCTCGAAGACTCCCTTGATGACCGTCTTCCCGCCAAGCGTGACGACGATCCCCTCTCCCTTGTCGACGAACGGTCGCTTCTCCTCCGGTGAGGTGAACGCCTTGATCTCCATGCCGGCCATGTTGACTCCTCGGAAGTAGGCTCCGTGGACGACGCTAGGACCGCGCGGTCACACGCGCATGACACGAAAGGGCTCCCCCTCGGCACTCGGGGGCGGCAGTCCACCAGACCTGGGCGACTACCCGTCAGCGCAGCCTGGCCGGGAACCAGGAGCCGGTCCAGATCGGCTCGAGCCTCACGGACGAGCCGGGGTGCGGTGCATGGACGATCATCCGCCGACCAGTGCGCTGGCCGACGTACACGCCGACGTGGTACACGCCCCCGCGTCCGTAGAAGCAGACCAGGCCGGAGCAGTCGAACGCGTTGGGTCCCTCGGCGCCCCACACGTTGGGGTCGCCCTGCTGGTCCTCCGCGATCTTGAGGGCGAGGTCGACGCGCTGGACGGTGCGGCTCGTCGCGGCATCGGCGGGAACGAGGGGGAACAGGGAGCCGACCAGGGCCGTCACCGCCGATGGAGATCGACCTGGGTGACTTCACCCCTAGTGGCGACCTGTCGTGAGACCGGTGGCCACGATGAGAGTGGGTTTGACGGATCGGACCAGGGCTGCGGCGGGCAGGACTCGGCGTAGCCGCGCCTGACTGTGCAGTTGTGAGTCCCGTCTGCGAAGACCGGACCGACGGCACCGGCTCGCGACAGGCAGTGTCGCCACGCTCAGCGGGGGCAAACGTGAGCCGAGGATCGGCCTATGCGGTTCCGGTCTCTCCGCTGCACGGAGGTTTCAGCCGTGCAGACCGTCCCAGGACCAGTGCGGAATGCGTAGCCCCTCGGGTACGTCGTCCGCGGACCGGTGATAGCGGGACATGGTCGTTGTGGTCGTCCAGGCGAAGTAGCCGTGCAGCACTGCCCGGACGGGATCGTCCTCGGAGATGGCGACGTCCGTCATCGCTTGGTCGAAGCAGGCGATCGCCCGCCGGTCCATCTCCTCATGCGGCCCGTTGCCGCTGTGCATCCGCACCACCGACGTCTCGTCGCCATAGGTGTCGGAGTAGGTCGTCGGGCCTCCGAGTGCCTCCGCCCAGTACGCAGCGAGCCGCTGGCTGTGCTCGGGGTGGAAACCGTGGCTGAACGCGTGGCTGACCACCTCGTCTGCCATGACCCGGTCGTGCCACGCTCTGGCCAGGCGGAGGAGCCCCTCGTCGCCCCCGGCGGCGTCGTACACCGACTGCATGTCCCAAGGATGGCAGCAGTCGGCGTCGTCATTCACGCATTCTGGGACCGGAGAATGAGCTGGCGCGCTCCCCCGCGGACGATGCCCTGGCAGACCGACCTACCGCCGAGGGCCGGGCCGTAGGGTTGGGTGCGCCCAGAGTTCCGTGCGGGCGCAACCACGTCGAGACGTCGCCTGGGAGCTGGAAGCCGTATGACCACCGCACGCATCGTCCCGGTCACCACGGAGATGGATGGCGACGAGCTGGACGCCGAGGACGCGGGAAGGATGGCGCGGAAGGTAGGACTCACACGGCTGCTCGTCGACTCCTTCGTGCGATTCCGGTACGGCGACGGGTTCACCAACAGCAGGGCACTCGCGCTCCAGGCGTCACTCGCGGTCGTACCGTTCCTCCTCGCCCTGACGGGTCTGGCGGCGGACATCGACCAGGAGCAACCCTCGCGGGTCGTCGCACGGACCATCCAGGCGATCTCGCCGGGCACCGGTGAGCGAGACGCCCTGGCAGGCGCGGTGTCCGGTGACGCGTCGAGCCAGGAGGCCGGGGAGATCGCCCTCGGCTTCGGCCTGGCGTTCGCCCTGCTGTCCATGACCACCGCCATGGCTCAGGTCGAGCGCGGGCTCAACCGTATCTACGGCATCCGCCGAGACCGGCCGGCGCTTGCCAAGTACGGCCGCGCGGCGGTGATGACGGCCGCCCTGGCAGGACCGGTCGGGCTGGGCTTCCTCCTCCTCGTCGCCGGAGGTGCGTTCGCCACAGCCATGTCCAGCGCCTACGGGTGGAGCGACAGGAGCGTCCTGGTCTGGAACGTTGGCCGATGGCCGGTCGGCGTGCTGCTTCTGGTCGTGGTCATCGCCGTGATCTTGGACCATGCACCGCGCCGACGACAGCCCGCGCTGAGCTGGTTGGCGCTCGGCTCCGCGATCGCCGTCACCTTGACGATGGCGGCTACCGGTCTGCTTGCTGCATACGTGCAGGTGAGTGGCTCGTTCGGGAGCATCTACGGGCCGCTGGCCGGCATGTTCGCCCTGCTCCTGTGGTCCCTGCTGACCTCGATCGCGCTCTTCTACGGCGCAGCGGTCTGTGCCCAGCTGGAGGCGTGCCGTGCCGGCATCAGCGACCCTGTCTACGCCGACCCCGGCCGACCGCACCGGCAACAGGTGCACGGCTAGGCTTGCCGTGCGATGAGCGGAACCACGGCGGAACGGCGGAGCAACCTGCCCGCGGAACTGTCGAGCTTCGTGGGACGCAGGCACGAGCTCGCCTCGGTGCGCACAGGGCTGGCCAAGCACAGGCTGGTGACCCTGCTCGGACCCGGCGGAATCGGCAAGACCCGGCTGGCGTTCCGCGCGGCGACGGACCAGGAGCGCAGCCTGGCCGACGGCGCGTGGGTCGCGGAGCTGGCGTCCGTACAGGCGCCCGAGCTGGTGCCCGAGACCGTGGTCGGTGCGCTGGGCCTCCGCTCCACCGAGCGCGGCACCCCGACCGAGCGCCTCGTCGCGCACCTGCGCGACCGGCAGCTGCTGCTGGTGCTCGACAACTGCGAGCACGTGCAGGAGGCCGCCGCGGCGCTGGCGTCGGAGCTGCTGTCCCGCTGCCCAGGCGTCCGGATCCTGGTCACCAGCAGGCACGCGCTGGCGCTTCCCGGCGAGCTGGTTCTCTCCGTGCCGCCGCTGCCGATGCCCGGCCCCGGCCGGGGCGCCGGGTCCCCCGAGGCGCTGATGCACTACGACGCGGTCCGGCTCTTCGTCGACCGGGCCACCGCAAGCTGCTCGTCGTTCCAGGTCACTGCGGACAACCAGGAGGCGCTGGCCGAGCTGGTCCGGCGGCTCGACGGGATGCCGCTCGCGATCGAGCTGGCCTCGGTGCGCGTGCGATCGCTGACCGTGAAGCAGATTCTCGACCGGCTCAGCGACCGCTTCGCCCTGCTCACCCGAGGGAGCCGGGCGGCCCTGCCCCGGCAGCAGACCCTCCAGGCCCTGCTCGACTGGAGCCACGACCTGCTCGAGCCGCGGGAGCGGCTGGCGTGGGCGCGTGCGTCGGTGTTCAGCGGCGGGTTCGACCTCGCGGCACTGGAGGCCGTGGCCTGCGACGACGAACTTCCCGGCGCGGTGCTCTCCGACGTCGTCGACGGGCTCGTGGCCAAGTCCGTGCTGGTGCGGGAGCCCGTCGAGATCGGCGGTGCGGCGCGCTTCCACATGCTGGAGTCCCTTCGCGAGTACGGCGACGCGCGGCTGGCCGAGACCGGTGGGGCCGCGCCGTACTCCGAGCGGCACCGCCGGTGGTACGCCGGGCTGGCCGAGACCGCCGCCGGGGAGCTGTTCGGCCCGGCCCAGGTCGACTGGTTCGCTCGGCTGCGCGCCGACCACGACAACCTCCGCACGGCGCTCGAAGGGTGGGCGCACGAACCGGCAGACGCGGTCGAGGGCCTGCGGATGGCCTCGGCGCTGCAGCACCACTGGATCATGGCCGGCCGCTTCGGCGAGGGCAGGGCGTGGGTGGAGCGGCTGCTGACCCAGCTGCCGGCCCAGTTGTCGACTCCGGGCGAAGACGAGCCGGTCGAGCGCAGCGTGGCTCGGGCCGCGGGCCTGGAGGTCGCGGGTCGGTTGGCCGTCCTGCAAGGGGAGATCGACGTCGGAAGGCCGTTGCTGGAGGAGGCGCTCGCGGCGGCGACGGCGGCGGGCGACGCCACCTGGCGCGCGCACTCCCTCCACGGTCTAGCACTGGCCTCGGCCTTCTGGGGCGAACCCGCCGCGGCGCTGCCGCTGCTGGAGGAGGCTCTGGCGCTGCACCGGGAGGGCACGGACCCGTTCGGTGTACCCCTCGCGCTGGTCCAGCTCGCCACAGTGCACGCCACGCTGGGTGATCCGGACCGGGCGATGGCGTGCGCCGAGGAGTGCATCGCGCTCAGCGAGGCCGTCGCCGAGCGCTGGTGCGCTGCCCTGGCGCGGTGGGTGGAGGCCCTGGTCCAGTGGCATCTCGGACGCGGAGCCCGGGCGCGCACGTATGCACGCGACGTGCTCCGGCTCAAGGAACCCTTCGGTGACCGAATGGGCATGGCGATGTCGGTCGAGGTGGTCGCCTGGGCCGAGTCCGAGGCGGGCCGCCCTGCGGAGGCCGCCCGGCTCCTCGGCGCGGTGCAGACCGCGCTCGACTCCATCGGGGCGGGCCTCTTCGGCCACCTGCACGAGGACCACGACCGCTGCCTTGCACGGACTCGCGAGACGCTGGGCGACGCCGACTTCGGGCGCGCCTTCGAGGAAGGCTCGACGCTGCGCTTCGACGAGGCCGTCGCGCTCGCCGTCGGTCGACGTACGCCGGCTCCCGCAGCCGCGGAGACGCCCGGCGAGGAGGTCCGGCTGACCCGGCGGGAGAGCGAGATCGCCGCGCTGGTGGCCGAGGGCCTGACCAACCGCGAGATCGCCGAGCGGCTGGTGATGGCGCGGCGAACCGCCGAGGGGCACGTCGCCCACATCCTCGGCAAGCTCAACTTCACCTCCCGGGCGCAGCTGGCCGCGTGGGTGGCCGCACAGCGACAAGAGGTAGACCGAAAGGGCTAGCCCGAGAGGACTAGACCGAAAGTGGTCTTGTCGTGCCTCTTGTGCAAAATGGGGGACGCATCGTGCTGCCTGGGGAGGGAGCCATGTTGTCCACGAAGTCCATGCTTCGTATCGCCCGCTGGGCGGGGGGAGTCCTGACGGGAGCACTGGTCGCCACGCTCGTTGCCGGCGGCCCCGTCGCGTCGGCGTCCACCACGGATCCGAACGTGGCGTGGTCGTCGTACCTCGCCGGGTGGACCGACGAGTACGTCCCGACCAGCTCGAACGACTGCGTCGCCGGCCGCGACAGCTGTCTCAAGGCGACGCTCAAGGAGCTGGCGCGCGTCGCCGACGACACCGCGAAGAGCTGCTCGCACGACGCGATCTTCGCCCGTGCCTACGTGCGCATGACGCAGACCTACGGCTGGAGCCGGGAGATCC
>DATGYO010000138.1:0-33795 GCA_035297905.1 Nocardioidaceae bacterium
ACTCTTTCGGACACCCCGCAGGTAGCGGTCAACGACATCGGGTCCGAAGAGGACTTCCTCGCGGCGATCGACGCGACCATCAAGTACTTCAACGACGGTGACATCGTCGATGGCACCATCGTCAAGGTTGATCGGGACGAGGTCCTGCTCGACATCGGCTACAAGACCGAGGGCGTCATCCCCTCGCGTGAGCTCTCGATCAAGCACGACGTCGACCCCTCCGAGGTTGTGTCCGTCGGCGACAAGGTCGAGGCCCTCGTCCTCCAGAAGGAGGACAAGGAAGGCCGCCTGATCCTGTCCAAGAAGCGCGCCCAGTACGAGCGCGCCTGGGGCACCATCGAGCAGGTCAAGGAAGAGGACGGTGTCGTCACCGGTACCGTCATCGAGGTCGTCAAGGGTGGTCTCATCCTCGACATCGGCCTCCGCGGGTTCCTGCCCGCCTCGCTCGTCGAGATGCGTCGCGTACGCGACCTCCAGCCGTACGTCGGCCAGGAGCTCGAGGCGAAGATCATCGAGCTCGACAAGAACCGGAACAACGTGGTGCTCTCGCGTCGTGCGTGGCTCGAGCAGACCCAGTCCGAGGTTCGCCAGGGCTTCTTGACCCAGCTGCAGAAGGGTCAGATCCGCAAGGGTGTCGTCTCCTCGATCGTCAACTTCGGTGCGTTCGTGGACCTGGGTGGCGTCGACGGGCTCGTCCACGTCTCCGAGCTGTCCTGGAAGCACATCGACCACCCGTCCGAGGTCGTCGCTGTCGGTGACGAGGTCACCGTCGAGGTCCTCGACGTCGACATGGACCGTGAGCGCGTCTCCCTGTCGCTGAAGGCGACCCAGGAAGACCCGTGGCAGCACTTCGCCCGGACCCACCAGATCGGCCAGATCGTGCCGGGCAAGGTCACCAAGCTGGTGCCGTTCGGTTCGTTCGTGCGCGTCGAGGAGGGCATCGAGGGTCTGGTGCACATCTCCGAGCTCGCCGAGCGTCACGTCGAGATCCCGGAGCAGGTCGTCCAGGTCAACGACGACGTCATGGTCAAGATCATCGACATCGACCTCGAGCGTCGCCGGATCTCGCTGTCGCTCAAGCAGGCCAACGAGACCGCAACCGCGGTGGAGGGCGAGGAGTTCGACCCGACGCTGTACGGCATGACCGCGTCGTACGACGAGCAGGGCAACTACATCTACCCCGAGGGCTTCGACCCGGAGACCGGCGAGTGGCTCGAGGGCTACGAGGAGCAGCGCGCCGCCTGGGAGGAGCAGTACGCCAAGGCGCACGCTCGCTGGGAGGCCCACGTCAAGCAGCAGCAGGAGGCCAAGGTCGCTGCGGCCGAGGCCGGCGAGGCCACGTCGTACTCCTCGACGCAGGCTGCCGAGGAGCCGGGCGGCGGGTCCCTCGCCTCCGACGAGGCACTTCAGGCCCTGCGCGAGAAGCTGACTGGCGGCCAGCAGTAGCTCGCCTGCTCGTCAACGAGCAGTAGAGGCCAGCAGAACCTCGAAGGGGCCCGACCACCGTTCGGTGGTCGGGCCCCTTCGCTGTGTCCAGGCGTCTGTGCCGATGCCGGCTCCGGTCAGTGGGACCGGAGGCGAAGGCCTGGTTCGAACGGGTCGGGGTGGTGGCTCGGGGGCGTGGGGCGG
The DNA here is from genome assembly GCA_035297905.1 of Nocardioidaceae bacterium. Classification (GTDB taxonomy): domain Bacteria; phylum Actinomycetota; class Actinomycetes; order Propionibacteriales; family Nocardioidaceae; genus Nocardioides_C. The sequence goes on from DATGYO010000138.1 coordinate 1,630, forward strand.
CGGCCGTAGCCGTCGTCGTGGATGTCGCGAAGGGTGGCGACCGCGATCGCGACGACGAGAGCGATTCCGAGGAAGATGAGGAGTTCAGTCATGGCAGTAATCCTGCGCCTGATACATTCCTGCCACGAGTGGCAGGAATGACAACTCCCATCGATTTCCTGCCAACTTCCTGTCATAGTGGATCGCATGATCGAGAACGTCGCCGTGGTGGTCTACGACGGGGTGTGGCCCTTCGAGCTCGGTGTCCTGTGTGAGGCCTGGGCCACCGACCGGTCCGACCAGGGTCTGCCCACCTTCGACTTCGCCGTGTGCACCCCCGAGCCGGGACTGGTCGCCACGGCTGCCGGGTTCGGCCTGTCGGTCGACCACGACCTAGGGCGGGTTGTCGAAGCCGATCTCGTCGCCGTGCCCGCCGTCCCCAGGAACGAGCCGGTGCCGGAGCCGGTCGTGCGGGTCCTGCAGGAGGCTTATGAGAGAGGGGCACGAGTGATGTCGGTCTGCTCGGGGGCGTTCGCACTCGGCGCGGCCGGCCTGCTCGACGGACGCTCATGCACGACGCACTGGATGTACACAGACGAGCTCGCCACCAGGTTCCCTAAGGCGAACGTGATCCCCGAGGTGCTCTACGTCGACGAGGACCCGATCATCACCGGGGCCGGGTCGGCGGCGGGACTCGACGCCGCCCTGCATCTGTACCGCAAGGAGTTCGGCGCCAGCGTCGCCAGCATGGTCGCCCGCCGCATGGTCGTCCCGCCGCAGCGGGACGGAGGACAGGCGCAGTTCATCCGCAGCGCGGTCCCCGAATGTGACGCCGACACACTAGGCCCGTTGCTGTCCTGGATCACCGAGAACCTCGACGCCGACATGACCGTCGAGAGCCTCGCGCGGCAGAGCGCGATGTCGCCCCGCACGTTCGCCCGGCGCTTCCGCGAGGAGACCGGGACGACCCCGCACGCGTGGATCACCAGCCAGCGCGTCCTACGAGCCGAGGAGCTGCTCGAGCGCACGAGCCGGTCCGTCGACCAGGTCGCCGCCGATGTCGGGTTCGCGAACGCCGCGACGCTGCGCCACCACTTCACCCGCGTGCGGGGTGTCAGTCCCCAGCGCTACCGGCGGACCTTCGGGTGCTCAACCGAGACCGAGCAGGCCGGGTAGTTCCAGCCGCTTGATCTTGCCGGTCGGGGTGTGGGGGAGGGCATCGACGGCGAAGTACTCCTTGGGGCGCTTCGGTGGTGACAGCCTCTCGCCGGCGTACGCCTTGAGCTCCTCAGACGTCGCCTGACCGACGACTGCGGCGCAGACCCGCTGGCCCCAGCGGTCGTCGTCCACGCCGAACACCGCCACGTCCACGACACCCGGGTGCTCGGCGAGCACGTGCTCCACCTCGACCGGGTAGACGTTGACCCCTCCGGAGATGACCAGGTCCTCACGCCGGCCCTCGAGGTAGAGGTAGCCGTCCTCGTCGAGCCGACCCAGGTCACCCACCGTGAACGCAGGTCCCGACGGTGTCTCGCGCCAAGCCGCCGCTGTCTTCTCCGGTGCGTTCCAGTAGGTGAAGCGGGCGTGCTCCGGCACCGAGCACCAGATCGTCCCGTCGTCGTCGACGTGGAGCGTGCGCCCGGGCCTGGCGCGGCCCACGGTGGCGGGGTGCTCGAGCCACTCCTCGCTTCGGCAAGCCGTGAACTGCCCCTCGGTGGAGCCGTAGAACTCCCACGTCGTGCCGGCTGGGAAGAGCTCGATCAGTCGCTGCTTCACCGGTGGAGGACAGGCCGCACCCGCGTGCGCGACGAGCCGGAACGACGACAGGTCGGGGACGCCGACCTCGTCCCAGTGCGCGAACAGGCGCTGAAGATGCGCCGGGACGCAGAACATCGAGGTCGGGCGCTCCTCGATGATCGCCCGGGTGACCGTGGCCGGGTCGAACGGACCAGGTACGACGATCCGCCCGCCGGCGAGCAACGTGCCGCAGGCGAAGCGTAGGGGCGCCGAGTGGTACAGCGGGCTCAGCACGAGGTGGATGTCGGAGTCGGTGAACTCCCACAGGTCGCGCTCCTCCCTGACCAAGGCCTGCGCCGACGCCTCGTCGAGCACTCCCGACCAGACACCCTTCGGCGCGCCCGTCGTACCGCTGGTCATGTGCATGGGACGCACCAGGGGCACCAGGCTCGGAGGAGCAGGGTCGAGGACCGCGGTCACGGCCGCGAGGTCGTCCGCGTCGCGCACCACCAGGGCCGGGTCGACGTCGCGGAGCAAGGCCTCCTGTTCCCACTCGGTCAGTCGAGGGTCGAGCGGCACCGGGACGACCGCCTGACGGGTCGCGAGGAGGACGAGGTCGACGTACGCGAGGGATGCCGGCACGACGAGGGCAATGCGGTCGCCGGGGTCGAGCTGTCGGGTCACGGCGCCATCCTCTCAGGGCGCCACGCGGGCCTTTTCGGCGCGGCGGAGGTCCAGCGCGGCGGAGGTTCGGCGCAGGGAGGTTCAGCGCGGAGAAGTTCAGCGCAGCGAGTAGTGCACGTGCACGAACGGGCCGTCCGTCACGTGCCGGACCTCCACGACCCGCATCGGCTTCGTGCGCATCCGCGGAAGCAGCGGTGCGCCCGTGCCGAGCAGCACCGGCGCGATGCTCACCCAGATGTCGTCGAGCAGGTCCTGGTCGAGGAACTGCCCCACGAGGTCTCCGCCGCCGACGAGCCAGACGTCGCGGCCCTGGGCCGCCTCGACCATGTCGGCGTGGACTTCGGCAACGTCGCCTTGGGTGAAGTTGAGGTTCGCGCCCTCGATCGTGGGCAGGTCGTGATGCGTGAAAACCCAGGTAGGACGGTCGGCGTACGCCCATTCGCCGGGATGGTGCTGGTTGATCCACTCATAGGTCGTCGCTCCCATGGCCAGGGCGCCGACGTCGTCGATGAAGGCAGGATAGGGGTTTCCCGGATCCTCGCCGTCGAACTGGAACAGCCAGCTCAGGTCGTTGTCCTCGGTGGCGATGTACCCGTCGAGGCTCGTCGCGGTCAGGTAGATGGTCGAGGTCATGATCTGATCGTCCCAGCGGTCGCCGACATTTGTGCGCTCAGTCGAGCCCGAGATCGGCGGCCAACGTGTTCACGACCTGCGCGAAGTGGGCGTCGTAGTCGAGGATGCCGCGGTGCATGTGGCCGAACAGCTCCAACGAGATGTGGCCGAACAGGGTCGCCCATGCCATGAGCGATCGGACCAGCCGCGCGTCGCCGATGACGAAGTCGGTCAGCTCGCGTATCCCCCCGAGCGCCTTGACCTCCGCCGGCGTCACCCCCGGTGGTGGGGCCCCCAGCTGCCTGTCGGCGGCCTGCGCGTCGGCGGTCAGCGCCAGCAGGGTGAGCGGGATCCGGCTTGCCGCCGGCACCGTCGTCTCCGGGGCGGCGTAGCCGGGGACCGGGCTGCCGTAGAGCAGGGCGTACTCGTGCGGGTTGGCGACAGCCCAGCCGCGCAGCGCGTTGCAGACAGCACGCCAGCGGCCGCCCAGATCGCCACGGTCGGCGATGGCGCGATCGGCGTGCTCTACGGCTCCGCCCAGCTCGTCGTACGCCTCGATGAGGAGCGCGGTGAGCAGATCGTCCCGGCTGCGGAAGTAGCGGTACGTCGCCGAGGACGCCATGCCGAGGTCCCGCGCGACGGCGCGGACCGACAGGGCAGCAGGCCCGACCTCGGCGAGCTGTTTGCGGGCGCTCGCCAGGATGGCTCGGGTGAGCTCGAGGCGGGCGTGGTCGCGGGCGGTGCGGGGGGCGCTGCTCGACGTCATGTCGGGATCATGTCGCTCCCCGAGAGCATTGGCAACAAATGAGAGCGCTGCTCTTGCATTTCACTCGCCTCGATGCCATGCTCAGAACGCGAGAGCACTGCTCTCGGTTCTTGGGGGAATCGGCTCAGAGGGAGCAAGGACATGCGTGGACGTCATCTGGTCGTAGGCGCCGGGCCCGTGGGCCGGAATGTTGCCGAGCAGCTCGTGGCAGTAGGGGAAGAGGTCCTCCTGGCGAGCCGCTCGGGCGCCGGGCCCGAGGTCCCGGGGGCAACCAGGATCGGCCTGGACGCCTCCGACCCCGAACAGCTCGCCAGAGCGGCCGCAGGTGCGAGGGCGATCTACAACTGCGTGAACCCGCCGGCGTACGACACGTGGCCGACCATGTGGCCGCCGGTGGCCGCCGCCCTGCTCGCGGCCGCGGAGCGCTCGGGCGCGGTGCTCGCCATCACCGGAAACCTGTACCCGTACGGCCCCGTCGACGGACCCATGGTGGAGGGACTTCCGGACGCCGGCCCGGGCATCAAGGCGCGAGTTCGCGCCACGATGTGGGCCGACGCCCTCGCCGCCCACGAGGCGGGGCGGGTCCGGGCAGTGGAGATCCGTGGCTCGGACTACATGGGCGCTGGTGTCGGGGACGGCGGTCACATCCCGAGGCTGGTGCCTCGCGCGCTGGCCGGTAAGTCGGTGCGCGTCATCGGCAGCCCGGACCAGCCGCACTCGTGGACGGACGTCCGCGACATGGCACGGGCGCTGGTCGCCGTGGCGGACCGCGAGGACGCATGGGGCCGGGTCTGGCACGCTCCCACGAACGCCCCGCGGACCCAGCGGGAGGCCGTTGCCGACGTCTGCCGCGCTGCCGGCAGGGCTCCCGTGGAGGTGCGCACCTACCCCAAGGCGGCGTTGGCCCTGGGCGGCCTGGTCAGCCCGATGCTCCGCGAGCTGCGTGAGACCGCGTACCAGTTCGAGGGCCCCTACATCCTCGACTCGACCGCGATCACGCGTGATCTGGGTCTGCAGCCGACCACGTGGGGCGAGGTCTGCCGTCGTACGGCGGGGCTGGAATACTGCCCCGCGTGACAAGAGTGAGGGTGGGCCTGACGGGGGGAGTCGCCTCGGGCAAGAGCGTGGTGTCAGGCATGCTGCGCGAGCTCGGAGCCGTCGTGATCGACGCCGACCAGCTCGCCCGCGAGGTCGTCGCACCCGGAACAGAAGGGCTCCGAGAGATCGTGGCTGCCTTCGGGCCCGACGTGCTCACCGCCGACGGCGAGCTCGACAGGCCCGCGATGGGAGCCGTCGTGTTCGCGGACGAGGCAGCCCGCCGTCGACTCGAGGCGATCATCCACCCGCTCGTCCGGGCCCGCGGGGCCGAGCTGGAGGCCGCAGCAGGGCCCGACGCCGTCGTGGTTCACGACATTCCGCTGCTCGCCGAGACCGGCCAGGCCGCCAGCTTCGACGCCGTCGTCGTGGTCGACGTACCCGTGGAGACGCAGGTCGAGCGGATGGTCGCCCTGCGCGGCATGAGCCGCGAGGACGCGGAGGCGCGGATCGCCGCGCAGGCGTCCCGCGAGGAGCGTGCCCGGATCGCGACGTACGTCATCGAGAACACCGGAACGCTCGAAGACCTCCGTGAGCGAGTCACGGAGGTCTTCGAGGTGCTGACCAAGAAGGCCGGGGACCTGGGCGGCTAGCCCCTCAGGCGGCGAGGTCCGGGTCGGCGAGCTGGCGCAGCTTGGCGATCGCCTCGCGCTCCAGCTGGCGCACCCTCTCTGCGGAGATCCCGTGCTTGGCGCCGATGTCGGCCAGCTTGTGCTGGCGGCCGTCGACGAGGCCGTAGCGCGAGCGGATGATGTCGGCGGCCCGGTCGTCGAGAAGCTCCACCAGCCGTGAGAGCCGGTCACGCGACTCGGTGTCGAGCACCGTCGCGTCCGGACCCGGAGTGGTCTCCTGGGCGATCAGGTCACCGAGCGAGGTGTCGCCGTTCTCGTCCACCGGCGTGTCGAGGCTCACGTGCTCACGGCCCCACGTGACGAGGTCCAGGACCCGGTCGATGTCCATGCCGAGCTCCTGGGCGATCTCAGCGGGCTCCGGCTCACGGCCGAGCTGGCGCTCGAGCGTACGACGGGCCGCGCCGACCTGGTTCAGCTCCTCGACGACATGCACCGGTAGACGTACGACACGCGCCTGCTGGGCGATGCCGCGGGTGATCGCCTGGCGCACCCACCACGTCGCGTAGGTGGAGAACTTGTAGCCCTTGGCGTAGTCGAACTTCTCGACGGCGCGGATCAGGCCGGTGTTGCCTTCCTGGACCAGGTCCAGCATCGGCATCTGGCTCCGGCCGTACTTGCGGGCGATAGACACCACGAGCCGGAGGTTCGCGGTGATGAACTTCTGGATGGCCCGCTGCCCCTCGGCAGCCAGCCATTCGAGCTCCTCCTGCGTTGCGCTCTTGGGGGCACCGCCCTTGCGGCGGCCTACCCTGCCGGTGTCGAGCAGGTGCTGCGCCATGAGACCGGCCTCGATGGTCTTGCTCAGCTCTACTTCGGTGATCGCGTCGAGCAGCGGAGTACGCGCGATCTCGTCGAGGTACAGCCCAACGCTGTCACGTCCCTCGATCTCGCGCGTGTGCGGACGACTCGTAGCCACGTGCGCTCCCTTCCTGGTCCCCAAGCGCTTACCCGGAGGTAGCACCTGTATTCATCCCAACGAACATGTGTTCGTCTGGATTCCCGAAACTGCCTGTGTGATGCAGTTCGGTTCCTCTGTGGGATAGGACGGGCGGCGCAGCCCAGAAGTTGCGGGGATCCGGAGATTTCTGCCAGTTCTCAGTCAACTCTCAGTCACGCCGTCGTCGAGTCGGGCCGCGCGCGACACGGGAGCGGCGCTCGTGCGCGAACCGCTGCGGCCGGTGGTCGAGGCTGGCAGCATGCAGGCAGGTGATCGAGAGGGGAGCCGACCGGTGGTCTACCTGATGACGAACGGCGAGGGGATGCGTGGCGGGAGCGTGCACCACACCATCGCCGACCAGCCCTTCGTGGGTGAGCGGGAGACCGCCCCTAAGTACCGCTTCTTCTCGGTGCGTGACGAGTTCCCGGGAATCCTCCCCGCCCCGGACGGCTCCGGCGTGGCCGTGCGAGGTGAGCTGTACGACGTACCTCTGGAGGTCATCCGCGACCGGTTCCTCCCCGACGAGCCGCCCGAGCTCGAGCTCGGGGTGGTCGAGCTCGAGGACGGGACCGCTGCGCTGTCGATGATGCTGCGGCACGGTGAGACCGGCCGTCACCAGGACATCACCGAGTACGGCGGGTGGCGGGCCTACCGTCGCGCCTTGGGCTGACATGAGCCGGCCCGACCTGGTCCTCGACGCCGCCCGTGCCGTGGTCGGCGGTGAGGAACGGCCCTGCGTGGTGGCGGTTGCCGACGGGCGCATCGTGGCCCTTGACCCGGGCACGTCAGACGCGAGCGAGGTGGTGCGGCTCGGCGAGGACGTCGTGCTCTTTCCGGGGCTGGTCGACACCCACGTGCACGTGAACGAGCCGGGCCGCACGGAGTGGGAGGGGTTCTCGCACGCGACCCGGGCGGCGGCGGCCGGGGGAGTGACCACGATCCTCGACATGCCGCTGAACAGCATCCCCGCGACCGTGGACGTCGAGGCGCTGGAGACCAAGCGTCGTGCCGCGGCCGGGCAGTGCCACGTGGACGTGGGGTTCTGGGCCGGTGCGGTGCCCACGAACCGGCACGAGCTGCACAGGCTCTGGCAGGCCGGAGTCTTCGGGTTCAAGTGCTTCCTCGTCGACTCGGGGGTCGAGGAGTTCCCGGCGCTGGACGATGCGCGCCTCGAGGACGTGATGGAGCGGCTCTCGTCCTTCGGTGGGCTCCTGCTGGTGCACGCCGAGGACCCCGACGCGTTGCTTCCCTGCCCACCAGGAGGCAGGAGCTACTCCGACTTCCTCGCCTCGCGGCCCGACGACGCCGAGGTGTCCGCGGTGATGACCGTGGTCGAGGCTGCCCGCCGCACGGGCTGCCGCGTCCACGTGGTGCACGTCTCCGCGGCGTCTACGCTGCCGGTGCTCGCCGGTGCCCGCGCAGCAGGTGTCCCGGTCACTGCGGAGACCTGCCCGCACTACCTGGCGCTGAGCGCCGAGGAGGTCCCCGACGGGGCCACGGCGTACAAGTGCTGTCCTCCGATCCGTGACAGCGGCAACCGGGAGCAGCTCTGGGCCGCGCTTGCCGACGGAACGCTGGGGTGCGTGGTCTCCGACCACTCGCCGTCCACGACGGACCTCAAGGCGATGGACACAGGCGTCTTCGCCGACGCCTGGGGCGGGATCAGCTCCCTGCAGCTCGCCCTTCCCGTGGTCTGGACCGAGGCGCGCGGGCGCGGACACGGCCTCGTCGACGTCGCGGCCTGGATGGCCTCGGGACCCGCGGACCGAGCCGGGCTGCGGCGCAAGGGCCGCATCGCGGTCGGTGCGGACGCGGACTTCTGTGTCTTCGCACCTGATGAGTCGAGCGTGGTGGACCCCGCTCGACTGGCTCACCGGAATCCGGTTACGCCGTACGCCGGACGCGAGCTCGCCGGAGACGTCCGGGCGACCTGGCTGCGTGGCCGGCGGATCGACCCCAGCGCGCCCCGCGGGCGCCTGCTGAGCCGAGGAGACGCCTGAATGGCCGACGACTTCCGGACCCTGCCGGACCTCGCCTCCCGCCTGCTCGGTGGCAGCGTGGTCCACGCCGACGACGACTTCTTCGCGGCGCGCGAGAACCTCATCAGTCCTGCCCCGGCCGTGCACGACCCGGCGGCGTTCGGGCTGCGCGGGAAGGTGTACGACGGTTGGGAGACACGTCGCCGCCGCGAGCCGGGCGATGACCACGCCGTGGTGCGTCTCGGGGTGCCCGGTGTCGTCGAAGGCATCGTGGTGGACACCGCCTGGTTCGTCGGGAACTTCCCACCACACGTGTCCGTAGACGCCGCCGAGCTCCCCGGCTACCCCTCTCCCGGCGAGGTGCTCGAAGCGGACTGGACGCCCTTGCTGGCCCGGGTGCCGGTCATCGGGGACACCACGAACGAGTTCCCGGTCGACTTAGGACGCCGCTTCACACACGTGAGGCTGACCCTGCACCCAGACGGCGGGGTGGCACGTCTGCGCGTCCACGGCAGGCCGGCCCCGGATCCGCAGGTGCTGTCGGGCACGGTGGACCTCGCCGCCCTGGAGAACGGCGGCGACGTGCTCGCCTGCTCCGACATGTTCTATGCCTCGGCGCGCAACCTGCTGCTCCCGGGCCGGGCTCGCACCACCGGGGAAGGCTGGGAGAACGCGCGTCGGCGGGGCGAGGGCAACGACTTCGTCACGGTCAGGCTGGCCGGTCCGGGCATGGTGCGACGTGTCGTGGTCGACGCCTCGTGCTTCGTCGGCAACGCTCCCGCGTCGGTGTCCGTGCGGGGCGCGGACGCCCGCCTGCAGGACGTCGACGACGCCGATGGGTGGGCCGAGCTGGTGCCGAGGACCCGGGTCCAGCCCGACACCCGGCACCAGTTCCCGGTCATCCACCGGGAGCCGGTGACCCATGTGCGGCTCGACGTCTACCCCGACGGCGGCCTGGCTAGGTTCCGGGTCCTGGGGGAGCTGGAGCCCTCGTCGTGATCAGTGGTACCGGAAGCCGTCCATGAACCGGCGGAAGAGCCCGCCCTTCCGGGGCAGGGGCGTAGCCGGGGGAGGCGCCGTCGGCCGCTGGGTGGCGATCGGCTTGTCGTAGTCGGTCCGGACGATCGCGTCGACGATCTGCTCCTCGGTGTACGAGTCGGAGCCCTCGATCACGGGGACGTACCCGACGAGCATGCCGTTGCGCATCACCTGGGCCTCGAGCGTTGCGGTGCCGTCTGAGTCCCACGTCGCCTCACGACCATCGGGAAGCTTGACGGTGACCCCGAACTGGTAGAGCCCGACCCGAGCCAGCTCGGCGTCTGTGCCGCGATCGCGCAGGGCGTCGACGACGCGGCGAGCCTTGTTCTCCTCCATCGCTCTCGAGCGTACCCGCGCAATGGAGTGACGACCGGGTCGAGCGGCCCGGTCCGCACGCCGCGACTCCCTGGAGCTCAGGTGCGAGCGGGCTGGTGCGTGCTCGCCGCCAGGAGCCGTTCCCCCAGGGCGCGGGTGCTCTCCCGGAGCTCGTCGCCGCCCACGATCCCGAACGGCACGGGGAGCCTCGCCAGCTGCTCGGCGTACCAGTAGGGATTGCCGGTGCTGCCGGTGAGTCGCGAGGTCCGGGCGTCGACCGCCTCGAGCCGGCCCAGGGCACGCGGAAGGCATCGTGCCACCACATCGACCGGTGCCTCGATGACGACCTCGGCGGAGTACTCCCAGCCGACGGCCAGGTGGTCCTCGAGGACGGCGACCGGGTCCAGCTCGACCGGAGGCGCGAAGGTCTCGTCGAGCATCTCTACGGCCCGCACCCGGTCGATCCGGTAGGCCCGGACCGCGTCCTTCGCGGGAACCCGGCACAGGAGGTACCAGCGGCCGTGGCGTACGACGACGGCCCAGGGCTCGACCTCGACGACCCACTCCGACCCGGCCTCGGAGCGGTAGTCGACGCGTGCCCGGCGGTGCTGGGAGCAAGCCTCCACAAGGGCGATCGTGATGTCGGAGTCGGGCCGGGCGGCAGCCCGATCGGGGGCGGGTGCGGCGGTACGGCGTACCACCTCGGCCTGCGCCGCCGCCGATTCGGGAAGAGCCCGCACCAGCTTGCCCAAGGCGCTGCCGACCGGCTCGGTGGGGTTGCCTGCCGCGTGGTGGCCGTCCAGGACCGCCATCACCAGACCCAGGGCCTCGGTGGCGTTGAACATCAGCGGCGGGAGGCGGAGGCCCCGGCCGACTCGATAACCGCCGTAGGGCCCTCGCGCGGACTCGACCGGGATCTCGGCCTCGCGAAGGATGCCGACGTAGCGCCGAGCCGCGCGCTCCGACACGCCGAGCTTGTCGGCCAGCCGTTCGGCCGTGATGCCCGGGCTGGTCTGGATGAGCTCGAGCGCCAGAAGTGCGCGAGCCGTCGGACTCACCTCAGCCATGGCGACCTCCCAGCAACCGGCAGTAGAACGCCCGGAATGCACCGTAGCGTCTGCGCCACGACTGAGGACAACACCTTGAGACCACGATCGACGGGCTGCTCCCACCCCACGGCTTCGACCTGGTAGAGGAAGACAAGCTCCCGTGCTACCCCGGCGAGCCGGGCAGGATCGCCAGCCGGCCCTCGGCGAGGCGATCGAGGTCGACGTCGTCGAGCGTCGTAACGACAAGGTCCGCTCCGGCCGCCTCCAACAGATGGGCGTCGTCCGCCCGCGCCACGCCGAGCGCCGCCATGCCTCCCGCTTTGGCAGCCTCGACGCCCGCGACGGCGTCCTCGACCACGAAGCAGTCCGCGGGCGCGAGGCCCAGCGCCTCGCCGGCGGCCAGGAAGATCTCCGGGTCCGGCTTCCCGCGCGTGAAGTCCCCGCCCGAGAGGTCCGCCGCGAAGAGGTCGCACAGTCTGCGGCCGGAGTCGTCGACCATGATCTGCGCGAGCATCAGCCCGGCGTTCTTCGACGAGGAGGCCGCGGCGATCCGCAGTCCGAGACCGGCCACGGCGAGCACGAACCTCAGGGCGTCCTGGAAGGGCTTGAACTCGCCCGCCTCGATGAGCTTGACCACCCGCTCCTGCTTGCGCTCGGCGTAGACCGCGGCCCTCGAGGCGGCGTCAGGCACCTCGAAGTGCTCGAGCACGGCCCGTGCCCCGCTCAGGCGCGGCTTGCCCGACACGACGTCCTGGTAGACCCGCGAAGTGAACCTGTCTGGGGCGTACCCGGAGCTCGGGCGTATGTCGCTCCAGCGAGTCTCCATCAGCTCGTGCAGCGTGTCGCGCCAGGCTCGCTCGTGGGGCGAGTCGACGAGCACGCCGTCCACGTCGAAGATGGCCCCGCGGAATCCCGCCTGCATGAGGCAGACGCTACGCCAGGCCGACCCGTGACCCCAGGGTGAACGTGCACCGCTCGCCCGCTGTGAGCTCGCGGACGTCGTCCCCGACGCCGATCTTGACCGGCTGGCTGAACCCGCCCGTCAGGGCCTCGACGGTGAGCTTGCTGCCGTCGATCCCGACTCTGATCGGGGTGCCGTGGAACTGCATCAGCAGCGAGAGCCCGTCGAGCCGCTCGGGCAGTCTCGGCTCGAAGAAGACGACACCCTCACGGACCTCCGTCCCGAGGTAGATCCGCTGGATGAGGTCAAGCGTGCCACCCATCACCCCCGTGTGAATGCCCTCCGGGGTCGTGCCGCCCTGGATGTCGCCGACGTCGGTGTGCAGCGCGACGAGGAAGCGCTCCCACGAGCTCGCGGCGTCGATGCCCGCTAGCACGCCGGCATGCACGATGAGGCTCAGCGTCGAGCCGTGGGACGTCCGCCTGTCGTAGTACTCGATCGTCCGACGTACGAGCTCGGGCGAGAGCTCGTAGCCGAGCTGGGCGAAGAGCCGCTTCAGCTCGGCGTCGGGGAACAGGTAGAAGAGCATGACCGTGTCGGCCTGCTTGGCCGCCTTGTAGCGGTTGGGGTCGTCGCCCTCCGCCCGCAGGATCCGGTCGAGCCGCTGGATGTTGCCGTACCGGGCCCGCAGGCCGTCCCAGTCGAGCTCCTCGAGGTCCTCGTAGCCCTCGAACTGGCTGATGATCCCGTCCGCGTGGAACGGGACGTACATCCGGCGGCTCATCTCCTGCCACGTGTGGATCTCCTCGTCGGTCAGGCCGATGCGCGTCCGAAGGGCCTCGCGGCGACTCGCCGGCAGGAGCTCGAGGACCCGCTGTGCGGTCTCGGCGATCCAGGCGGCCATGACGTTCGTGTAGGCGTTGTTGCGCAGACCTCCCTCGGTGGCACCTGGGTACTTCTCGTGGAACTCGTCCGGGCCCATGACGCCGTGGATCTCCCAGCGGTCGCGCTCGGGGTTGTAGTGCGCGATCGAGGCCCAGAAGCGCGCGATCTCCAGCATCATCTCGGCGCCGCAGTCGCGGAGGAAGTCCAGCTCGTTCGTCGCGAGGTGGTAGTGCCAGACGGTGTAGAAGATCGCCGCCCCGACGTGGCGCTGGTTGCGGCTCAGGTCCGGTTCCCACTTCCCCGAGAGCGGGTTGAGGTGAAGGGTCTGGGTCTCCTCCTGACCGTCGCTGCCGCTCTGCCACGGGTACATCGCCCCGCGGTAGCCGCACTCGCGCGCCGCCTCCCGAGCCTCGCCGATCCGCCGGTAGCGGTACAGGAGCAGCCCGCGTGTGATCTGCGGTAGGCGGCAGTTGAGGAAGGGGTAGACGAAGAGCTCGTCCCAGAAGACGTGCCCGCGGTACGCCTCCCCGTTGAGGCCGCGGGCGGGAACGCCGGCGTCGTGGTGGGCGGTCTGCCGCGAGCACACCTGCAGCAGGTGCGCGGTGTGGAAGCGCAGCAGGAACTGGACCCGCCTCTCGCGCGGGAGCTCGACGTCGCACACCTCCCAGAGCTCGTCCCAGGCACCCGCCTGGCCGTCGAGCGCCTCGTCGAAGGTGGGGTACCGGGCCGCGCTCTTGACCGCAGCCTCCAGCGGCTCGCTGATACCCCGGTCGCGCGAGGTGTAGAGGGCGACGCTCTTGTCCACCCGGACGGTCACACCCTTCTCCAGCTCGAAAGCCAGCACCTGCTGGACGTAGTCCTCCGTCTGGTAGGTGGTGCGTGCGACGTCGAACTCCTCGCCGCCGCGGAAGACGCGCGTGCGTGCGGCCTCGGCGACCTCGATGCGCGACTGGCGGGTACGCGTCTTGAGCGCGATCACATCGGTGCCCTCGATCCGCGGGCCCTGCGGGTCGAGGTGGCGGCCTTCGAGGTGGCGGTAGCGGGCGACGCCCTTGTTGACCACGCGGCCGTCGAGCGCCGAGACGACCTCGATGCCGCCGGACCAGTTCTGCGGCGTGAGGTCCCAGGCGATCGCCGCCTGGTGCATGCGGTGCATGCTCACGAACCGGCGGCTGCGCAGGCTGGTCACCCGGCCGCTCCCGTCGCGGAAGGTCAGCTCGCGGACCACCAGCGCGTTGCGGAAGTCATACGCGTGCCGGTAGGAGAGGAGCTCCACGTCGGCGAGACGGAACGGCTCCTCTCCCTCGATGCGGAGCTTCAGCAAGAGCCAGTTCGGAAGGTTGACGAGGTCCTCGTTGGGCAACGGGTGGATGCCCATGATGGTCGTCCGCCTGTTGTAGATCCCGTGTGCGTACGTGCCCGGGTAGTGCGTACCGTCCGCGTCCTCCCACTCTGCGCAGCCGCGCGTGCAGAAGTAGCCGTTGCCGGTCGACGTGAGCGCCTCCCGCAACCCTTCCTGGGCGGGTACGAACCCGTCGTAGGCGAACTGGAAGTCCTTCACGTCCCACCCCGTCCAGGGCCCACGCGGCTCATGCTACCCCCGGGAGGCCGTCGTCCGGGGTAGATCGCACGCCGCCGGTGCGCGGGACAGGCTGGTCGAAAACCGCTGCTCCACACCCATTGGGTGGTGTAGACAGGCGCGAGGAGGTTTGTCGATGCACCCACCCGGCACCGTTGAGCACGGCTCGCTCGACTGGCTGAACGGCCTCGACGAGGGCGACGCGGCCTCCCAGCTGCGTTCTTGCTGTCAGGCCGACTCGTGGGTGCGCGGCATGGTCGAAGGGCGCCCCTACAGCTCGCGCCGCGACCTCGTGAACGCCTCCGACCGTCTCGTCGCGGCCTTGGACGACGAGGGTCTGGCCGCGGCGCTCGCGGCGCACGCGCGCATCGGCGAACGACGGACGGGTGACTCCCGCGAGGACTCGTGGTCGCGCGCCGAGCAGGCCGGGGCCTGGACGGCGGAGGCAGAGCTGCAGCGCGGCATCCAGGAGGGAAACCGGGAGTACGAACGGCGCTTCGGCCACATCTTCCTGATCCGTGCCGCCGGCCGGAGTGCACAGGAGATGTACGACGCGCAGCAGGCGCGGCTCGGCAACGACGAGGCCACCGAGCGAGCCGTCGTACTGCACGAGCTGGCCGAGATCGTCCGGCTCCGACTCGAAGTGCTGGTGACCCCGTGAGCCTGTCCAGCCACGTGCTCGACGCCACGAGCGGCGCCCCTGCCGTCGGACTGTCCCTGCAGTGGGACCGCCTCGCGGAGGAGGGATGGCTGCCCGTCGCAGGGGCGGTCACCGACGACGACGGGCGGGTCGCGGACTGGGGCGGCTCCGCACCCGAACCCGAACCCGGCACGCACCGGTTGGTGTTCGGCACCGGGAAGTACTTCGCAGCCCGGCGGCAGACGACGTTCTACCCTGAGGTGATGGTGGTCTTCGAGGTCACCGATGCGGATGAGCACTACCACGTCCCGCTACTGCTCAGCCCGTTCGCCTACTCGACCTACCGAGGCAGCTGACATGGCCAGGCTGGGGGACAACCGCTACGGCAAGGCCGGCGTGCGGCTCATGAAGGTCGACCGGACGCCCGAACGGCATGTGCTGCACGACCTGACGGTGGATATCGCCCTCGCCGGCGACATGGACGCCGTTCACCTGTCAGGCGACAACTCCGCGGTGCTGCCGACCGACACCCAGAAGAACACCGTTTTCGCGTTCGCCCGGGAGCACGGTGTCGGCGAGGTCGAGGCGTTCGCCTCACGGCTCGCACGACATTTCGTCGAGACCCAAGCCGGCGTTCATCGCGCCCGGGTCTCGGTCCAGGAGCACCGCTGGCAGCGGCTCGATGACCGCCCGCACTCCTTCCAGCAGGCCGGCGGCGAGTTGCGCACGGCAACCGTCACGTACGACGGCCAGGCCGAGCGTGTCCTGTCCGGCCTGACCGGACTGGTGCTGCTCAACACGACCGGCTCGGAGTTCCGGGGGTTCGCACGCGACAGATACACCACGTTGGCCGAAGCCGGCGACCGGATCCTGTGTACGTCGGTCGACGCCACCTGGCGACACAGCGCACCCGCCGAGGACTGGGGGAAGTCGCACGCCACCGCACGCACGGCGCTGCTCGACGCCTTCGCGGACACCTACAGCCGCTCGCTGCAGGAGACGCTGTACGCGATGGGAGAGCGGGTCGTGTCCGCATGCCCCGAGGTCGTCGAGGTGCGGCTGTCGCTCCCGAACCGGCACCACTTCCTCGTCGACCTCGAGCCGTTCGACCTCGACAACCCGGGCGAGGTCTTCTACGTCGCCGACCGGCCGTACGGACTGATCGAGGGCACCGTGCTCGCCGACGACGCCACACCCGACCCCGAGGCCTGGTGACGCCCATGGAGATGGTGTACGCGATGACCTGGCCGGAGGCGCTCGCAGCCAAGGCCGCCGCACCGGACCTTCTGCCGATCGCCGGGGGCACCGACGTGATGGTGGAGATCAACTTCGACCGGAGACGGCCGGCCGGGCTGCTCGACCTGACCCGGGTCGAGGAGCTCGCGACCTGGTCGGTCGTCGACGACACCGTGGTGCTCGGTGCGGGGGTCAGCTACACCCGGGTGGTCGAGGAGCTGTCAGGCCTGCTGCCCGGGCTGGGGATGGCCTCGCGGACGATCGGGTCTCGGCAGATCCGCAACCGCGGCACCGTCGGGGGCAACCTCGGTTCCGCGTCGCCGGCGGGGGACGCCCACCCACCGCTGCTGGCCGCGGGGGCGGTGGTCGAGGTCGAGTCGGTGCGGGGGGTCCGCCGCGTACCGGTCGGTGACTTCTTCGTGGGCGTGAAGCGCAGTGTTCTCGCGCCCGACGAGCTGATCCGGGCCGTGCAGATCCCCTGCGCGACCGGGCCCGAGCAGTTCTCGAAGATCGGCACGCGCAACGCGATGGTGATCGCGGTCGCATCCTTCGCCCTGCGACTCGACGGCGGTAGTCGGCGAGTGGGCACCGGCATCGGCTCCGCGGCTCCCACCCCTCGTGTGGCCGCCGACGCGGAGGCGTTCCTCTGCGGGGAGCTGGAGTCGGCCGGCGCGTGGGAGTCTCGTGCGGCGATCGCCCCGTCCGTCGTACACCGGTTCGGCGAGCTGGTCGCCTCGGCCGCCGCACCGATCGACGACGTCCGGGGAAGCGCGGCCTACCGGCGGCACGCCCTCGAGGTGATGGCGCGACGGACCCTGACGTGGGGCTGGGACGAGTACCGGAACGGGGTTGCGGCATGAAGGTGACCTTCACGGTCAACGGCGAGGAGCGCATCGCGGACGACGTGTGGCCTGGGGAGAGCCTGCTCTACGTGCTGCGCGAGCGCCTCGGCCTGCCCGGCGCGAAGAACGCCTGCGAGCAGGGCGAGTGCGGGTCGTGCACGGTGTATCTCGACGACGTACCGGTCTGCGCTTGTCTTGTGGCCGCCGGCCAGGCCGAGGGCCGTTCTGTGGTCACGGTCGAGGGGCTGGCCGATGGTGACGGGCTCCACCGGGTGCAGGAGGCCTTCGTCGCTGCCGGCGCCGTGCAGTGCGGCTTCTGCACCCCGGGTCTCGTCGTCGCCACGCACGAACTGCTCGCCCGTGACCCGGACCCTTCCGAGGCGGACATCAGGGAGGCGCTGGCGGGGAACCTGTGCCGCTGCACCGGCTACCAGAAGATCATCGAGGCCGCACGCCTTGCCGCCCGCGGAGCGCAGGAATGAGGCGGATCCTGCAGGGCTGTGCCGTCGCCACCGTCGACGGGGCGGGGACGGAGTACGCCGACGGGCACGTCGTCGTCGAGGGCAACCGGATCGTCGCGGTCGGAGCCGGGCCTGCGGCAGACGTCTCCGATGTCGACGAGGTCGTCGACGCATCGGGATGCCTGGCCACCCCCGGCCTGGTGAACACCCACCACCACCTCTACCAGTGGGCCACCCGGGGGCTGGCCCAGGACGCGAACCTCTTCGACTGGCTCACCGAGCTCTACCCCGTGTGGGCCGGCCTGGACGCCGACGTGGTGGGAGCGACCTCGGCGGCGGGCCTGGCGTGGCTGGCCAGGACCGGTTGCACGACTACGACCGACCACCACTACGTCTTTCCCCGCCAGAGCGCCGACGTGCTCGAGGCAGAGATCGAGTCCGCACGCCAGATCGGGCTGCGCTTCCATCCTTGCCGCGGGTCGATGGACCTGGGTCGCTCCGCCGGCGGCCTTCCTCCTGACGAGATCGTCGAGAGGACGGACGCAGCACTGGCAGCAACGGCCGAGGCGGTCGACCGCTTCCACGACCCTGCGCCCGGGTCGATGCTTCAGATCGCGGTGGCACCCTGCTCGCCGTTCTCCGTGACCGCTGACCTGATGCGGGAGGCGGCCTCACTGGCACGAGACAGAGGAGTGCGGCTGCACACCCACCTGGCGGAGACGGTCGAGGAGGAGGCCTACTGCCGTGAGCAGTTCGGCTGCAGCCCGGCGGAGTACGTCGACGGGCTCGGCTGGCTCGGGGACGACGTCTGGCTGGCGCACTGCGTACACCTCGACGACAAGACGATCGCCCGGTTCGCTGAGACCGGCACCGGCGTGGCGCACTGCCCGACGAGCAACGCCCGGCTCGGAGCCGGGGCCGCCCCGCTGGCTGCACTGCTCGAGGCGCGGGTCCCGGTCGGCCTCGGCGTGGACGGGTCGGCGTCCAACGAGGAGGGCTCGATGGCCGCCGAGCTGCACGCAGCGCTGCTCGTGGCTCGGCTGCGCGGGGGCCCGGCCGCGCTGACCGCTCGTCAGGCGCTCGCGGCAGGGACGATCGGAGGCGCTCGGTGCCTTGGTCGTGCTGACGAGATCGGGTCGCTCGAGGCGGGCAAGCTCGCCGACGTCGCGCTGTGGCGCCTCGACACCTTGCCGCATGCCGGGATCGAGGACCCCGTCGCCGCGCTCGTGCTCGGGTCACGCCCCGCGCTGAAGCTGCTGCTGGTGAACGGCACGGTAGTCGTCGAGGACGACGTCCTTCTCAGCGCGGAGGAGCCGGCCCTCGCGACGGCCGCGGCCCGGGCCGGCCGGAGGCTTCTGGACCGACAAGAGACGGGTGCGCGCCGATGACCGAAGACCTCACCGGCACGATCACCGACGACCGCACCACGACCCGCACTCCCGGCGGAGTCGGGGAGAGCGCCCGGCGCCCCGACGGGACGCTGAAGGTGAAAGGCGAGTTCGCCTACTCCTCGGATCTGTGGATGGACGGGATGCTGTGGGGCTCGACGCTGCGCAGCCCCCACCCGCACGCGCGGATCACCCACATCGAGACCACACGTGCCCTCGCACTGCCCGGCGTCTTCGCGGTGCTCACCCACGAGGACGTCCCCGGCATGAACGCGTTCGGCCTCGAACGCGCCGACCAGCCCGTGCTCGCAGCCGACCGGGTGCGCTACCAGGGGGAGCCTGTCGCGCTGGTGGCTGCGGAGCACCCGGAGACCGCACGCCGGGCGCTGCACCTCATCGACGTCGGTTACGAGCCGCTTCCTCCGGTCACCGACGCCCGCGCTGCCGTGCTCGGGGTGACCGAGCCTCTGCACCCGGGCGGCAACCTGGTCCGGCACGTGCGGATCAGGCACGGCGACCAGGCCGCCACGGCGGACGTCGTGGTGTCGGGCGACTACGAGGTCGGGATGCAGGACCAGGCGTTCCTCGGCCCGGAGTCCGGCCTCGCCGTCCCCGCGCCCGACGGCGGGGTCGACCTGTTCGTCGCCACGCAGTGGCTCCACGTGGACCGTTCGCAGGTCGCCGCGGCGCTCGAACTGGACCCCGACCTGGTCCGGATCACCCTGGCCGGAGTCGGTGGTGCCTTCGGCGCCCGCGAGGACCTGTCGATGCAGGTGCACGCCTGCATGCTCGCCCTGCGCACCGGCAGGCCGGTGAAGTTCGTCTACTCCCGCGAGGAGTCGTTCTTCGGCCACGTGCACCGGCATCCCGCGCGCATGCACTACGAGCACGGCGCCACGCGCGACGGTCGGCTGGTCTACGTCAAGGCGGAGATCGTCCTCGACGGTGGGGCGTACGCGTCGAGCACGCCCGCAGTGGTCGCGAACGCCGCGACGCTGGGCGCCGGGCCGTACGTCGTACCCACGGTCGCCATCGACTGCTACGGCGCCTACACGAACAACCCGCCGTGTGGGGCGATGCGCGGGTTCGGCGCGGTGCAGGCGGCGTTCGGCTACGAGTCCCAGATGGACCGGCTCGCGCAGGCGGTCGGGATGGATGCCGCGGAGATCCGGATCCTCAACGCGCTCGACGAGGGCGACCAGGTGGCCACCGGACAGATCGTCGACTCAGCCGCGCCGGTGGCGGAGCTGGTACGCCGGGTGAGGGACATGCCTCTGCCCGCCGCCGGGGCATCTGACCTGCGGCAGCTGCCGGGCGGAGTCGCGAACACGACCCATGGCGAGGGCGTCGTGCGGGGTGTCGGCTACGGCATCGGGATCAAGAACATCTGCTTCTCCGAAGGCTTCGACGACTACTCCACCGCGCGGGTTGTCCTCGAGGTGGTGGCAGGAGAGCCCGCTGTGCTGGTGCACACGGCGGCGGTCGAGGTGGGGCAGGGGCTCGTCACCCTGCAGACTCAGATCGCTCGCACCGAGCTGGGCGTGCGGAGGGTCTCGGTGCAGACCGCGGACACACAGGTGGGCAGCGCCGGGTCGACGTCCGCGTCGCGGCAGAGCTACGTCACCGGTGGCGCCGTCCAGGCGGCCTGCCGTGCCGTGGCCGACCAGCTGCGCGGGCTCGCAGCGGCGAGCGCAGGACTGGATGCCACCGATCTCGACCTGGTCGGTGGTGCGGTGGTGACGCGGGACGGCGCCGAGGTGGCGACGCTGGTCGACCTGTTGGGCAACCAGCGGATCGAACGGACGGTGGAGTGGAGGCATCGACCCACCACCGGTATCGACGCGGAGACGGGACAGGGCACGGCTCACGTCCAGTTCGCCTTCGCCGCACACCGGGCGGTGGTCGACGTCGACGTCGAGCTGGGGCTCGTGAAGGTGGTCGCACTGGACTGTGCCCAGGACGTCGGGTTCGCGATGAACCCCGATGCCGTGTTGGGACAGATCCACGGCGGCAGCGCCCAGGGGCTCGGCCTCGCGCTGATGGAGGAGATCCAGGTGCGCGACGGGCTGGTGCGCAACCCGTCGTTCACCGACTACCTGGTCCCCACCTCGTTGGACATGCCACCGATGCGTGTCGACGTGCTGGAGCTGGCCGACCCGCACGCGCCCTACGGCCTGCGGGGCGTGGGTGAGCCGCCGACGATCTCGTCGACCCCGGCGGTCGTGGCGGCGATCCGGCAGGCGACCGGGCTGGCCCTGACGCGGGTCCCCGTGCGCCCGGAGCATCTCCTCGGACTTGCCGAGGCGGCTCAGGACAGGCCGAGCTTGTCGAGCACCCAGGCGTAGCTGAACGCGCGGTCGCGCCAGGCGTTGTAGCGCCCGCTGACACCGCCGTGGCCGGCCGACATCTCGGTCTTGAGCAGGAAGTCCTGCGGCTCGGCGGCGGTGGCGCGCAGCCTGGCGATCCACTTCGCCGGTTCGACGTACAGCACCCGGGTGTCGTGCAGCGACGTCTCCGCGAGGATCGACGGGTAGCGCTTGTGCTCGACGTTCTCGTAGGGGGAGTAGGACTTCATGTACGCATAGACCTCGGGGTCCTCGAGCGGGTTGCCCCACTCCTCCCACTCGACGACGGTCAGTGGCAGCGAGGGGTCGAGGATCGTCGTGAGCGCGTCCACGAAGGCCACGTCGGCCACGATCGCGCGGAACGCGTCCGGCGCGATGTTCGCGACCGCCCCCATCAGCAGCCCTCCGGCGCTGCCGCCCTCGGCCACCAGCCGATCCGGACTGGTCCAGCCGGTCGCGGCGAGGTGGCGTGCGCAGGCGACGAAGTCCGTGAACGTGTTCTTCTTCGCGAGCATCTTGCCCTGGTCGTACCAGCGGCGGCCCATCTCCCCGCCGCCTCGTACGTGTGCGATCGCGAAGCCGACGCCGCGGTCGAGGAGGGAGAGCCGCGAGATGGTGAAGTAGGGGTCCGTCGAGGACTCGTAGGACCCGTAGCCGTAGAGCAGCATCGGCATCGACCCGTCTCGCGGGGCGTCCTTCGGGCAGACGATCGAGATCGGTACCCGCGTGCCGTCCTCTGCAGTCGCCCACTCGCGATGCTGCTCGTAGCGCTCGGGGTCGAAGTCCCCGAGCACCGGCATCTGCTTGAGCAGGGTCAGCTTGCGGGTGGCGACGTCGAAGTCGTAGATCGCGGGCGGCGTGGCCAGCGTGGTGTACCCGAGGCGAACCGTCGGTTGCTCGAACTCCGGGTTCGACCCGGAGCCGACCGTGTAGACCGGATGGCCGAACTCGACGAAGAAGTCGTCGCCCAGGCCGGACTCGTCGAGTGTGATCACCCGCAGCTGGGTCAGGCCCTCCCGCCGCTCGTGCACGACGAGGTGTCCCTTGAACGCCTCCACGTCCTCGAGCCGGACCTCCGGGTCGTAGTCGAAGACCGGGACCCAGTCCTCGTGGCTCGTCGCGTCGACAGCCGTTCTTGCGAGGGTGAAGTTCTCAGCGCCGTCGTTGTGGAGCACGAGGAAGCACTCCTCGCCGCCGATCACCGCGTGCTCGATGCTGTACTCCACGCCCTGCCTGCGCGGCGCAACCACCCGGAACTCCCCGGTCGGGTCGGACGCGTCGAGGACGCGGTACTCGGTGGTGGTCTTGGAGCCCACGCCGACCACCAGGAAGCGGTCGCTGCGGGTGCGCCCGACCGAGGTCCAGAACCGCTCGTCGGGCTCGTGGAAGACCACCACGTCCTCGGACGGGTCGGTGCCGAGCTCGTGGCGCCAGACCTTGTCGGGTCGCCAGGCCTCGTCGACGGTCGTGTAGAAGACGTGGCGGCCGTCGAGCGCCCAGGTGGCGCCGTACGCCGTGTCGGGGACCTGGTCGGGCAGCAGGTCGCCGGTGCGGACGTCCTTGACCCGCAGCAGGAACCGCTCGTTCCCGACGGTGTCCGTGCTGAAGGCGAGCAGGCTGCCGTCGGGGCTGATCGAGGACGCCCCCAGCGAGAAGAAGTCGTGGCCCTCCGCGAGCTCGTTCAGGTCGAGGAGCACCTCCTCGTCCGGGATCTCGGTGTCGGTCTCGAGCGCCGGCGGCGTCCAGTCGTCCGGGCCGGAGATCGGGCAGCGGCAGCTGATGCCGTACTGCTTGCCCTCCAGGGAGCGGCTGAAGTACCAGTACGACCCGATCCGCGACGGGACCGAGAGGTCGGTCTCCTTCGTGCGCGAGCGGATCTCCTCGAAGAGCGTCTCGCGCAGCTTCGCGAGGTGGGCCGTGGCCTGCTCGGTGTAGGCGTTCTCGGCCTCGAGGTAGGCGATGGTGTCGGGGGAGTCCTTGTCACGCAGCCACTCGTACTCGTCGACCACCGAGTCCCCGTGGAAGGTGCGGGTGGTCGGGACCTTCTTGGCGCGAGGCGGCGCGATCGGCTCTGACACGCGTGGAGCCTAACCCGCCCAGCCATGACCTACCTTTGAAGGGTGCAGACGATCGACCTCAACGCGGACCTCGGGGAAGGGGTCACCGACGACGCCGGGCTCCTAGCCGTGGTCACCAGCGCCAACGTCGCCTGCGGCTACCACGCCGGCGACGAGGTGATCATGCGAGCGGTGTGCGAGGAGGCCGCCCGTCGCCAGGTGGCCGTGGGCGCCCAGGTGTCCTACGCCGACCGCGAGAACTTCGGACGGCGGCACCTCGACGTGCCGTTCGAGACACTGCGTGAGCAGGTCGCCCACCAGATCGGCCTCCTCGACGAGATCGCGCAGTCCTGCGGCACCCGGGTCTCCTATCTCAAGCCGCACGGTGCGTTGTACAACCGCGTCGTCCACGATGAGGAGCAGGCCAGGGCTGTGCTCGACGGCTCTGGCGACCTGCCGGTGCTCGGCCTGCCCGGGTCGATCTTCCTGGAGCTCGCCGCTGTCCTCGGGCGGGAGGTGCACCGGGAGGGGTTCCCGGACCGCGCGTACACGCCCGAGGGCCGTCTCGTCCCCCGAGACCGGCCGGGTGCGGTCCATCACGAACCGTCGGTGATCGCCGAGCGGGCGCTGGAGATGGCCAGGTCCGGCGAGGTGGTCTCCGTCTGCGTCCACGGTGACTCTCCCGCGGCGGTTCGGAGCGCGGCCGAGGTGCGCCGCACGCTCGAGCTGGCCGGCCTGACCCTGCGGAGCTTCGCGTGAGACTTCTCCGGGTCGGTTCGGACTCGCTGCTGGTGGAGGTCTCCGACACCGCCGCGGCGATGAGGTTGTACGACGAGGCGCTGCGACGGGAGGTCAAGGCGGCCGATGTCGTGCCCGCCGCGCGCACCGTGCTGTTCGCAGGCGTTGCCGACCTGGCGCATCTCGAGAACGAGGTGGTGAGCTGGGAGCCTGAGAGGGGAGCCGACCTGCCGGAGGGGAGCGGGCCCCTGGTGGAGGTCCCCACGACCTACGACGGGCCCGACCTCGACACGGTGGCCCGACACTGGGACCTGACCACCCGCGAGGTGGTCGCCCTGCACACCTCCGAGGAGATGGTCGTCGCCTTCTGCGGCTTCGCACCCGGTTTCGCGTACTGCACGGGCCCTGCGCTTTCCCGACCCGTCCCGCGGCTCGACGCCCCCCGCACGCGAGTGCCGGCCGGCTCGGTCGGGCTGGCCGACGTGTTCACCGGCGTCTACCCCTCGGCGTCTCCGGGCGGGTGGCAGATCATCGGCCACACGGACCTTCGCCTCTGGGACGAGACCCGCGACCGGCCCGCCACGCTTGCTCCTGGCACCCGCGTGCGCTTCGTGGAGGTGCCCAGGTGACCCTGTCGCTGACCGTGCTGGACGCCGGACCGCTGACCACTGTGCAAGACCTGGGACGTCGTGGGTTCGCGCATCTCGGTGTCCCGAGGTCCGGGGCCGTGGACATGGCAGCCGCCCAGTACGCGAACCGGCTGGTTGGCAACCCCGGCGATGCGGCCGTTCTCGAGACGACGCTCGGTGGCGTGGTGCTACGGGCGTCGGGCACGACCGCCGTCGCAGTCACCGGCGCGCCGGCGCCCGTCTCCGTCGACGGACGCCCGCGTCCCTTCGCGGAGCCGGTGACCTTGCGGTCCGGTCAGACCCTCACGGTCGGGCATGCGACGTCTGGCATTCGCAGCTACCTGGCCTTCTCCGGCGGAGTGGACGCCGACCCCGTCCTCGGGTCGCGCTCGACCGACACGTTGTCGGGCCTGGGGCCGCCCCGGCTGGTCGCCGGCGCCCAGGTGTCCCTCGGTGACCCGGTGGGCTCCCCGCACGGCGTCGACGTGCCCGTCGTACTCCGGTATCCGGACAGCGTGCGGGTGCGTGTCATGCCCGGCCCGAGGCTGGACTGGTTCGCGGAAGAAGCCATGGCCACGCTCACCCGGTCGACGTACACCGTCTCGTCGCACTCGAACCGCGTCGGCCTGCGGCTCGAGGGACCGCATCTGCCGAGGGCGGTCACGAGCGAGCTGCCGAGCGAGGGCCTGGTTCTCGGCGCCGTGCAGGTGCCGGCCTCCGGTCAACCGCTCGTGTTCCTCAACGACCACCCGACGACCGGAGGCTATCCGGTCGTGGCAGTCGTCGTGCCGGAGCAGCTCGGCACGTGCGCGCAGCTGCGCCCCGGCGCGCAGGTGCGGTTCGAGTCATAGCTCCGCGACGTCGTCCTCCTCACCGACCGGGTAACGGCCGCGCGGGCGGGGTACGAGGTCGGGGTCCTCGGTGCTGAACGTCTTTACCGGTCCCGGTGCGGTCTCGGCCGTCTCGAAGCGAACGGTGACCCGGCCGCGCCCGGACCCCCAGACCCAGCCAGGGCCGTGCTCGGCGTGCACCACGTCCATGCCGGGTGCCCAGCGCCGGCCTCTCGTCACGCGCTCGATCGCCTCGTCCGCGACAGGGTCGACTGCCGGCTCCGGCTCGGGCTCGAGGTCGGCGAACAGGTCCTCCTGGATCCAGTCGGCCAGTCCGGAGACGCCGACGCCGAGAAGTCGTACGCCGCCGGATGTGTCGACCTCACTCAGGAGGGAGCGTGCGAGCCGGGCGACCAGCCGCGGCTCGTCGGTGGGCGCCGGTAGCGTCGTGGACCGGGTGTGGGTGGAGAAGTCATGGAGCCGCACCTTGACCGTGACCGTGCGCCCAGAGAGCCGGGCCTTGCGCAGCCGGTCGGTGACCTGGCGGGCCTGCCGCTCGAGCAACCCCTCGAGCAGGCGGCGGTCCACCAGGTCGGTGTCGTAGGTGCCCTCGACGCTCACGGACTTGGCCTCGCGCTCCGCGATGACCGGCCTGTCGTCGTCGGCGCGCGCGAGCCGGTACAGCCCGCTCCCGTGTGCCTGACCCAGCAGCCGCACCAGCTCGTCCTGCGAGAGTCGCTCCAGCTCGACGACCGTGTGAACGCCGGCGCGACGCAGCCGCTCGGCCGTCGCGGGCCCCACACCAGGGATCACGGTCACCTTCATCGGACGGAGCAGGTCGAGCTCGGTGCCCGGTGGTACGACGACCAGGCCGTCGGGCTTGTCGAGGTCGCTGGCGATCTTGGCGACGAGCTTCGAGCTCGCCACGCCGACGGAGCCCCGGAGGCCGCCGGTCACCTCGTGCACGCCCTCCTTGAGCTGCTGCGCGACCCCGGTGACGCCTTCCACGGAGACATCGTCGAGGCCGGCTGCGGCGAGGTCGACGAACGCCTCGTCGAGTGAGAGCGGTTCCACGAGCGGCGAGAGCTCGCGGAGCAGCTTCATGACGGCGGCACTCGTCTCGCGGTAGGCGTCGAACCGTCCTGAGAGGAACGCCGCGTGTGGACAGCGCGACCTGGCCTCAGCGGTCGACATCGCCGACCGCACGCCGTACTTCCTCGCCTCGTAGGACGCCGTGGCGACGACACCACGGCCGCCGACGCCGCCTACGACGACCGGCTTGCCGCGCAGTGAGGGCTTGTCGCGCTGCTCGACCGCCGCGAAGAACGCATCGAGGTCGACGTGGAGGATCGTCGGGTCGGTGCGCACGCCCCCATCATGCCCGCCACGGCAGACAGTCCCGGCGGATCTTCAGGCCAGGTTCTGTCCCCAGGTACGTTGCAGGGCGGCTGCTGCACAGCTCCGGTGCAGGGCGCTGCTCGGCCTCCGGCCGCTGGGCCACCGTGGCCACATGAACTCATCTCCACGTCGAATCAAGTCACCCGCCGACCTCCTCGCCCTTGTGCCGTGCGTGCTCGGTTTCCACCCGGAGGACTCGCTCGTCCTCGTCGTCCTCGCAGGGGAGGGCGGCAACCTCCACGCCCGGGTGGACCTTCCGTTGGACGAGGAAGAGACCGCGGAGGCCCTTACGCGCCTCATGATCGCCGTCTCGCGGACACAGGCCGAGAGCGTCGCGCTCATCGCCTACTCCTCGGACGAGCTCCTCGCACAAGAGATCGTCGATGTCCTCGCAGACCGGCTCTATGAGCGGGAGGTCGACGTCGCCTGCGCCATCCGTGCCGACGGGGAGACCTGGTACTGCCTCCAGTGCATCGAGGGCTGCTGCGCTGTCGAGGGTGTTCCGTACGACCTGAAGGCGCACGAGATCACCGCGCAGGCGGTGCTCGACGGTCACGTGATCTTCCGCAACAGACAGGAGCTCGCCGACTCCCTGATCGGCACCGACACCGTAGACCTGGAAGCGGTGGGCCTGGCTGCAGACGAGGCGATGGGGCGCTTCCAGGGTGCGAGCCGAAACCCCGTGGGAGTGAGCTCTCCCGACGGGGCACGGCAGCACCTCATCGCCGAGGGCCTGTGGGTGCGTGACCGCGTGCGGAGGTTCCTGGGCTCACCGGAGCCGCTCGCACCCGAGGAGGTCGGGCGGATGGCGGTCGCGATGGTCAGCATCGAGGTGCGCGATGTGGCGTGGGCGGAGATCGCCCGCTCCAACGCCGACAGACATGTCGAGCTGTGGCGCGACCTCGTGCGGCGCACGCCGCTGGACCTCGTTGCCGCGCCTGCGGCCCTCCTCGGGTTCGCGGCCTGGCTCGCCGGAGACGGTGCGCTGGCCTGGTGTGCCGTTGAGCGCTGCCAGCAGGCCGAGCCCGACTACTGCCTCGCCGGACTCCTCACCCAGGCGCTGGCCGCGGCGATCCCGCCCTCGTCCTGGCAGCCGATCCCTCCTGATGACCTCCCGCTCTTCGCCGGCTGACGGCTCAAGACGCCGGCGGAGCCGCGCGGGCTGACGGCCGCGGGCCGACGCGCCATCGGGCGCCGTGCTGCTTGCCTGGGCAGCCCTGGGGGATGCCTCTAGGCTGCGAGCATGGGTGAAGAGGTCGCACAGCAGGAGTTCTCCCGCGAGGACCGCACGCGTTACCGGGAGAAGGTCCGCCGCTGCCTGGACGTGTTCGCGCGGATGCTGCGTGAGTCCCGCTTCGACGCGGACGACCCGATGACCGGCCTGGAGATCGAGCTGAACCTGGTCGACGACGAAGGCAACCCTGCGCTGAAGAACATCGAGGCGCTCGAGGCGATCGCCGACCCTTCCTTCGTCACGGAGCTCGGGCAGTTCAACCTCGAGATCAACGTCCCGCCCAAGAAGCTCAGCGAGCGTGGGTTCACCGCGTTCGAGGACGGTGTGCGAGCCTGCCTGAACGCTGGGGAGGAGAAGGCCTCGCGCACCGGCGCGCACCTGGTGATGATCGGCATCCTGCCCACCCTGTCCGAGGGGCACTTCAGCCCCTCGTCACTGAGCCCGAATCCCCGCTACAGACTCCTGAGCGACCAGATCCTCGCCGCCCGCGGTGAGGACCTCGCCATCGACATCACCGGAACCGAACGTCTGCGCACCACGTCGGACTCGATCGTCCCCGAGGCGGCGTGCACGAGCACGCAGTTCCACGTGCAGGTGAGCCCCGAGGACTTTCCGGCGTACTGGAACGCCTCGCAGGCGATCGCGGGCGTCCAGCTCGCGCTCGGCGCGAACTCACCGTTCCTCCTCGGTAAGGAGCTGTGGCGCGAGACCCGGATCGCGCTCTTCGAGCAGGCGACCGACACCCGCAGCGAGGAGCTCAAGGCGCAAGGGGTCCGGCCACGCGTGTGGTTCGGCGAGCGGTGGATCACCTCGATCTTCGACCTGTTCGAGGAGAACGTCCGATACTTCCCCGCTCTGCTGCCGATCATCGAGGACGAGGACCCGCTCGAGGTCCTGGAGCGAGGCGAGACGCCGAAGCTCTCGGAGCTACGTCTCCACAACGGCACGATCTACCGCTGGAACCGCCCGGTGTACGACGTGGTCGACGGCACGCCCCACCTGCGGGTCGAGAACAGAGTCCTCCCCGCCGGCCCGACGGTCGCCGACACGATGGCCAACGCCGCCTTCTACTTCGGGTTGGTCCGCACGCTCGCCGAGCACGAGCGGCCCCTGTGGTCGCAGATGTCGTTCAGTGCAGCCGAGGAGAACTTCCACGTCGCGGCACGCCAGGGGATCGACGCCAACCTTTACTGGCCGGGCCTCGGGCAGGTGCCCGCGACGGAGCTCGTGGTCCGGCGGCTGCTTCCCATGGCGCGCGCCGGGCTCGACGCATGGGGCGTCAGCACGGAGGAACGCGACCGCCTGCTCGGGATCATCGAGCAACGCTGCCTGACCGGACGCAACGGCGCCTCGTGGTTCGTCGAGGCCTTCCACCGCCGCTGTGCGGACTGCGACGACCGCATGGACGCGCTTCGCCTGACGCTCAACGAGTACCGCGAGAACATGCACACCAACGAACCGGTGCACACCTGGTCCTGACGCGCTGCCCCGCGGGGGCGCGACCAGAGGGCCGGCAGCGAGCGGATCCTGGCGTGGGGGAGTCAGATCCGCAGCCGCTTCCACGTCCGCCCTTCACCGCTCCGCACGTCCAGCCAACCGGTCCGGGTCACCGTCCAGAACCCGCCCAGCCGGCGTCCAACTGCTCCGAACGCCGAGCAGGTTGCCGACAGCCAGGCGAGGTCCTCGTCCTGGAGCTGCGGGTCACCGGCCCGGGTCAGCCAGACGCATGCGGCCTGAGGGGTCACGGGAGCGTTCGCGAGAAGTGTCGCCACCACATCCGTTCGGGTGCCGATGTCCAGCACGGGGTCTGCTGAAGGCACAGGGCAGGTCACGGGAGATCCACCCAGCGAACCGACGTGGACGACCGTGTCGAAGCGCCGCCGTGACTCATGAGCGCGGAGCCGGCCGACCTCGGCCCGCAGCAGTGCTGTCGTGTCCTGACTGTTCATCGCCCCAGCGTGCCCGTTCCGGCGGGGCGACGCGGTGCTGCATCCACAGCCTTCGGCGGGGTACCTGCTGTAGCGTGCCAGATGTCCCCTCTGCGAAGAGCGAGGGGCCGCAAAAGCGAAGAGAGAGGACGGTCGATGGGGACCATCGTGGTGGGATACGTGCCCAAGCCTGAGGGCAAGGCGGCACTTCGGCGCGCCGCCGAGGAGGCGAAGCTCAGAGACTCACGGCTGGTAGTCGTGAACTCCCACCGAGGCGGCCGCGAGTTCGACCGGGACGACGCCATCGAGTCCGAGGCGCAGCTGCAGGAGGTCAAGACCGAGCTCGAGTCGTACGGCCTCCCGCACGACGTCCGTCAGCTGGTTCGGGGCATGGACCCGGCGGAGGACCTGGTCAACGTCGCTGCCGAGGTCGGTGCGGACCTCATCGTGATCGGCCTGCGCCGGCGCTCCCCGGTAGGCAAGCTGATCCTCGGCAGCAACGCCCAGCGGGTCTTGCTCGACGCCCCCTGCCCGGTGCTTGCGGTCAAGGCCTCGGAGTAGCAGCCGCGCAGCTTGACCGACCAGGACGGCCTCGACGCGGCGGCCGACGACCCTCCGGGCGAACGAGTCTTGTCGACATGGGGCAGCGGAGCAGCATGTTCTGACGCGACGCTCGCGGACGGAGTGGTGCTGAAAACTAGTGGGCCATGGGCCGGCGCGGTCATCGCCCTTCTGCGACACCTCGAAGCGGTGGGGTTCTCGGGCGCCCCGAGAGTTGTGGGAGACGGGTTCGCAGCCGACGGCCGGATGACACTGAGCTACGTGCCTGGCGAGAGCCCGCATCCTCATGCCTGGGGCGACGAGCAGGTGGGCCGCGTGGGTGAGCTGCTCCGTCGGCTGCATGACGCCACTGCCACGTTCTCGCCTCCTGACAGCGCGGCGTGGAAGCCGACCTGGCTCCGAGACCTGCCGGGTGACGAGTGGTTGATCGGTCACTGCGACACAGCCCCGTGGAACATCGTCGGCGGAGACGGTTCGCCGGAGGCGTTCGTCGACTGGGAGTACGCCGGTCCGGTCGACCGGACCACGGAGCTCGCATACACCGCCTGGCTGAACGCGCAACTCCACGACGACGACGTGGCAGAGCTCCAGGGCCTCCCCGATGCGCGCACCCGGGCCCGTCACCTCCACTCCCTCCTCGACGGGTACGGCCTGCCCGTCGGGCGCCGACGGGAGGTCGTCGACCGCATGATCGAGCTCGCCGTGCACAGCGCCCGGGCGGAGGCGGCCATGGCACGGGTGACCCCCGACAGCGCGGACGCCATCGGGCCGGACGGCTATCCCGTGCTCTGGGCGATCACCTGGAGAGCCCGCAGCGCCTCCTGGATGATCCGCCACCGTGCGCTCCTGGTCGGTGCGAGCTCCTGAGACGTCATACGTGCCGAGTGCTATGACAACCGAGCTGTATGACGTCGCGTCCGGCAGGATGAACGCATGGCCCTCCACATAGCGCAGGACGCGCAAGCCGACCAGGTCCTGACCGACAGTCCGTTCGGGCTGCTCGCGGGCATGCTTCTCGATCAGCAGTTCCCGATGGAACGTGCCTTCGCGGGACCGGCGAAGATCCTCGACCGGTTCGGCAGTCTGGATCCCGCCGACATCGCGGCGGCCAACCCCGAGGAGTTCGCGGCACTGTGCAGTACGCCGCCCGCCGTACACCGCTTTCCCGGGTCCATGGCGGCCCGCATCCAGGCGTTGGCCGCCCACATCGTGAGCGAGTACGACGGGCGCACCGAGCGGCTCTGGGAGGAGTCGGGGAGCGGCAAGGAGCTGCTGAAGCGACTGCAGAGTCTTCCCGGCTTCGGCAAGCAGAAGTCACAGATATTCGTGGCACTCCTCGGCAAGCAGCTTGGAGTCACGCCTGAGGGTTGGGCCGAGGCGGCAGGCGACTACGCGGAAGCCGGCTCGTACCGATCGGTGGCGGACGTCGTGGACAGCACGTCGCTGGAGAAGGTCCGCGCCTTCAAGAAAGAGAAGAAGGCAGCGGCCCGCGGATGAGATCGCTGGGGTATCGGCTTGGCTTGTTGCCGTGGCGTGACACAATGGCAAAGCGGCTCTTGACGTGTACGGGCCTTGCCGCGCCCCTGAACTGTGACGAGAGGTAGTTCGTGTCGACGAGCACGTCCCGCAAGCTCCCCGCTGACATCCTCGCCCACCCTCAGGTCGTGGCCCTCGTTGAGGAGGGCAAGGCC
>DATGYO010000139.1:0-2222 GCA_035297905.1 Nocardioidaceae bacterium
ACGTACAGGTCGCCGGGCGGGCCACCGCGCTCCCCGCTGGCACCCTTGCCCCGGATCCGGATCCGCTGGCCGTCCTTGACGCCCGCGGGGATCCGGGCCTGGATCGTCCGCGACGACAGGCCGCGACCGGAGCCGTGACAGGTCGGGCACGGGTCATCGACGACGAGGCCGCGTCCACGGCACATGGGACAGGTCTCGTTCAGCGTGAAGGCACCGCCCCTCGATGCCGCGTGCATGCCCACACCGTCGCACTCCGGGCAGACCCGCGGGACCGTGCCCGCACGGGCCCCGGTGCCGCTGCAGTCAGGACAGGGAGCGTCGGAGGAGAGCCTCAGCGAGACGGTCACACCCTCGATCGAGTCGAGGAAGCTGATCGTCGCGTCGGTCTCGATGTCGGCGCCACGCCGGGCAGCGGACTGCCTCGCCCGGGTGCCGCCACCGAACACCGTGCCGAACAGGTCGCTGAAGCCGCCTCCGCCGGCGTGGCCGCCGAGGAAGTCGCCCATGTCGAAGGTCTGGCTGCCACCTCCACCGGGTCGGCCGGTGGTGAACGGACCGAACCCGCCGCCGTAGGTGCGCAGCTCGTCGTACTGCTTGCGCTTCTCCGCGTCGCCCACGACGTCGTAGGCCTCGGCGATCTGCTTGAAGCGCTCCTCGGCGGCCTTGTCGCCAGGATGCGAGTCCGGGTGGTTGGCGCGCGCAAGCTTGCGGTACGCCTTCTTGATCTCGTCCGCGGACGCGTCCTTGGACACGCCGAGCACCTTGTAGAAGTCCTTGGTGGCCCAGTCAGCACTGGTCATGCGCGCACCTCCCTCCGGTCGTCGTGCTGGTTACTGCTGGTCGTCGCTCTCCGCCGCCGGCGCCTCCGGCTCGGGGTCGACCACGGTCACCCGCGCGGGGCGGACGACCCGGTCACCGATTCGGTAGCCGGCGTGGACGATGTTCTGGCAGGTCGTGGTCGTCACGTCCGGCGAGTGGCCGTGCATGAGCGCCTCGTGGAGGTTCGGGTCGAACTCGTCTCCGGGCTTCCCGAACTTCTCCAGGCCAAGACCGCTGACGATCCGCTCGAGCGAGTCGGCAACAGCCTTGAACCCGCCCTCGACCTCGCCGTGCTCGCGCGCCCGGTCGATGTCGTCGAGCACCGGGAGCATGGCCGACAGCACCGCGAACGTGGCGTTCTGCTTGACCAGCTCACGGTCACGGTCGACCCGGCGCTTGTAGTTGACGTACTCCGCCTGCAGCCGCTGGAGGTCGCTCGTCAACGCGGCGACATCCTTCTGGGCTTTCTCCAGGTCGGCCACGAGCTCGGTCGGCGTGTTGTTCGCCGCGTCGGCCTCCGGCTGGGCAGCGCCCGTCTCGGCGGCGGTCTCGCTCATCGTGTCGCCTCCTCCCTGGTCGGTCGGGGCCGCCTGCTCGGCGGCGGTGTCGCCAGCCGGACGGGGGGCCGCAGTCTCCTGCGGCCCCTCGCCCTCGGGGCTGGTGTCGGCCGCGCCCGCGGCCGTGCTCTCGTGCTGGTGGTCAGCAGAGGTCACTTGTTCTCACCCTCAGTGCCGTCCTCGTCGACGATCTCGGCCTCGACGACGTCCTCGTCGGAGTCGCCGGTGCCCGTCGTACCACCGGCAGCGGCCGCGTCGGACTCGCCGGCGGCGTACATCGCCGCACCCATCTTCTGGCTGGACTCACCGAGCTTGGCGACCGCGGCGTCGAGGGCGTCCTTCTCGGCCTGCTCGTTCTCGAGCAGCTTCTTCAGCGCCTCGACGTCGGCCTCGACCTCGGTCTTGACCTCGGCCGGGACCTTGTCGCCGTTCTCGGAGAGGAACTTCTCCGTGGTGTAGACGAGGCTGTCGGCCTGGTTGCGGGACTCGACGGCCTCGCGACGCTTCCGGTCCTCCTCGGCGTACTGCTCGGCGTCGCGGATCATCTTGTCGATGTCCTCCTTCGACAGCGCCGAGCCACCGGTGATCGTCATCGACTGCTCACGGCCGGTGCCGCGGTCCTTCGCGGACACGTGGACGATGCCGTTGGCGTCGATGTCGAAGGTGACCTCGATCTGCGGCACCCCGCGCGGAGCCGGCGGCAGCCCGGTCAGCTCGAAGTTGCCGAGCGGCTGGTTCTGCGCCGCCATCTGACGCTCGCCCTGGTAGACCTGGATCTGCACCGAGGGCTGGTTGTCGTCGGCGGTGGTGAACACCTCGGACCGCTTGGTCGGGATCGTGGTGTTG
>DATGYO010000140.1:0-1718 GCA_035297905.1 Nocardioidaceae bacterium
GGCACCCTCGTCATCTTCACGTTCGACCCGTGCATCGACCCCTCGTCGACGCTCGAGGTCTGCACCAACAAGTAAGGCGCTGATCAGCATGGTTCAGACCCACAAGTACGACGTCGTCATCGTCGGCGCGGGTGGCGCAGGGATGCGCGCCGCGCTCGAGTCCGGTCAGCGCACCCGCACCGCGGTGCTGACCAAGCTCTACCCCACCCGGTCCCACACGGGCGCGGCCCAGGGCGGCATGTGCGCCGCCCTGGCCAACGTCGAGGAGGACAACTGGGAGTGGCACACCTTCGACACCGTCAAGGGCGGTGACTACCTCGTCGACCAGGACGCCGCGGAGGTGATGGCCAAGGAGGCCATCGACGCCGTCCTCGACCTGGAGAAGATGGGCCTCCCCTTCAACCGCACCGAGGAGGGCCGGATCGACCAGCGCCGGTTCGGTGGCCACACCCGCAACCACGGCGAGGCCGCCGTGCGCCGCTCCTGCTTCGCCGCGGACCGCACCGGCCACATGATCCTGCAGACGCTCTACCAGCAGTGCATCAAGCACAACGTGGAGTTCTACAACGAGTTCTACGTGCTCGACATCCTCACCCAGAACACCGACGGCGGCGTCCGGGTGAGCGGCGTCGTGGCCTACGAGCTCGCCACCGGCGAGATCCACGTCTTCAACGCGAAGTCGATCATCTTCGCCTCCGGCGGCTTCGGGAAGGTCTTCCGGACCACCTCCAACGCCCACACGCTCACCGGCGACGGCATGGGCATCGTGCTGCGCAAGGGTCTGCCCCTCGAGGACATGGAGTTCTTCCAGTTCCACCCGACGGGTCTCGCCGGGCTCGGCGTACTCCTGTCCGAGGCGGCTCGCGGCGAGGGCGGAATCCTCCGCAACAGCGAGAACGAGCGGTTCATGGAGCGCTACGCCCCCACCATCAAGGACCTCGCGCCCCGCGACATGGTCGCCCGCGCGATGGCCAACGAGGTGCGCGAGGGTCGCGGCGCCGGCCCGGACAAGGCCTACGTCTACCTCGACCTGACACACCTGCCGAAGGAGCAGATCGACGCGAAGCTCCCCGACATCACGGAGTTCGCGCGGACCTACCTCGGCGTCGAGCCGTACACCGAGATGATCCCGGTGTTCCCGACCGCGCACTACGCGATGGGCGGCATCCCGACCAACATCAAGGGCGAGGTGCTCAGCGACAACGAGACCGTCGTCCCTGGCCTCTACGCCGCGGGCGAGGTCGCCTGCGTCTCGGTGCACGGCGCGAACCGCCTCGGCACGAACTCGCTCCTCGACATCAACGTCTTCGGCCGGCGCGCGGGCATCTACGCCGCGGAGTACGCCCAGACGGCGCACTTCGAGGACCTGCCGGAGAACCCCGAGAAGTACGTCGTTGAGCAGATCAAGATGCTGCGCGACGCAGGGGGCTCGGAGCGGGTGGCCGCCATCCGCGCGGAGCTGCAGGCCACGATGGACATCAACGCGCAGGTCTACCGCGACGAGGGCTCGCTGAAGCAGGCGCTCTCGGACATCGAGGGCCTCAAGGCGAGGTACGTCAACATCTCGGTCCAGGACAAGGGCCGGCGGTTCAACACCGACCCGGTGCCCGGGCTGTTCGCCGCCGGCGAGGTCGCCTGCGTCTCGGTGCACGGCGCGAACCGCCTCGGCACCAACTCCCTGCTCGACATCAACGTCTTCGGGCGCCGCGCGGGCATCT
>DATGYO010000141.1:0-32746 GCA_035297905.1 Nocardioidaceae bacterium
CGCGCGTCCTCAGTGGTGGAAGCTGCTCGGCTGCTCCTCGTGCGGCATCGGGCCGCTCAGGTCGTCGAGCCACTCGACCGCCGTGGTGAGGTCACGCAGGAAGAGGTCGGCCATGTCGTGGCTGAACCCGTTGCGTACCACTACGCGTAGAACCGCCAGGTCCTCGCGGTTGGGCGGCATGGTGTACGCCGGGACGAGCCAGCCTCGTTCACGGAGCTTGCGCGAGACGTCGTACACGTCGAACTTCGTGACATTCTTGCTGACCGAGAAGGTCACGACCGGTAGCTCGCGGCCGTCCGCGATCACGTCGAACTCCGGCATCTTCTCCAGCGTCGCGGCGATGTGCATGGCCACGTCCTGGCACGCCTGTTGGACCGCGTGGTAGCCGTCCCTGCCGAGTCTGAGGAACTGGAAGTACTGGAGGACGACCTGCGCGCCTGGCCGGGAGAAGTTGAGGGCGAAGGTGGGCATGTCACCGCCCAGGTAGTTCACGTGGAACACCAAGTCGTCCGGGAGATGCTCACCGTCACGCCAGAGCACCCAGCCGACGCCTGGGTAGACGAGCCCGAACTTGTGTCCGGATGTCTGGATCGACACGACGCGGGGGAGCCGGAAGTCCCACACGAGGTCGGGCTGGATGAACGGCGCGATGAACCCGCCGGACGCGGCATCGACATGGACCGGGACGGAGACACCGCTGTTCGCCTCGTACTCGTCGAGCTTGGCGCAGATCTCCTCGACCGGCTCGTAGGTGCCGTCCATGGTGGAGCCGAGCACCGCCACCACGCCGATGGTGTTCTCGTCGACGTACGCCAGCATCCGGTCCGCGGTCATGTGGAAGACGTCACCCTCGAGGGGTACGTAACGCGGCTCGACGTCCCAGTAGTTGGCGAACTTCTCCCAGACCACCTGAACGTTCGCGCCCATGACGATGTTGGGTCGTTCCGCCGGCTTGCCGGCCTCCCGGCGCATGTGCTGCCAACGTCGTTTGAGCGCGAGGCCGGCGAGCATGCACCCCTCGGAACTGCCGGTCGTCGACGTCCCGACGCTCTCACCGGCATGCGGGGCGTGCCACAGATCGGCAAGTATCTTCACGCAGCGGGACTCGAGCTCGGCCGTCTGGGGGTACTCGTCCTTGTCGATCATGTTCTTGTCGAACGTCGCGGCGTAGAGCCGGTCGGCCTCCTCGTCCATCCAGGTCGTCACGAACGTGGCGAGGTTGAACCGCGCGTTGCCGTCCAGCATCACCTCGTCCATGACGATCTGGTACGCCGTCTGTGGCAGCATCTCGCGGTCGGCCAGATGGTCCTTCGGGATCTGCATCATCCCCAGTCGAGTGAACCGCGGTAGGACAGTCATGTCCTCCGATGCGGCGCTGCTCTTCTTCCAGACGGCCATGACTGCCTCCGCTTCAGGGACACGTGGACTCGCTCCAGCCTCCTTCCAGGTCAGCGGTTGTTCCTCATCCCCTGCGGACGATTGGCCGTGTCGGGAAGCCGGTGTGCAATGGGTTCGAAAAAGGAGGCTCCGCGATGTGCCGTCGGCTCCCGTACGCCGGCTCCGACTCGACGTGCGTCACCGTCCACGGCGGGAAGGAGGAGCTGACCCCCTTCTCGCCGGTGCCGCTGTCGGCGTCCGCATGACCGGCTACCCCCGTGGGCCGGAAGGGTGGACGGTCGTTGCTCGTCGGTCCGTCGGCCGCTTCACAACCTCGGTGGCTTATACCGATCCCGATGGACACGCCATCGAGTGGTCGTCGCGGGCACACCGGAAGCACAACTCGCGACTTTCGCGGGTGCGCACTGACACCGCGGGCGGCGTGCTCTGGGGGCCACGACGTGCATCATGGTGGATCGCGGTCCTGTTCGTGGCGGGGTCCTCGTGTTTCCTGGTGGCGCCACTGCCTGCGTTCCTCGGCCTCGTAGGTCCTCAGACCGACTCGATGGTCTTCTTCGTGGGGTCGGTGCTGTTCACCTCGGCCGCGATTCTGCAGTGGCTCGAGACCTTGAACACCGACCGCGGCCCGGGCCCGGGCGCCGATGGAACCTTGCATGTTCTCTCCTGGGAGCCCGGCCGGATCGACTGGTGGAGCAGTGGCGTGCAGTTGTTGGGGACCGTGTTCTTCAACATCTCGACCTTCCGGGCACTCACCACGACGGTCGGCTCTCCGTCGTACGACCAGCTCGTCTGGCAGCCGGACGTGTACGGGTCCACCTGCTTTCTCGTGTCCGGCTACCTCGCCTATGTCGAGGTCGTCCACGGCCTCCTGCGCGCACCGCCCCGTTCACTGGAAGGAACGATCGTCGCGGTGAACCTCTTTGGCTGTGTGGCGTTCGGACTGTCGGCTTTGGGCGCCTATGTCCTGCCCTCGACGGGAAGCTTCGCCAACGCGACCGTGGCAAACGCCGCCACCTCGGTCGGAGCCCTTGCCTTCCTCGTCGGGGCGCTCCTGCTGCTGCCCGAGGGGGCAAAACCGAGTTCGGTTCCTACCGGAGGCGAATGAGGTCACGGAGGTTCCGCAGCCGCTTGACGGGTCTCGGGCGAGAGCCAGGCACGGCCGACGTACGCCACCACAACGGAGACGATGACCAAGGGCATCGTGTCGACCCCGTCAGGCAGCAGCAGGAGCGTCGCCAGGAGCACCGAGACCAGCGGGAAACCCAGGATGCTCACGCACATGGCACCGATGCCCATGGCCGCTGCGGGGATGGTCGCCAGGCCGGGGAGGTGCGACAAGGCGAGGCCGCCGGCGGCGCCTAGGAACATCGCCGGGAACACCGAGCCACCACGAAAGGCGCTCATCGAGACCGCGTACGCCAGCCCTTTGCAGAGCAGGAGAAGCAACAGCGTCGCGGCCGAGTACTCCGCAGCGTTGCTGATCAACGGGCCGAGCTGAACCTGTCCCGAGAACAGGACGTCGCTCGCGCTCCTCGGGGTGGCTGCGTCGTAGGAGACTGCCAGAAGGGCCACGACGAGGCCTGCCGCCGAGGTGGCGATCAGCAGCCTCTGCTCGACCAAACGATGGAGGGTGGCGCCGAGGCTGCGTATCGCGGTGCCGATGACCGCGGCAGCGACGCCGATCACGAGCGCCCAGCCGAACTCGGCGACCGTCGGCGCGGCCGCCGGGGGCAGGTCCGGGATGGTGAGCGAGGGCTTCACGAGCCCGGTCAGCGAGTCGAGCCCGATGAAGACCAGCGCCCCGATCCCGGACGCCAGCAGACCTGGCACCAGGACCATGGAGACCGTCGCTCCGCCGAGCCCGGCCACCTCCATGAGCAGGAAGGCGCCGAGCAGAGGCGAGCCGAGCAGCGTGCTGATGGCGGCGAAGCTGCCGGCGGCGCCGATCAGAGCGATTCCCTGCGCCGGGGCGTCCCGCTTGAGGAGGTGGACCCCCCAGGCCGCGATGCCGCTCCCGAGCGCGATGAGCGGCGCCTCCGGACCCAGAACCGCGCCGAACGCCAACGTCACCAGGGCCGCGGTTGCGATGCCGGGCAGGTCCCGGGCCGACGGCGCGCCGGACGACTTGAAGCCGTCGACGGGTGACTCCCCGCCTCGCCCCGGGAGCCACCGGATGACGAGTCCCACCAGGAACCCCCCGGCCGTCACCACGGGAAGGGGCCACCAGATCGGCGCCTCGCCGAAGCCCATGGCGCGCGAAAGGTCGGTGAAGAGCCAGCCCTGGGCGTACAGGCTCAGCTCGAGGAACCCGTAGGAGAGCAGCGCGATGGGCGCGCCGAAGACGGCCGCGACGACCAGGACCAGCAGGTATCCGGGCGACCTCAGTGTCGCCAAGGAGTCCGGTCGAGCAGACCCAGCCCCGACCGCGGTGGGCGCCGACCCACCGCGGCCGGGCTCGGGATCAGGCTTCGCGGACGTCACGTCCGTGCACTGTCACGGCCCAGATCACGAAGAGGTCGAAGACGATGACGACCAGGCTCCAGAGTGGGTAGTACGGCATCCAGAGGAAGCTGGCGATGATGCTCACACAGGCGAGGATCACGGCCACCGTCCGGGCCCACACCGATCCCTGGAACAAGGCCATGCCGGCCAGGGCGACGATGATGCCGGCGATCAGGTGGATCCAGCCCCACGTGGTCACGTCGAACTTGAAGACGTAGTCCTGGCCGATGACGTAGAAGTTGTCGTTCACCAGCGCTACGAGGCCCTGGACGACATGGAAGGCTCCTGACAGGACCATCAGGATGCCCGCAAACGCGATCACCCCGACCGCACCACCGCTGTACTGCCTCTGGGGCGCGCCTCGGGTCGTAGGAGTGTTGGTCATTGGTCGCCTCCTCTACGTGCCTAGGACCTTCGCCTTCTGAGCGGCGAACTCCTCCTCGGTCAAGATGCCCTGCTCCTTGAGCTCTCCGAGCTGCTTGAGCTGCTCGATCATGTCCGGGGTCGGTCCGGCAGACGGAGGAGCCGCTGCCGGCGGCGGGGGAGCGGTCTGCTCCTCGTAGGCCTGCTCCCGATCGGCTGCGATCTGGGCGTCCCGGCCGGCGAACTTCTCGGCCTGTCGACGTTGCACCCTGCCGCTGACGGCGGTCGCTGTCCCAGCGACGACGGCGGTCCGTGCGACTCCGCGAATGAGTCCAGGCATTTGGTTCAGTCTCCTCAGGTGGTCGGTTCCAGGGCTTCGAGGGCGGCCATGACATCCGTCGCCGGGATACGAGCGCTCGCTATGAGCTCGCCGCCGCTGTTGCGCGCCGCGGCGACGAACGGGATGGCCCAGCTGTTCTCGTAGACGATCAGCGCGGCCACGGTGCCGGGCTCCATGGCCTCGGCGGCCTCACGCAGGTCGTCGTCTCCCAGCAGGCCGGATCGGGCTCCCGCGAAGTAGGAGAACCCGTCGACGCCCGCAGGGTCTTGGAGCTCCAGCGCCTCGACCGAACCGTCGTCGTGCTTGCTGATGACCATCAGGTCGTAGAGGCGGATGATCCCGCGGTCGACCAGATCCATGAGGGCAGGTGCGGCCTCGCCGGTGAGCTTGTCGGCGTGGAACTCGATGAGCACGAAGTCAACGGGGCCGTGCACCTCTGTAGCTGTCGTGGACACTGCGCCTCCTTGGGAGTGATGGCTTGCACAGTCCGGACAGAGCCAACTCTTGGGCATCTGCGAGGTCGGGGCATCATCCGCGACGGACGATCTCGCTCGGCCCGCCCCGGGCATTTTCGGACCGAGCGCCTTTCATTCGCCTGGGACGAGGCGAGTGGTGCGCCCCGGCGTCAACCTGGAGTGCATGAGGATGACAAGACGCGCGGCATCAGCCGTGTTCTGCCTCGTGGCCGTCGGACCGGGCCTCACTGCCTGTGGGGGTCAACCGGCCGTCTGTGACGACGTGGACGCGCTGCAGGCATCGATCAAGAAGCTCGAGGACGTGAAGGTCGGTGAGAACGCGCTTTCGCAGCTGCAGACCGATCTGGCTGCGATCCAGAGCGACATCAAGCAGCTCAGCAAGGATGCCTCCGACCAGTACTCGTCGCAGGTGGGTGACGTGAAGTCGCAGGCGACCGCACTGAAGTCGAGCATCCAGGCGGCCTCCGCCTCGCCAACGGCCGCAACGCTTACCCAGGTCCGTGACGACGTCAAGGCCCTCGGCACCTCGGTGCAGGACCTGGGCAACGCCGTCGCGGACACCTGCTGACTGCCTGCCAGGTCGCGAAGAGTCATCCACTGGAGATGAGGCGCCCCCGAGCGG
This sequence comes from Nocardioidaceae bacterium, assembly GCA_035297905.1. GTDB lineage: Bacteria > Actinomycetota > Actinomycetes > Propionibacteriales > Nocardioidaceae > Nocardioides_C. The sequence goes on from DATGYO010000141.1 coordinate 5,702, forward strand.
CGCGCTCCAGACTTACCGATGAAGGACCTTCTCATATCTACGAAAGGAGCCTGCAATGTCGTTCTGGGACGTTGTGTGGTTCATTTTCATCACGTTTGCCTTTGTGGCATACCTCATGGTGCTGTTCTCGATCCTGACCGACCTCTTCCGGGACCGCGACACATCGGGCTGGGCCAAGGCCGGATGGATCATCTTCCTGATCGTCTTCCCGTTCATCACTGCTCTGGTGTACCTGATCGCCCGCGGCAAGGGCATGACCGAGCGCTCGGTTCGCCAGGCCGAAGCAGTGAAGACGCAGCAGGACGCCTACATCCGGGAGGTAGCGGCCAAGGCCACCCCTGCCGACCAGATCGCCCAGGCCCGGGCCATGCTCGATGCCGGGACGATCACTCAGACGGAGTACGAGCGCCTCAAGGAGAAGGCGCTGGTCTGACCGAGACATCCTGCAGGCTTCCCTGTCGTGCGCCGGCGGTCTCCGCCGGCGCACCGGCATGTCGGCTCATCCCATGTCTTGCGTGGACCAGTCACCCACGGTGGGCGATGTGACACGTGGGCGGGAGGACGAGAATCGTGGATGTGAGCACTCCAGTGCAGCCGCCGGGAACACCGGGCACGACGCGTACGGTTCCGAACTCCTTCACGCCCTTGGACGTCGCCGTCGGTGGGGCCGCACTCTTCTTGCGGATCGCCGGGGGTGTCGGGCGAAGGGCGGGGGCGCTCATGCAACCGCTCGGCCACGCGGCGCTCGAGCCGCCCGCTGTGCCGAAGCCGCTCCATCCCGCTCGCGTGCTCGAGGCCGTGGGACGTGAGGGGGCCCACCGGCGCAGGTCCCTTGGAAGGCAGCTCTCCCGCCAGCTCGACGTACTCGTTCCCGAGGTCCTCGGTGAGGTGCTCCGCAGGGCGCGGTTGACTGACATGCTGTTGCGGTACGTCGACCTCGACCAGGTCGTTGCCGCAGTGGACCTCGACGCGGCCGCAGCCCGGCTCGATGTGGACCGCGTCGTACGCCGTGTGGACCTGGACACCGCGGTGGAGCGGGTGGACCTCGACGCTGTCGCCGCCCGGATCAACGTCGACGACGTGGTCCGGCGGGTCGACATCGAGGCGGTGGTGGACCGGGTGGACGTCGACTCGGTGGTGACCCGCGTCGACGTCGATACTGTGGTGAGCCGGGTCGACATCGAGGCCGTGCTGAACCGGGTGGACGTGGACGCGATTGCCCGACGGCTGGATCTCGATGCCGTGCTGGACCGGTTCGACCTCACCAACCTCGTGCTCCAACGCGTGGACCTCGACGTCCTCGTCCAGGCGATCCTCGCGCGCATCGACCTCGTCGGGCTCGCCGAGGACGTCATCGACGCGGTCGACCTCCCGGGCATCATCCGGGAGTCGACCGGTTCGATGGCCTCCGACACGGTGACCGGGGCCCGGCTGCAGGGGATCGCTGCCGACGAGGCGGTCGGTCGTGCCGTGGACCGCTTCCTCCTCCGCCGCGGCCGGCGGTCCACCCAGGCGCCCAGCGGCGCGACACCGACCGATGAGACAGGTCCGGGACCCATCCCGCCGCAGCCCGACCACAGGCGCTGACCCGCCATGGCGGAGCACGGGGTCTCTCCTCTTCCGCGCGAGGCGCGGCCTTACCAGGGACAGCGCGCCGGCCTTGTGACCCGGTTCGTTGCCGCCGTGATCGACGGGGTCTTGGTAGCGCTCGTGCTCCTCGTGGGGTACGCCGGGCTCTGCATCGTGCTGTTCATGCTCGACCCCCGGAACTTCACCTTCCCGGACCTCGAGCTGGTCGTCAGTCTCGCCTCGGGGTTCCTCGTCCTCGTCGTCTACCTCACGATCGCCTGGTGGATCAGCGGACGCAGCTACGGGTGCCTTGTCATGGGGCTTCGTGTCGTCGGCTTCCGCGGTGAGAACATGCGTCTTCTCGGTGCGTTGGTGCGGGCGGTGATGTGCGCCGTCTTCCCGATCGGCCTGCTCTGGGTCGCCTTCAGCCGCGAGAACCGGTCCGCGCAGGACATGCTTCTTCGCACGTCCGTGATCTACGACTGGCAGCCGAAGGCGCCGAACCACGCTCACCCACGACGCTGACGTGGAGCAGGTTCAGGATCCGGCCTTGATCTCGGAGCCGTGAACGGTCAGCGCCAGGATCACGACGACGTCGAGCGCGATGACCATGAGTGACCAGATCGGGTAGGCGGCGACGAACGTCATGCTGACGATCGCGCTCACGAGCGCTGCCATAGTGCCCACTGCGCGGGCCCAGACCTGACCGGCGAAGACCATGAAGCCGGCAACCAGGACGACCGCACCGATCACGAGGTGCGCCCAGCCCCAGGCGGCGTAGTCGAGCTCGAGGAGCAGGCCGCGGCTCCGCACGACGAAGTAGTCGTCCTTCAGCAGTGCGACGAGACCTTGGACGATGTGGAAGGCGCCGAGGATGATCATCGCCACCCCCGCGAACGCCACCCAGCCGACCCAGCCCGATGTGCCACGAGCACCACCGCGAGGCGGCATCGTCGATTGTGGTGCGGCAGCGTGCGTCATCATGTCTCCTCGTCGGTCAGTGCTGTACGACGACGTCTCGACCGTGGGCGATCAAGGCCCACATGACGAACAGGTCGAAGGCCATCACGGTCAGGCTCCACACCGGGTAGTAGGGCAACCACAGGAAGTTCGCGAAGATGCTGAGCCCGGCTATGACCACCGCGAGCGTGCGTGCCCACATAGCTCCGCGCAGCAGAGCAGCACCCGCAAACGCCAGGACGAGGCCGGTGACCAGGTGGATCCAACCCCACGTGGTGAGGTCGAACCGGAAGAGGTACTCCGAGCCCCTGACGTAGAAGTCGTCGTTGACGAGGGCGACCAGCCCCTGGAGGAACTGCATCGTCCCCGCGAGGATCATCAGCATCGCGGCGAAGACGATGCCGCCGTAGGCGCTCGTGCTGTAGGCCTGACTGTGGTCAGACATGGGGCTCGGTCTCCTTCCTTGAGGCCTGTGATGTCTCTTCGGCCGCCTGCTGCACCGTCGGCGGAGCCTCGGCCGGCGTCCGCGGCATCTGCCGCGGGAACGCCGGGGTCTCGGCCTCGCCGGCGGCCACCCCCTCGGCGACCGGCGCAGGCTGCAGCGGTGGCCGACCGAGGAACTCGATGACGGCAAGTGCGAGTACGACGACCAGCGCCGTCCAGACGACCACCCACCCGGTGGGTTGGGTCCAGAACATCAGGACGAGGCCGCCCGCCACCACGGCGCTGATCTGCAGCGCCCTCTTGTGTGCGTAGGTCCAGGTGCCGAAGCGGCCGGTCTGCCATCCAGCCGCCTCTGCGCTTCCGCGAAGGGAGCCGATGCCGCCCTCGAGGGCGGACCGGGTGCGGACCGCGGCGGTGGCCGGGCCGGTGAGGAACGCGGCCAGCGCGACGACGAGCCCGAGGATCGCAAGCGCGCGAAGTCCGGTGCGGAGGAACCGCACGAGCGTGTCGAAGACGTTGCCGGCGGCGGCCTCGGTCAAGATGTTGGCCGGGGTGGCACCGACGTACCACGTTCGCGCGATGGCAAGGCCGACGCCGAGAACGATCATCGCGCCGGTGACACCGAGCGCCCCCTTCAACAGTGCCCTACGACGGTCCCTGGCGAGGACCACGCCGCCCGCGAAGAGCGCGAGCGCGACGAAGGGGAGCCAGGCGCCGAGGGTGTTGAGAAGGCGGTAGAAGCTCTGGGCGCTCGTGATGGCGTCGGACTGGACGAGCACGAACGACTGGTCGACGACGGGGATGTTGTTGGCCAGGCCGAAGCCCTGCGCGACAAGGCGGTCCTTCACCTGGGCGATGATCGGTCCGAGGTTGAGGGTGATGGTGTCGCCCTGAGCACTCACAGCGCCGCCCTGGTTGCCCTCGAGCAGCTTGGTGACCTGCTGGTGGGCCACCCGGTTCACCTGGTCCCAGATCCTCGGGAAGGCGTCGCTGGCGAAGAACTTGTTGACCTGCGTGCGCGTGAAGCTCTCGACGCCGTTCGTGATGGGCACGGCCAAGGTGGGCAGGGCGTCGGCCACCCGCGGCGGCACGTTGGGCTGTTGCGCAAGAGCGGCCAGAGCCTCGTCGGTGAGGCCCTTGACGTCGAGGTTCTCGAAGATGACCGCCGTCACCTTGTTGGCGATCGCGGTCTGCACGGCCGGGTCGTCGGCGAGCGGCGACACGGTCTCGACGTACGCGTCGGTGTCGGAGATCTGCGTGCTGGCCCACACCGACGCGACCGAGAGCGGCGCGAGCACACAGGCGAGTGTGATCAGGATGGCGGACGACACCGCCCACCACGCTGAACGTCTTGCGTGTTTCTCACGGGACGGCGGCGGCACCTCCGTCTCCGCTACCTGGGCCTCCAGCTCGGCCACCCGCGCGCGTAGCCGCTCGACCTCGTTCTGCTGCTCGCTCATGTCCAGCTCACTCCTTTACGAGTCGATGACGGGGTCACCTTGCGCAGGGAGGTCATCCAGGGGTCCCACCCGCCCGGATGACCTCAACCTTGCGCTCAGGCGGTCGCGTCCTTCATCTCCTTGCCGTGCATCGCGATGGCGTAGATGACCACGACGTCGAGGGTGATCACGACGAGCGACCAGAACGGGTACGCGGCCATGAAGGCCAGGTTCACGACGGCGCTGACCAGGGCCATCGCGACTCCGACGATCCGTGCCCACATCTGGCCGGCAAGCAGGCCGAACCCTGCGGCAACGGCGACAGCGCCGAGCACGAGGTGCGTCCAGCCCCAGGCCGTGTAGTCGACGTTGACCAACAGCCCGTTCGAGGTGGGGATGTACCAGCCGTCGTCGAAGATGGCTGTCAGGCCCATGATTGCCTGGAAGGACCCGACCATGATCATCATCATCGAGGCGAAGAAGACCCACCCGGTCCAGCCGGTGGGTTCTGGGGCGCGAGACCGCTGGGGAGCGGGCGCCTGCTGCGGGGTCACTCGCTCCTGACCGCGAGTCTGCTGCGGCATCTCGGAAGCGCTGGTCTGTGCCTGTGGCGTGGTCTCACTCATGTCAGTCCTCCTAGTTGTGACCACAGATATGGCACTTTCCACACTCCGCCGTACATCGGGCGCACGCATCATGCGCAGAGGATGAACTCGCCTCCATTCACACTCTCCGGGTGATGGAGGCAGGGATCCACCGTGGGAACCTGAACACATCGCAGGTCGGCACGTCCTCCGGGGACGCGACGGATCGGCGCGGGAGAACGGGAAGGAGGGTGGCCATGAAGGTCTTCTGGATCCTCACGGCGATCGCCGGGGTGGCGACAGTGGTCATCGTCGTCGCCCGCCGAGTCATGCACCACTGACCCATTGACCCCATACGGAGCGTCTGGTCCCGAGTCCAGCCTTAGGTCCTCCCCATGAGGACTCGCATTCGTCATGTCCCGAGTCGTCTGTCTGCCATAGCGTGGTACTTGAGAGACGCTGCGTCTCATGAATGCGCGGCGACTCGACATGCTTCCGGGGGAGAACGGGGCGTAATAGGTGAGGGCGCAACAGCAGCACCCTGCTTCCACCGTCGTCTCCGCGGCGCAGGAGCTCCTCGCGGCGTCCCGGTTCACGATTCCCGAGCTCGGGGCGTCCCACGTCTCCCGGTCCCGGCTGACGGATGCCTTACGGCGGGCAGAGTCGTCGCCGTTGGTCCTGGTGAGCGGTCCCGCAGGGTCGGGCAAGACATCACTGGTCGCAGAATGGGTGCGCACCAGTAGGGCAGGGGTCGGTCTCGTCGGTTGGATCACCTTCGAGGACCGTGAGACGGCCTTGTGGGACTACCTGCTCGATGGGCTCAGCCGTATAGGCATCGACGTTCCCGCTCCCGGCCTCGGCGGCACCGAGTGCGCAGGCCTCGGCAGAAAGTCGCTGATGGCCCTGGCCGAGGCGATAGCGGGATCGCCGGAACGTCTCACCGTCGTCGTGGACGGCTACGAGCTGGTCTCGCTGGAGCTCGCCCGTGAGGTCGACTTCCTGCTCCGTCACACGTTCGGACGGTTGTGCCTGATCCTGGTCGGCCGTGTCGACCCTGTGCTGCCGCTGTACCGCTACCGGCTCAGCGACGATCTCGCGGAGGTCCGAGCGGCGGACCTGGCGTTCACCGACGACGAGGCTGCGCAGATGTTCGCTCTCCAGGGTGTGCGATTGGGCCTGGACTCGGTCCACCTGCTGAACCGGCGCGTGAACGGCTGGGCAGCCGGTCTGCGCTTCGCCGCCCAGGCTCTCGCTGCACGGAGCGACCCCGAGGCGTCTGTTGCCGCTGTGCTCGCCCAGAGCGACAACATCAACGAGTACCTCGTCGGTGAGGTCCTCGAGGGCCAGACCACCGAGGTGCGGCGCTTCATGCTCGACACCTGTGTGCCCGACGTGCTGTGCCCAGGACTCGTGGAGGAGCTGGCCGGTGCCGGGGCACGCCACAGTCTGGTTGCGCTGTCGAGGTCGAACGCCTTCATCGAACCGGTGCCGGACCAGTCGGAGTGCTACTCCTACTATCCGTTCTTCAGGGAGATGCTTCGCGCACAGCTGGCCTATGAGTCCCCGGCGAGGCTGGCCGAGCTCCAGCGCACAACGGCCCGATGGTTCAAGCGTCACGGTCTTCACGAGAAGGCGATCGCCCATCTGGCGGCGATATCGGCCTGGGACCAGATCGCCGTTCAGCTCGTCGACGGGCTCTTGATCGGGCGCCTGGTCCTCGAGGGCGTTGGCGGCCCGGTGAGTGATGTGGCGCGGCTGATACCGGACGACCTCGAGGGACGTGCGGCGTGCGTTGTCAGAGCCGCAGTCGCCCTCACCGTCGGTGACAGAACGGGTTGCTCCGAGGAGCTCTCCCTGGCCCGTCGTACCACCGACACCGGCGGTGCGCGGAACGACACGATCGCTCTCGCCACGGCAGTCCTCGAGGCGGTCCGGGCGAGTGTCGCTGACGACGCCGGGACCGCGAACGACCTGGCAGAGGAGGCGCAACGAGCGTTGGACGAAGCCCAGGTTCACTCCGGCGTCCTGCCCGGGTCGGAGCTGTCCATGCTCGTGCAGTTCAGTCGCGGCATGGCTCTTCTCCGGCGGGGCGGGCTGAGCGCCGCCCGCAAGGCCTTGTCGAGGGCCGCCGGGTCTGACACCGGTCGTTCCTACCCATGGTTCCGGGCGAACTGCCTCGGGTATCTCGCGCTGGTCGACGCCCTGGAAGGCCGGCTGTCGCGTGCGAGTCGAACGGCCGCTGAGTCCCTGGCTCTCTACGACGACGGCGGTTTGTCCCCGGAGGACCGGTCGCCTGCGCCATATGTCGCATTGGCGCGTGTCGCGCTGGAGCGGTACGACCTGCGGGCAGCCCGGGAGCACGTCGCCTCGGCCGCCGCATGTCGTGCCCTGCAAGGCAACCGGGTAGCCCGCGGCATGGCAGACAGCGTGATAGCGGGTCTCGAGCGGGCGAGCGGCCACCTCGTACCGGCACTTGCGAGACTCGAGGCTGCAGGCGCCGCTGCCGCCGACAGTGACCCGTGGCTTGCCGACTACCTGCGGGTCGAGGCCGCGCGACTCGAGGTCGCCAGCGGGAGCGCCGCGCAGGCGCTCGAGGGGCTGGAGACGCTCGAAGCGTACGACGGCTCAGAGGCCGCCTTGGTGGCCGCGGCGGCCTACGCCGAGCAGGGCCAGGAAGCTGCTGTGGACCGGTCTCTGGCACGTGCTGGAACAGCAGAACCGACACTTCAGGCGCAGGTCTCGCGACTGCTGGTCGAGCTGGTCCAGGAATCGCGCCACCGTCCGTCGGGCCGGACTCGAGTCGTACTCGACCGGTCACTCAGGCTTGCCGCTCCAGAGGAGCTGCGCCGTCCGTTCCGCGAAGCCGGCCCTACGGTGCAGCGCCTGATGTCGGCTGACTCCCGGTTGCTCAACGAGCACCAGTGGCTCAGCGCCCCTACGACCGACAAGACGCCCACGGTCCCTGCCCAACGCGGCCCCCAGAGTCAGCGAGCCGTCCCCGGCGCACGGTCGGCCGAACCAGGCCCGGAGGTCGTGGAGGCGCTCACCGCCAAGGAACGAGAAGTTCTCACGCATCTCGAGGAGCTGCTGACGACCGAGGAGATTGCCGAGAAGATGTTCGTCTCGGTCAACACCGTGAGAACACATATCCGCAGCATTCTGCGCAAGCTCGGTGTGAACCGGCGAAACGCCGCCGTGCGGAAGGCTCGTGAGCTCGGGCTGGTCAACGGCTGAGGCCTTTGATCGTCCGCCTTGGATGAGGCACGCGCGGCAAAGATGCGTTGTGCTGGAGGAGTCCTGGCCCTTGGCCCCCGAGGATGACGACGATGTCAGACCGTACCTACGAAATACGCGTCACCGGGTTCGTCCCGACACAGGAGCTGCTCGACGAGCTGGGCGACGTAGAGACCGCCGAGCACGAGTTCCGAACTGTGCTCAGCGGCCGGTTCGCCGACCAAGCCGCCCTGTACGGGTTCATTCACCGGCTCCGTGCCTACGGCCTCGAGGTCGTCGAGGTCCGGCGTGTGCCAAGCGCCGAGGAGCCGACGGGCGATGAGGCGACATCCGCGAAGGGGCAAGACTGATGAGTGTCGGCAGCCGGTCTCGATCCGAGACATACGAGCTCACGATCGTGGGAAACCTCGGGCCCGTCCTGCAGCGGGCGCTCGAGCCCTACGCCAGGGCATCGCGGCAACCACAGACGATCCTGCGAGCGTCGCTCCCGGAGACGGGAGATCTCGTCGACCTGGTCGAGGCGCTCGCGGCACGGGGGTTCGAGATCTCGGACATCACCGCCCTGTGAGGAGGCCATCATGGTGAAGCACGCCAGAACTCCAGGCTCTCGAGCAGCCGACAACGCCGAGCTGCCCGGGCCGGCGGACGCTGTCTCCGGCGACCAGCGGCCACACGTGCTCGCTATCGCGTTCGGGCTGCTCGACGCTCACGTCAGCGGGGTCGACTACTTCGACACTGCCGGCGGGAAGGAGCTCTTGAGGCTCTACCACCGGCGCCAGGTCCAGCGTCACCGCGCCGCCTGAGCGTGGGTCACCGCTGCCGCAGGTAGTCCGCGCCGATCTGGCGGAGTCGACCGTGCAGGCCGTCGTAGGCCCGGACGTTGCCGAGCACGGACTTCGGCAGCTTGCCCACCATCGTGTAGTTGGTGTCGCAGACGTTGCCTGCCGGCGCGAGGCCCGCCTGGCTAATGAGCTGGTAGGCATCGAGCTCCTCGAGGCCGAGCAGGAGCCCGGTCCAGCCGATCAGGTCGTGCTGGCTCATGCGGTACGCGTCCTCGAGCGGCCGTGCGTTGCCCGTCGTCATCAGGAACTCGTCGCTCTCCAGACGCGGGTTGGGCGGGGCGTGGCCCTTGACCAGATCGACCACCACGACCGTGTTCATCGCCGACTCGACCGCCGTACCGCAGACCTCACCCTCGCCCTGGCGGGCGTGGCCGTCCCCGATCGCGAGCATGCCACCTTCGACGTTCACACCGAAGTACGCCGTGGTGCCGGCCCGCATCTCGGGGGTGTCCATGTTGCCGCCGTGGGTCGCTGGCGTGATGCTCATGATCACCTCGCTGGCAGCGGGTGCGACGCCCACGGTGCCGTGCATCGGGTCCAGCGGCAGCTCGACGGAGAAGTCGGACCGACGCGCCTGGAACCGGCACACGCCCGCCGCGACGTCGATGTCGTAGACCCACACACGCTCCTCGAGCGGCTGGTGCAGCAGCGCGGTCGTGTGGGTGGCGGTGAGCGCGCCGAACATCGGGAACGTCGTGGAGATGCCCCACTCACGGGCCGGCAGGATCTCGACGAAGTGCACAGCGAGCGTGTCACCGGGTTCCGCACCCTCGACCGCGATGGGACCGGTCACCGGGTTCAGGAACGGGAAGGTGCAGACCTCGCTCGGCAGGTCGTCAACGCCCTTCACGTTGCCCGCGAAGCAGTCCTCCGTGAAGAGCTCGATGATCGTGCCCGGCTTGATGGTGAGGAGTGGTTCCTGTCCGCCGAAGGCGTAGGCGTACTGGTCGGGGGTCGGTCGAAGCTGTACGACCTCGGATGAGCTCACGGGTGCTCCTGTTCTGCGTGCTCCATGACGGAGAGTTCGGGTCGGCGTCCGGTGGCGATCAGGACGACCAGAAGGACGACGCCGATGGCGAGCCACACGAAGCCGAGCGTCTGCGCGGCGACCTGGGCGTTGATGACGACGTAGAACAGGATCACGAAACCGATCACCGGTGCGATCAGGTGGCTCCAGTAGTTCCTGCTCTTGTTGCGGATCAGGTAGTGAGAGACCACGGAGACGTGCAGCACCAGGAACGCCGTCAACGCTCCGAAGTTCACCAGCGTGCTCAGGAGCGTGATCCCGTCGTCGCGCGACGCCATGTAGAGGCCGAGCCCCAGCGACACCAGTGCGGTCAGCAGAGTTGCGTTCACAGGCACCGCGTGCTTGGGGTGCACCTTGGCCAGGAACGACGGGAGCTGCCGGTCCCGCGCCATGGCGTAGAGCAGTCGGGAGGTGGCTGCCTGCGCGACCAGCGAGTTCGCAAAGCCCCAGGCGATGGCTGTGGCGAGCGCGGTCAGGCTGGCCAGCCAGCTGCCGGCGGCCACCCGCGCGGCATCGTAGAAGGCGGTGCCGCCGGGGTCCCCCTTCGAGATCAGCTGGTCGGGGTTGGGCACCAGCAACGAGGCGACCCAGGTCTGGACGATGAAGAGCGTGCCGGCGAGAAGCAGAGCGGCGATCATGGCCTTGCCGATGGCACGGGCGGACTCCTTGTTCTCCTCGGCGAGCATCGAGATGCCGTCGAAGCCCAGGAAGCTCAGCACAGCGATCGAGACCGCACCGAAGACCAGAGCCCACGAGAACGTGTCGGCGTTGTAGATCGGGCTCCACTGGAACCCGCGGCCCTTGCCCTGGGCGAGGGCGACGATCCCGATGACGATGAAGATCGCCAGGATGACCAGCTCGCCGATGAGCATGATCTTGTTGACCCGGGCGGTCATCTCGATGCCCATGTAGTTCACGACGGTGTTGAGCACCACGAAGCCCACGAGCCAGAGCCAGACCGGCACCGACGGCACCAGCGAGTTCATCGCGATGCTGGCGATCAGGTAGAGCAGACCCGGGACGAGCACATAGTCCAGCAGGATCATCCAGCCCGACAGGAAGCCGACCGGGGGAGCGATGCCGCGGCCGGCGTAGGAGTAGACCGACCCTGCCATCGGAAACGCCCGGGACATCTGAGCGTAGGAGAGGGCGGTGAACATCATCGCCACCATGCCGATCGCATAGGCGAGCGCGACCATGCCGCCCGAGCCCTGGAACACGCTGCCGAAGATCCCGAAGGGTGCGATCGGGACCATGAACACCAAGCCGTACACCAGGAGGTCACCGAAGCTGAGCGACCTGTGTAGCTCCTGCTTGTAGCCGTACTGCTCGATGTTCTCCATCGCTGGGAACTCGGTCATTGCAGCCTCCCCTCGTGGGCCGTAGCCCGGTCGGGCAAACGTAAGACGAAACGTTTGCAATTGGAAGACTTCCCGGGCGACCGGGGAGTCGCCGTGAGACCGGATGGCGTCAGATTGCGCAGCAAGGGTGGCTAGCCCGGGCTATTTCGGATCTGACCCCTTCAGCTCCCGCCCACCGTGGTGGTCTCATGTTGCTTGGACATGCCCGGCATACGGCCTGTAACCGTGTGTACGGCCATACGGAGGGAGTCTCATGAACAGTCCAGCCGCACCTGCGCAGCTTCGCCGACGACGTGCGACGAGGAAGTCGCTGGGGAGGCCGCGCAACGTCGCTGTCGGCGCGGCGGTGCTGTGCCTCCTCGCGCCGGGCACTGCCGGAGCGGCCGACTACAGCCCGGGCTCTGCCGGGCTCGGTGACCCGTTCTTCCCGAACGCGGGCAACGGTGGCTACGACGTCTCCCACTACGCACTGAAGCTCGACTACACCCCGACGTCCAACCGGCTCAGCGGCAGGGCAGTCATCACGGCCAGGGCGACACAGGACCTCTCGCGGTTCAACCTCGACCTGCGGGGTTTCACGGTCTCCCGCGTGGTGGTCAACGGCGCACCCGCCACTCATGCCCGCGAGGGCGAGCACGAGCTTGTGATCACCCCGAGCTCCGGACTGCCGGCAGACCGCTCGTTCACCGTGACGGTCGACTACGCCGGCACCCCGCAGATCGTGACGGATCCGGACGGGTCCATCGAAGGATGGGTGCCGACCGACGACGGAGCGTTCGTTGTGGGCGAGCCGCAGGGCTCGCCCGGCTGGTACCCGGCGAACGACAACCCGCGGGACAAGGCGACCTTCAACTTCGACGTCGCCGTCCCTCAGGGGCTCACGGTGATGGCCAACGGCGTTCTCGTCTCGCACAAGTCCGGCGGAGGCAAGACGAGGTGGGTCTGGCGCGAGACCGATCCCATGGCGCCCTACCTGGCGACGGCGACGCTGGGGCGTTTCGACCTGACGATCTCGAAGGTAGGCGACATCCCTTCGTACGTCGCGATCGATCCGAGGCTGTCGTCCGGGAACGTGTTCCGCAAGCTCCCCGACATCGTGCGGTTCTACGAGTCGATCTACGGGGAGTACCCGTTCAACGCCGTGGGGTCGGTCGCGGACGACGCCAAGAACGTCGGCTACTCGCTCGAGACGCAGACCAAGCCCGTCTACGCCTACATGCCGGACGAGGCTACGGTCGCCCACGAGCTGTCGCACATGTGGTTCGGCGACTCCGTGACGCTCACCGAGTGGCCGGACATCTGGCTGCACGAGGGCTTCGCCACCTGGTCGGAGTGGATCTGGAGCGAGCACAACGGCCACAAGTCCGCGCAGCAGTACTTCGACACCCTCTACAACACCCCGGCGAAAGACACGGCGTTCTGGACGCCACCACCCGGCAACCCCGGTGACCCGGCGTTCTTGTTCAACGGGACGATCTACAACCGCGGCGGGATGACGCTGCAGGCGCTGCGCCAGAAGGTCGGCGACCAGGACTTCTTCGAGATCCTGCGCCGGTGGGCCGCGGAGAACCGCTACGGCAACGTCACCACGCCCCAGTTCATCGCACTGTCCGAAGAGGTGTCGGGCATGAAGCTCGACCACTTCTTCGACGTGTGGCTGTACCAGCCGGAAAAGCCGACAACCTGGTAGTCGAGACCGCACCGGTCACCGACGAACCCCGCGAATCCGCTGTCTCGCCGGGTAAGGCCGTCCATACTTGCTCGGATGGGGGACGAATCGATGACCATCAGCGTTTCTTCGACTTCGACCAACTGGGCTGCCACCGCCGAGCGCGGCGTACGTCGACTCGCGGCAGTGACGTGGGCCGGGGGACTGGTGGGTCTCCTGGTAGGCGGAGTCGGTGGTCGTCTGGCGATGATGGTGCTGGCCAGGTTGAACCCGGAAGCCGCCGGCGTGACCAGTGACGACGGCTTCACCATTGGGCACCTGACACCGCTGACCGTCAACCTGCTCTTCGTCACGACCCTGCTCGGGGTGCTCGGGAGCGGCATCTACTTCGTTCTCCGGGGACTCATGGTCGGGCCGCGTTGGTTCCAGGTCCTCTCGATCTCACTCGGCCCCGCTGTGGTTGTCGGCGGGGTCCTCGTGCATGTCGAGGGTGTCGACTTCACGCTCGAGCCGGTCTGGCTGGCGATCGTGATGTTCGTCGCCATCCCGGGCATCTACGCAGCGCTGCTCACGGCCATCGCCGAACGCTGGCTCGCGCCCGACCGCCGGTTCCTGGCCGGCAACATCTGGCTGGCTCTGTCACCGCTCGTGCTGTGGGCTCCGATCGCACCGGCCCTCGCTGTGCTGGTGTTCGTCCTGGTCGCGTTCGAGGCGGTGCGGCGCACCGATACGGGACGGACCCTCCTCGCCCAACCGGTGTGGCCGTGGCTTGCACGCGCCGCGCTGGTGGGCCTGTTCGTCCTGTCGCTGGTGCAGCTCACCCGAGACACCGTCGCGCTGGTCTGACGGCTGCGGGCAAGCCCCTCCGGTCAGGAGGTGATCTTGTTCTTGGTGTCGAGCAGGGCCTGGCGGATGTCCTTGTAGGCCGTCTGGAGACTGGCGCGGACCTGGTCCGCGGTCTCGCCCGCGGCAGACGTGGTGCCCTCGATCTGCGCCTTGGCGTCCATCCACCTGCGGCGGAGCTGGTCGAGCAGCTCCCTCAGCCTGTCATTGGTCTCCATGGCACCCAGGTGGATCTGGAGCTCGATGTCGTCTATGCGTCCCTGCCAGCGCTCGACCTCGGCCTGGACGAGCTGTTTGTTCAGCTCCGCCTGCTTGGCCTGGAGCACCTCGATCTGGGCTTGCAGCGTCTTGATGCGGTCTTCAGTTGACATGGGGCCAGCGTCACGCCGGTGCCCACCGGTGAACCAGGGCCCAAGGTCCCGGCGGCTGGGTTCAGCAGTGTTACCGTTCTGGCTGATCGCTGTCTTGCAGCAACGATCTCAGCCTGACCTGGATCTCGAGTGGGGAACCATTTCAACCGCAGATGTGAAGTCAAGCCGCGCGGAGACCGCTGACGTCGTCCGCGACGACGAGCCCGACTACCGCTGGCTGCTCCGCGTGTGGGTCCTCGTCGGACTGTTCGCCGCGGTGACGCTGGCGTGGTCGCAACACGTCGGGATCCCGCTGAGGGATCCGCATGGCGCGATCTTCGTGAGCCGGATCGCCATCTCGATCACTCTGTTCACGGTGTTCGCGCTCATCGATGCCGCGGTTCGCACCGGCCGCCGTGGGTGGTCCGTCGGCAGGACCCTCACCGTCCTGCGGCGACGATGGCCGAGGCGACGCCTGGCCATTGCCCTGACCGGCTTGCTGGCCTACCACCTCGTGTACTTCTGCTACCACAACCTCAAAAGCTGGGACGTCTTCAACACCGTCCGTGACGACCTGTTGCTCAGGGTCGACCGATGGCTGTTCCTCGGCCACAGTCCCGCCGTCCTGCTGCACGACCTGCTGGGCCAGCACGTTGCGACCTACGTGTTGCTGGTCGTCTACGAGTCGTTCTCCACGCTGGTGTCGTTGTCCTGGGTGGCGGCGCTCGTCTTCGTCAACCGCCTCCGCGACGGTTACGTCTTCCTGGCCTCAGCGCTCTGGGTGTGGATGTTCGGGGTCGGCACGTACTACCTCATCCCGTCGCTCGGCCCGTTCAACTCGGCGCCCCAGGAGTTCGCCGGCCTGCCGCACACGATGGTCACGGACACCCAGGCCAGGTACATGGCGCAGCGGGACTACCTGCTGCACCACCCCAGCGCCCACGACGCGTTCGCCCAGGTGTCGGCCTTTGCGAGCCTCCACGTCGCGGTCACGTGCGTGATCTGGCTGATGGTGCGCTACTACGGTCTTCGTCGAGCCACGCAGGCCATGACGGTCTACCTGATCGGCACCATCGTCGCCACGATCTACCTCGGCTGGCACTTCGCCGTCGACGACGTCGCCGGCCTCGCGATCGCGTTCCTGGCGGTGCTCCTCGGCCAGCGCCTGATCTACCCGCGAGGACGGCAGACCCGGCCGGCTCAGTCCTGAGCCGACTGGAGCTCGTGCTCACGGAGCGTCGCGAAGACGTCGCGCTGCACCTTCCCTGGGGACCGGCCCTGTTCGACGTACCACTCACGGCTGAAGACGAGCCCGAACAGCGGAAGGGGTAGTCGCAGGAAGCGGTCGAGGACCCGCACCTGGCCCTCGGCGCGGCGCTGGGAGCCGTGAGCGGCCATCGCCGCGCGCTTTGCTGGTAGCTGTCGGGTCACCGTGACCCGGTGAGTGATCTCCGCACGAGGGCTGAAGACCTTGTCGGTGCCCAGGGGGGCGGAGCTCCCCAGCGCGTGGCCGAGAACCCGAAGAGCCCGGAGTACGCCTCGGAACACAGACGCCGAGACCGTCGCCTCCAGTACGACGGGCGTGCCGGCCAGCCGGGCCGCCCGGGCCCCGACGTGGTGCACCGCGACATGGTCGGGGTGGCCGTAGCCGCCGTTGCGGTCGTAGATGGTCAGGACGTCGGCCCGCTCGGCCACCAGTACCTCAGCCAGCCTCTCGGCGGCGACCTCCACATCTGCGTTGGCGAAGGCTGCTCGGTCCGAAGGGTCGGGCAGAAGGCCCGAGTCGCCGTACCCGAGCGTGAGGACACGTGCGCACCCCAGAGCCGCTGCTGCAGCGTGGAGCTCGGACATGCGGAGGCGTGCCAGGTCCTCGCCGTGCCCGTCCTGGCTCCCGGCGAGGCCCCGCTCTCCTCGCGTCGCGGTGACCAGAACGACGCGGTGCCCTTCCGCCGCGGCCTTGGCCAGCGTGCCGCCGGTCAGCAGCGCCTCGTCGTCGGGGTGGGCGTGGAAGGCGACCAGCGTGTAGCCGACTGC
Organism: Nocardioidaceae bacterium; assembly: GCA_035297905.1. GTDB lineage: Bacteria > Actinomycetota > Actinomycetes > Propionibacteriales > Nocardioidaceae > Nocardioides_C. Next base: position 22,058 of record DATGYO010000141.1, read on the forward strand.
CCCTGATCCGGCACGGGGGACTGGCTGCTCGCCCCCCTGGTCAGCCATCGAGAGCCGCCTTGAGCGCGTGTCGTCCTGAGGTGCGGACCTCGGCGTGCGCGAGGTCGTAGGCCGCGTCGTTGTGCGCCATCGCGTTCTGCCACGTCAGGGCCGAGGGGGCGGTCCGGTTGTGCTCGGAGATCCGGTGCCGCAACGTGGCGTCGTCGACCAGCTGCCTCAGCCGCTCCACCATCTCGACGTCCGAGTCGCAGAGGCAGCCCTCCACCCCGTCCCGGACGAAGTCCGTCATCCCGCTTGCGGCATGGCCCACGACCGGAAGCCCGACGCAGCGAGCTTCCAGTGCGGCGAGCCCGAAGGACTCGAGTACGGCCGGTGCGACGTACAGATCTGCCTCGGTGAGCGTCCGCAGAACCTCATCCGGGTCAAGCCGGCCGGTGACGGTGACCGACCCCCTGAGGCTGGTGTTCCTGAGGCGTCGTTCGAGACGCGGCCGTAGCGGACCGTCTCCGACGATGGTGAGCTCCACCGGCGCCGTGGTGGAACGGCTCAGCAGGTCGAACATCGCAAGCAGCGGCAGCGGTCGCTTGCGTCGTGCGATCCGCATCGTGCTCACCAACCGGACCGGTTTTCCCGCCTCTCCGCGCGGGGACCCCGCCCGAGGGGCCACCTCGACCGCGTTCGGCAAGACGGGTACGTGCGGACGCCCGGGCAACCGCGATCTCAGCTGTTCCGCGGCGACACGACTCACGGCGGTCCACAGCACGGGAGCGCGGCGCAGGCCGGCCAGACTCGCTGCGGCAGCGGGAATGGGGCCGAGCCCGTTCCACAGCGAGTGGACCGTGACGACGGTGGGAACGCCCTGGCGGCGGGCGAGCGAAGCGAGGGGAGCGGAGAACGTCGCGATGACGGAGACGTGAGCGTGGACCACGTCGTACGCCGTGAAGTCGATCCGGACACCTTCGAACACCGAGGGCACCCGAGTCACCACCACCGGGCCGGCATCGTCGCAATGCCTTCCCTCCGCGGACGACGGGGTCGACGTGAGGACGGTGACCTCGTCGCCTCGCGCGGCCTGTCGGGCTGCAAGCGCAGCCACGTGGGTCTCGATGCCGCCGAGCACAGGAAGGTAGTGGTCGGTCAGGTGGAGGATCTTCATGCGGTCACCTGCTCGGCGCGCTGCCGGGACGAGGTTCGATTGAGCCATGCCCAGCCGCCGAGCAGAACCCCTCCTACAGGGATCTCCATCGCGATCAGGAACACCCGGTAGAGGAGCACTCCGGCAACGGCCTGGACCGGGTTGAGACCGGCGGCGACCAACCAGGCGATCGTGCCGACCTCGGCGACGCCGGTGCCACCGGGGGTGACGGGGATGAGGGTGCCGAGCCGCTCGATGGCCGCTGCGGTCAGGACCACCGTCACCGGGGCGTCGAGGCCCACCGAGCGCAGTGCGAAGAGGAGCAGCACGACCTGGGCGGCGACGTACCCGATGCTGGCAGGGACGAGCCGCGGCCAGTGGCCGACCATCAGCGCCCGGATCCGTGCGGACGAGTCACGCAGGTACGTCCTGAGACCGCTCTGCCAGCCCCGGTCCTGGCGCGGTCCGGTGGCAACGGGCCTCACCAAGGCCAACCGGGCCAGCAACGCCACGACGAGGACACCGGTGCAGCAGGCGGTCAGCAGCCACAGCACCCCAGGCACGTGCAACGACAGCGCGAGGAGCGTCGCGACCGTGACCAGCGGGAGCAGGAGCTTCGTCATCACGTCCAGCGCGTTGGTCAGGATGCAGAACGCGACGAACGCCCGGTCGGAGTGCCCCCATGTCTTCACCATGCGCCAGTTCAACGCCGTTGCCACCGCGCCACCGAGCGGTACTGCGTTCGCCACGGCGCTGCCACTCAGGTTCAGAAGCAGCCCACGCCGTACGCCGAGCCCGGGCAGCGCAGCCGAGAGGACGATCGAGTAGATGCCCAGCCCGCCCAACCAGATGACCGCCAGCATCGCCAGGCGTGCAGGGTCCACCTCTTCGAGTGCCGAGCCGACGTCGGCCCAGCGCACCCCGGCCACCCCATGGGTCGCCGTCCACAGCCCTCCGAAGGCGACGCCGACCACAAGGGCTGTCTTCCACGCGTATGCCCTGTACCGCGCACGTGCCTGCATTCGGGCCCCTGAGGGTCGCTGATGTTCGGGTTGGTTAGGCCCCGTCCCGCACGGGACGGCTCGAGGGACAAGCATGCCCCGTGTTCCTGAAAATAGGATGAACCGGCGCGGTTCGGCTCGGGGCGGGCGGACGACGCGGTGGAGATCCGAGCGACCGGCTGGCGTCGCCTGACCGCGCTGCACGCACTGATCGAGGGCCTCGACCCGCCGGGTCGACATGACGGGATCAGTCCTCCTTCGGGCGCAGCCGGCCGACGGACCGGGGGAGGGGGTCGAAGCCGGACGTGCCCGCGAGATGCAGGTTGAGCGCCGCGACCGCGCGGGCGTGGGCCCGGCGCAGTCCCGTGGGTTGAAGGGGCATTCCCGCGGGGCGTCGTACTCCTGCCCCGTCGTGGTTCGGTGCCAGCGAGACCCAGAGCGAGCGGGTGCGCGGGGTCTTCTCGGTGAGCAGGGCCCGGACCTCCAGCCAGTGCTGCAGGGTCGTGACGGCAGAAGCACTCAGCGGGACCGTCCGCGGCGGCGGGAGCGTCCGGGTCGAGGGTGGTCTCGGCTGGTAGGTGACTGTGCCGGCGACCAGGTCGAGGTCAGCGGGCACGAGCGCCGCGAGCTCTCCGCTGCGCATCGCCGCCTCGTGCACCAGGACGGCCATCGCGGCAGTGCGTACGTCGGCCGGTCGTGCCTCCGCCGGCAACGCCCGCCATCGCCAGTGTCGTACGGCGAGGGTCGCCGCCTGGTCGTCGACGCGCGGGTGCAGGTCCGGGAGGGCGACCGAGTCCTCGACGGGGTCGGGGATCCCGGCGGCCTCCGCGAGAAGCCGCAAACACGCCCGGCGTACGCGTCGGGTAGCGGCCGAGGAGGGCCGCGCAACCGAGCCGCGCTGCCGCAGCATCCCGGCATCCGCGGCGGTCAGGTAGTCGGCGACGAAGGCGGCGTCGAACCAGGCCGAAGTCGTGACCGGTCGGTTCGGGGAGGGGAGGGTCCCCGCGTAGGCAGCCATCTCCGACGCGACCCAGGCCAGCTGTCGTGACCGGCTGGTGCTCCTGCCGGCGCATGCCGTCGCGAGACACGCGTCCAGCGCAGGAGAGGTCCGGGCGGCTTCCACGCTGTATAGATAACAGGCCCATACGCCATCAGAAACCCGACACGCCCGTGGTCACCAAAGGCCCACGTCACGTAACCGCCCCTCGTCATCTCCGCCACCGACATGGACACCGAACCGAGGGGGAGGATGGCGGGTGCTTTGTCCCACGTCCGGCTCTTTGGCCAAAGCAGTCAGGTCTGGGACCCGGTGCTTCGACCTCAGTGGTGCTCGGCTTCGGCAGCTTCCGCCTTGGTCTTGTGGACTGTGCCCTCAGGGTGCTGGGGCGGTGCGTAGATCGTGTAAAGCTTCAACTGCCCGTCGCCGGTGTTGATGACGTTGTGCCACGTGCCGCCGGGAATGACGACGGCCCAGTCGCCTTCCATGTCATGGGTCTCGGCGATCTCGTCCCTCGAGGGGCCCATCGTCACCTTGGCGCGGCCCGACTCGACCCGGATGAACTGTTCGAGGTGGTCGTGCATCTCAACGCCGATCTCCTCGCCTGGCTCAAGGCTCATCACCACGAGCTGCAGGTTCTGAGCCGTGAACAGCACTTCGCGGAAGTACGCGTTCTTCTTGGAGGCCTCTTCGATGTTCCCGACCCACCCCGCCATGGCTCCTCCTCGCGCTGCGCTCGTTCTCTCATGGTCGCCCAGCAGCGTCGCCCAGTCTTCGAAAGCGCCAACGTGGGCGAGAAAGTAAGACCTCAGGTGTCGCGTGACTCATCCTCGAGGGCCGCGGTGACGCGGTGATGGACCTCCCAGATCTGCTCGGGGAGGTCACCGAACTGCGACAGGTGCTGGCTGCGGTGCTCCATCTCCTCTCGCCACCTGTCGATGTCGAGCGTCAGGAGCTTGGCGAGGTCCGAGGGCGTGATGTCGATGCCTTCGAGCTTGAGCTCTTCCTCGGTGGGGAGGAGGCCGACGGGCGTCTGGCGGCCCGTGACCTCACCGTTCTTGAGCTCCATGAGCCATAGCAGCGCCCGCAGGTTGTCGCGGTAGCCGGGCCAGAGGAAGTGGCCGTCCTCGGGGTCACGCTGGAACCAGTTGACGTGCGCGAAGATCGGCTTCTCGGTGGCTTCGCCGAGGATCTTGAGCCAGTGCGCGGCGTACAGCCCCTCGGGGTAGGACATGAACGGGCGCATCGACATCGGGTCGTAGCGGAGCTTGCCCTCGACGCCTTCGGCCGCGAACGTCGCTTCGGCACCCAGCGTCAGGCCGTCGTAGACGCCCTCGGCCAGGTCGGTGATGGCACGGATCAGCGGTTCGCGGTCCCGGGTGCGGCCACCGAAGATGACGCCGTCGATGGGTACGCCCTGAGGCTCCTCGAAGTCGGCCGCGATGTTGGGCACGTTTGCCAGTGTGGTGGTGAAGCGGCTGTTCGGGTGCGCCCAGGGGGAGTCGTCACCCTCGGCGCGCTCGGAGATCAGGTTGCCCCTCCAGTCGCGCCACCCGGTGGCGTCGGCCGGCGGCTCCTTGGTCCGGCCCTCCCACCACACCTCATGGGTGATGTCGTTGTAGGCGATGTTGGTGAACAGTGCCCGGGTACCCGGCGCGATCGAGTCGAGCGCTGTCGGGTTGGTGGACTCGTTGGTGTCCTTGATGACGCCGAAGACGCCGTACTCGGGGTTCATCCCGTAGAGCTTGCCGTCCTCAGGGTTGACCCACATCCAGGCGATGTCGTCCCCGTAGAACTCGACGTGGTACCGGTCGCCGAGGGAGTCGGGGGCAAGCATCATCGCGAGGTTGGTCTTGCCGGAGGCGCTGGGGAAGCCACCACAGATGTGGTACTTCCGGCCGGTCTCCTTGTCGGTGATGGCCAGGAGCATGAACTGCTCGGCGAGGAACTTGCCCGAGGCCCAGCCGTCATACGACGCTTGGCGCAGGCCGTGGGCGATCTTGCCCAGCAGCGCGTTGCCGCCGTAGGACGACCCGAAGTGCAGGATCGTGCGCTCGTCCGCCACGGTGACGAAGTAGCGCATGTCGTCAGGCGTGCCCTGGCGGAGGTTCTCCAGGTCGCCGGTCACGTGCACGGCGCGCACGAAGCTGGCGGGGTCGGCGAGGTTCTCGATGAAGTGGACCCCCACGCGCGCCATCCGGATCATGTGGAGCACCACGGTCCGGTGGTCGGTGAGCTGGACGCCGGCGGCGTACGCTTCCAGCGGCGAACCGGCGGGTGACATCAGGTACGGCACGACGTACATCGTCTTGCCTGACAGGGCGCCATGCATGTGGCCCTCGACGACCGGCTTGATCTCCGAGGCGAGATGCCAGTTGTTGTAGATGCCGCGGTCCTCGGGCCGGCTGGTGGCCACGATCGTCCGCTCCTCCGAGCGGGCGGTGTCCTTGTGATAGCTGCGGGAGTAGTACAGCCCCTCACCCGCGGGAAGAAGCTCACCCGCCTCGAGCGACTCACTGATGAGCCTCGCGTCGTCGGAGGCGCTGACCACCTGGATGCGCGCGGCTCCGGTGAAGTCCGCCCAGTGTCGGACGTACTCTCGAACGTGCGGATTCTTCAGCCCTGCCTCATCCAGCACCTTGTCGACGTCGACCATCATCGCGTCCTCTCACGTCGATTGCCCTCGCACCGTATCCCGAGGCAATCCACCGGATCATGAAGATCGCGATACCGAGCCACCGAATGCGCGTCCAAGACCTGAGCCGGACGCCGCGAAACGCTCGTTTCACACCGCAACTGGCTACACGGACACCTCGATCAGGGTGCTCGCAAGCCAAAGGCCCCCGGCGCGCGTCTTCCGCGGCTCAGGGGCCTTGCATGGTGTCCGAGGGGGGACTTGAACCCCCACGCCCGATAAAGGGCACTAGCACCTCAAGCTAGCGCGTCTACCTATTCCGCCACCCGGACAGAGTGCTGGCCCACAACATTGTGCTTCGTTGCGAGCGCGGTGGGAACTGTAGCAAAGAACGGCCGGACAACTCGCATCGACCCAGGGCCCTGGCGTCCTGTAAGGATGGACATATGACTGCAACGCCTCGAATCGACGCCGCGGCCGAGAGGTACGACCCCGCAGCGGAGGTCGTCGACATCTGCCGCGACCTGATCCGGATCGACACCACGAACTTCGGCGACGGTTCCGGTCCGGGCGAGCGGAAGGCCGCGGAGCACGTCGCCGCCCTGCTGTCCGAGGTCGGGATCGAGTCCGAGATCCACGAGTCCGAGCCCGGGCGCGCGTCCCTGGTCGCGAGGTGGGGCGGTACGACGGGCGAGCCCCTGCTGCTGCACGGACACCTCGACGTGGTGCCGGCCAACGCAGACGACTGGAAGGTCCACCCGTTCTCGGGCGAGATCCAGGACGGCTCCGTGTGGGGCCGTGGCGCGGTCGACATGAAGGACTTCGACGCGATGCTGCTGTCCGTCGTTCGTGCACGGCAGCGCGCCGGCGCCGTACCCGAGCGGCCGATGGTGCTCTGCTTCACGGCAGATGAGGAGGCCGGGGGGCACAAGGGAGCGGAGTACCTCGTCAAGGAGCACGCCGACCTGATCGCTGACTGCACCGAGGCGATCGGTGAGGTCGGGGGTTTCAGTGCCACCGTCCGTGGACAGCGCTTCTACCTCATCGAGGCTGCGGAGAAGGGCATGGCGTGGATGCGGCTGACCGCCCGGGGCAACGCCGGCCACGGCTCGATGCGGCACCCCGACAACGCAGTCACCGAGCTCGCAGCAGCGGTCGCACGGCTCGGACAGCACGAATGGCCGGTCCGCCTGACGCCGTCCATGCAGGTGCTGCTGTCCGCGGTGGGCGAGCTGACCGGTGTCGAGGCGACCCCTGAGAACGCCGAGACCCTGATCGACGAGTTCGGTCCGGCCGCCCGCATGCTCGGCGCGGTCATCCGACACTCGACGAACCCGACCATGCTGCAGGCCGGCTACAAGGTGAACGTCGTGCCTGGCGAGGCGACCGCCCACGTGGACGGCCGGTTCCTGCCCGGTTACGAGGACGAGTTCTTCGACACTCTCGCGGAGCTCGTGGGAGACAAGATCTCCATCGACTGGGTCAGCAAACAGCACGCCTTGGAGACCACCTTCGACGGCGACCTCGTCGAGGCGATCACCGCATCGATCCTCGAGGAGGACCCGGACGCCAAGGTGGCGCCGTACCTGATGTCTGGCGGCACCGACGCCAAGCACTGGAAGAAGCTGGGCATCCGTTCGTTCGGCTTCAGCCCGCTTCGCCTGCCCGCCGACCTGGACTTCACCGCCCTGTTCCACGGGGTGGACGAGCGGGTGCCGGTCGACGCCCTCGAGTTCGGCGCGCGCGTGTTCGACAGGTTCCTCGACCGGGCCTGACGCCGACGCGTAGGTCAGAACATCAGGTAGGGCATCCGCTGCTGGCGGATGATCTTTCGGCGGAGCACCACACGGCGGGTGCCGTCGGGGGAGAGCCGCACCCGGTCCAGCTCCCAGCCCCCGCGCTCGGCCCGGTCGGTGAGCATCCGGGTCACGGCGTTGCGGGAGAAGTCTCGGGAGATCGTCAGGCGCTCGAACTCGTACTCGACCCCCGGGTTCAGCGCGCGACGCCGGGGCGTCGTGTCGATCGATGCACGGGACATGACGACATCGTGACATGCCTGGCCTGAGGAGTCCGCGCGAACTCGCTCAGCTTGGGGGAGCCGAGACGTCCTCGAGGGCGACGACGATCTCCACGGGCAGCTCGCACTCCTCGACCGTCAGAGACCCCCGCAGCTGTGCCGCCGTGCGCGCGCCGACGATCGGCGCGGTGACCCCTGGGCGGTCCCGGACCCAGCTCAGCGCCACCTCGAGGGGCGACCAGCTCAGACCGTCCGCGGCACGAGCGACGGCCTCCACGATGCGAGCGGTCCGGTCGTTGAGGTACGTGCCGACGAAGTTCGAGAAGTGCGGCGAGGCGGCGCGGGAGTCGGCCGGGGTGCCGCTGCGGTACTTCCCGGTCAACACACCTCGACCGAGCGGCGACCAGGGCAGGATGCCGAGTCCGAGATGCTCGGCGGCCGGGATCGTCTCCACCTCGGCGGAGCGGTTGAGCAGGGAGTACTCCACCTGGTTCGACGCGAGCGTGGCCCTACCCGGCACCGCCACCTGCCAGGTGGCGGCCTTCGCGCTCTGCCAGCCCGTGTAGTTGGAGACCCCGACGTACGACGCTCGCCCGGTCGACACCGCGTAGTCCAAGGCGGAGAGCGTCTCCTCCAGAGGCGTGTCGTCGACCCAGGTGTGCACCTGCCAGAGGTCGACGTGGTCGACGCCGAGCCGCTTCAAGGAGGCGTCAAGAGTCGAGATCAGGTAGCCGCGCGAGGCGTTGGTCTCCCGGACGCCTCGGGCCCGGCTGATCCCCGCCTTGGTCGCGAGCACGATGTCGTCGCGTGACACGACGTCACCGATGAGCGTTCCGATGAGCTCCTCGGAGGCACCGTCGCCGTAACCGGCCGCGGTGTCGACCAGGGTGCCGCCGGCCTCGGTGAAGGCGATCAGCTGGTCACGGGCCTCGTGCTCGTCGGTGTCACGACCCCAGGTGAGCGTGCCGAGCCCCAGACGGGACACGCGCAAACCGGTACGACCCAGGAACCTCTGTTGCATGAGGGACACGCTATCCAGCCCCGCCGGGAGGGGCGTGCTCGCCTCGCCGGGGTGGGAGGTGCGTAGGCTGTTCGCCGCCTCTGCCCGCTCCCCGAGGAGTTACCCCCAGTGCTCGACTTCCTCCAGGCTGCCTTTCTCGGTCTGCTCCAAGGTCTCACGGAGTTCCTGCCGATCTCGAGCAGTGCGCACCTGCGGATCTTCCCGGAACTGTTCGGCTGGGGTGACCCGGGTGCCGCCTTCACCGCCGTGGTGCAGATCGGCACCGAGCTCGCCGTGGTGATCTACTTCTGGAAGGACATCTGGCGGATCGGGTCTGCGTGGGTCCGTTCGCTCTACGACGCCCGCTGGCGCGGCAACATCGACGCGCGCATGGGCTGGTTCATCATCATCGGCTCGATGCCGATCGTGATCCTCGGCATCCTCCTCAAGGACACCATCGAGACGTCGTTCCGCAGCCTCTGGATCGTCGGCACCACGCTGATCGTGATGGGCGTGATCCTCGGCATCGCAGACCGTGTGGGCGGCACCCAGCGCACCATCCGGCAGCTCAACATCCAGCACGCGGTGCTCTACGGCCTCGCCCAGGCGCTCGCGCTCGTGCCCGGCGTGTCCAGGTCCGGCGCGACGATCAGCATGGGCCGTTTCCTGGGCTACGACCGCGAGGCGGCGACCCGGTACGCCTTCTTGCTCGCCATCCCCGCCGTGATCGGTGCCGGGGTGTTCGAGCTCAAGGACGTGCTCGCCTGCGGTGGCTCCACGGCCGAGCAGTGCGCGAACGCCTACAGCCCGATGGACACGCTCGCTGCCACGGTGGTCGCCTTCATCGTCGGGTACGCCGCCATCGCCTGGCTGCTGCGCTATGTCAGCACCCGGTCCTACCTGCCGTTCGTCATCTACCGGATCGCGCTCGGCGCCTTCACGCTGCTGATGCTCAGCCTCGGCGTCATCGCCGCCTGAGTCGTCCGACAGGGTCGGGCGGCGATCTTGGCAGCCCACCCCAGCGCCTCCTCGCGTGAGGGCACGTCGCCGACCCTGCGGTAACCAACCCGCGCATATCAGTCTCGACCACGTGCGTCGCCAGACCCGCTCACCGCGACCGCGGCCCCGGCCAGAAACAGAGGTGCCGCCACGACAACCAGCCGTGGTGGCACCTCAACCTGCCCCTTGACAGGAGAGACCTACATATCAGGCGAGGCCGTCGAACGGACGGACCTCGACCTTGCCTCGGCATGCCTTGGACCCCTCGGCCGCGAGCTTGAGTGCCACGTCGAGGTCGGGCGCGTCGATGACCCAGAAACCCCCGATGACCTCCTTGGTCTCGAGGTAGGGGCCGTCGGTCATCACCGGCGTCTCACCCCGGCCGTCGACGACGGTCGCGGTCGATGCCGACTGAAGCCCACCGGCGAAGACCCAGTAGCCATCGGCGTGAAGCTTGTCATTGAAGGCGCCGGTCGCGGCGAACGCTTCCTCCATCTCCTCCTTGGAGCCGTAGTTTCCGAACTCGTCCATCTCGGCAGGGCCGTGCACGGCCAACAAGTAGTGCGTCATCCCACTTCTCCTCAGTTCCGGACGGTCCCGATGACCGCCTTCTATCCTCCCCACGAACGCCATCCCGCCGATACGACAACCTGACACACAAAGCCTTGCGATCGGGTGCCTCACAGGCCGACTGCCCGTTCGGCGCCCTGTCGCAGAAGCACCGGGTCGCAGAGGCACCGACGCTCGTGTGCAGGCACAGCTGCCCCTCATCTCCGTAGGAGGCGTCCTGGACATGTTGGTCGGCGCCAACCGCGTCTTGAACACCAGCGGCGACCTCGGGTTGACGTACGCATACATCGGGTTCATCGCCGTGGCGATGATCGCGCTGCCGATCTACGTCAAAC
>DATGYO010000142.1:0-6489 GCA_035297905.1 Nocardioidaceae bacterium
CAGGGGCGCTCAGGCGGCGGCCGCCGCCGCGAGCGCCGGGCCACCGGCCACTCCGGGTGCCGTGACCCCGACCGCCTCGGGGACTGCGTCCTCGACCACCGGTGCTGCGGTCCCAGCCGCGACCGACTCCGGGACGGCCACCTCGTCGCCGACCTCGACGACGCCCTCGAGCCCGAACGCCACGCCCGACACCACGAGCACGGCGCCCTCGTCCTCGTCCGACCCGGCTCCCACGTCCTCGGACACAGCGACGAGCAGCTCGGGTTCGACGAGCTCCGGCTCGACGACCTCCGCGACGCCGGACCCGACGCCGACCCAGCCGACACCCTCGGACCCGCCACCCTCGGACCCGGCCACCACCACGACCGACACCTCCGGACCGGGCACCTCCACCCCGTCGCCGTCCCCGTCCGAGACGTCGACAGCCCTCCCGCCGTGCGACCCGAAAGACCCGCCCCAGGACCCTACGGCCACGCCCACCTGCGTGCCTCCGGCCACGACCGACCCCACGACCGCGACACCCTGAGCCGGATCCGGCTCACTCCGGGCCCGCCTGCCGGGACGACCAAGGCAGGCCGGCTCAGAGCGGGCTCAGAACAGTGACCTGACGACGACGGCGAGCGCGGACAGAGCACAGACCAGCAGGACCCCGGGCCGGATGTGGTGGGGCGGCACCCGTCTGACCAGGAAGCGAGACAGCGCGAACCCGACAACGAGCGCCGGCACCAGGGCCATCGCGAGCAGGAAGGTCGAGACCTCCAGCGCGCCGCCCACCGCCAGGCCGGTAAGACTCAGCCCCGCCCCCGCGATGAAGTACACCGCCAGGGTCGACCTGATCTGCGCCGGCGACCGGTGCTGGTAGAGCAGGGCCATCGGTGGCCCGCCGATCGAGGTCGTCGTGCCGGTGATGCCGGAGACGAACCCGGCTGCCGACAAGGTGCGTGCGTTGACCGGGAGCTCGACCGCCCGGACCGTGAGGAGCACGCTCAGCAGCACCATCGCGCCGACCATCAGGCCGAGCGTCTGCGTCGAGAGCCAGGCAACCAGCGCCACCCCGACCGCAGTTCCCGGAACCCGCCACGGCAGCGACCACGCCAGGCCGCGCCAGTCGATGTCGTGGTGCTCACGGACGAGCGTGACCATCGGCATGATGACGGCGAGCCAGAGCAACAGCTGGGGCATCAGCTGCGGTGCGGCCAGGGTGACCACCGGCGCCGAGACCAGCCCGAGGCCCAGCCCCACGAGGCCTTGTACGGCCGCGGCAACGACAAGGGTGGCGACCAGGACGGCCGCCACCCATGTCTCCAACCCGAGGATCGTCAGCCCTTCAGCAGGCTTCGCAGGACGTACTGCATGATGCCGCCGTTGCGGTAGTAGCTCGCCTCACCCGGGGTGTCGATGCGCACCTTGGCCTCGAACTCCACGTCACCGGCCTTGACCTTCACGGTCTGCGGGATGCCGCCGTCGTTGAGCTCCGTGACACCGGTGATCGAGAACTCCTCCTCGCCGGTGAGTCCGAGCGAGTCAGCGGACTCGCCCTCCGGGAACTGCAGCGGGAGCACACCCATGCCGATCAGGTTCGAGCGGTGGATCCGCTCGTAGGACTCCGCGATGACCGCCCTGACGCCGAGGAGCGCGGTGCCCTTGGCCGCCCAGTCACGGGACGAACCGGAGCCGTACTCCTTGCCGGCGAGCACCACGAGCGGGGTGCCGGCGGCGACGTAGTTCTCCGACGCCTCGAAGACCGTCGTGACTTCGCCGTCCTTGGTGAAGTCACGGGTGAAGCCGCCCTCGGTGCCCGGCGCGAGCTGGTTGCGCAGGCGGATGTTGGCGAACGTTCCGCGGATCATCACCTCGTGGTTGCCGCGACGCGAGCCGTAGGAGTTGAAGTCCCGCTGCTCCACGCCGTGCTCCGCGAGGTACTTGCCTGCCGGCGAGTCCTTCTTGATCGCACCGGCCGGGGAGATGTGGTCGGTGGTGACCGAGTCGCCGAGCTTCAGCAGCACGCGGGCGCCCTGGATGTCCTCCACCGGCGCCGGCTCGTCGGGCATCCCGTCGAAGTACGGCGCCTTGCGGACGTAGGTCGAGTCCTCGGCCCAGGCGAAGGTGTCGCCCGAGGGGGTCTCGAGGTTCTGCCACCGTTCGTCGCCGGCGAAGACGTCGGAGTAGTCGTTGGTGAACATCTCGGAGGTGATCGCCTGGGCGATGACCTCTTCCACCTCGGTCGGCGAGGGCCAGATGTCCTTGAGGAAGACGTCGTTGCCCTCGGAGTCCTTGCCGAGGCTGTCGTTGAACAGGTCCACGTCCATCGAGCCGGCCAAGGCGTAGGCCACGACCAGCGGCGGCGACGCGAGGTAGTTCATCTTGATGTCCGGGTTGATCCGGCCCTCGAAGTTGCGGTTGCCGGACAGCACCGACACGACAGCGAGGTCGTTGTCGTTCACGGCCTTGCTGACCTCGGGGATGAGCGGCCCGGAGTTGCCGATGCACGTCGTGCAGCCGTAGCCCACGAGGTTGAAGCCGAGCTTGTCGAGGTACGGGGTGAGGCCGGCGCGCTCGTAGTAGTCGGAGACGACCTTCGAGCCCGGCGCCAGGGTGGTCTTGACCCACGGCTTGCGCTGCAGGCCCTTCTCGACGGCCTTCTTCGCCAGCAGCGCGGCCCCGATCATCACGGACGGGTTCGAGGTGTTGGTGCACGAGGTGATCGCCGCGATGGTGACGGCGCCGTGGTCGATCTCGAACTTCGTGCCATCGGCCAACTCGACCTGGGCGGGGTTCGAGGGACGACCGTCCGGGCTGCCGGCGGGGTGGTTGTGCCAGTCGTCGGGCGCACCGCCACCGTTGCCGCCACCGGAGTACGCCGGGGAGTCGCTGGCCGGGAACGACTCGTCGGACGCCTCGTCGACAGTCGAGGTGACAGCAGCCGGCTTCTCCTGTGAGGGCACGCCGGGCTTCGCCGAACCGCCGGCTGCGTCGCCGTCGGTGACGTAGTCGGCCAGTGCCGAGCGGAAGGCGTCCTTGGCGTCGCTCAGGGAGACGCGGTCCTGCGGCCGCTTCGGCCCGGCCAGCGACGGTACGACGGTCGCCAGGTCGAGCTCGAGCCTCTCGGAGTAGCGGGGCTCGGCGTCGGGGTCGTGCCAGAGGCCCTGCTCCTTGGCGTAGGCCTCGACGAGCGCGAGCTGCTCCTCGGAGCGGCCGGTGAGCTTGAGGTAGTTGACGGTCTCCTCGTCGAGAGGGAAGACCGCGATGGTGGAGCCGAACTCCGGCGACATGTTGCCGATCGTGGCGCGGTTGGCCAGCGGCAGCGCGCTGACACCCGAGCCGTAGAACTCGACGAACTTGCCGACGACGCCGTGCTTGCGCAGCATCTCGGTGATCGTGAGCACGAGGTCGGTGGCGGTGGCCCCCTCGGGCAGCTCCCCCGACAGCTTGAAGCCGACGACACGCGGGATGAGCATCGAGACCGGCTGACCGAGCATCGCCGCCTCGGCCTCGATGCCGCCTACGCCCCAGCCGACCACGCCGATGCCGTTGACCATCGTGGTGTGGGAGTCGGTGCCCACGCAGGTGTCGGGGTAGGCGACCGTCGTACCGGACTCGTCCTCGCGGGCGAAGACCACGCGTGCGAGGTGCTCGATGTTCACCTGGTGCACGATGCCGGTGCCCGGCGGGACGACCTTGAAGTCGTTGAACGCGCCCTGGCCCCAGCGCAGGAACTGGTAGCGCTCCTTGTTGCGCTCGTACTCGATCTCCACGTTGCGCTCGAACGCCTCCGGCGACCCGAACACGTCAGCGATGACCGAGTGGTCGATGACCATCTCGGCGGGGGCGAGCGGGTTGATCTTCGACGCGTCGCCGCCGAGCTCCGACATGGCCTCGCGCATGGTGGCCAGGTCGACGACGCAGGGCACACCGGTGAAGTCCTGCATGATCACGCGGGCGGGCGTGAACTGGATCTCCTTGCTCGGCTCCGCCTCGGCGTCCCACCCGGCGAGCGCGCGGATGTCGTCGGCGGTGATGTTCGCGCCGTCCTCGGTGCGGAGCAGGTTCTCCAGCAGGATCTTGAGGCTGTAAGGCAGGGAGTCGACGTCGAGGCCGTCACCCGTGACCGAGGCCAGCCGGTAGATCTCGTAGGACTTCCCGTTCACGTCCAAGGTGCCCTTGGCACCGAAGCTGTCCACACTCTTGGGGCTCGCCATATGCCCGTCTCCTCACCTCGACTGTCGGTCCGGTACCCATCTTGCCCACGCCGTCAACGCGGCGATTTCGCGGGTCCGGGATATCTCTTGACGTCAAGATACACGACATCAAGCGAACCGCGCCACCGGTCTACGCTCGATGTACTGTGCCGACCGAGTGCCGCGGCCGGCGCGCCAAGTCAGGAACCCGCGTCAGAAGCGCCACGCACTCCACGTGCTGAGTCATCGGGAAGATGTCGAAGGCCCTGAGCGACTCCAGCCGGTAACCGTGCTCGGCGAAGATCGCCACATCCCTGGCCAGCGCACCAGGGTCACACGCCACGTAGGCGACGGACCGCGGGCCGAGACCCACCACCGCTTCGACGACCTCGCGCTTGGCGCCCACCCGAGGAGGGTCCAGGACGACCAGGTCGGCGTGCTCGCCCACCGCGCCGCGACGCAGGGCGACCTCGACCCGACTCACCACCGGCTCGACCTGGGTCAGGTCGGCCAGGTTCCGCGCGGCATCCTCGACGGCGGTCGCGTCGGACTCCACCGCGACGACCGACCCCTCCGGGCCGACCCGCTCGGCGACAAAGGCTGAGAACAGTCCCACGCCGGCGTACAGGTCGAGTGCGCGCTCCCCCGGTCGCGGCTCCAGTGCCGACAGCACCGCGGAGGTGAGTACGTCGGCCGCCCCCGGATGCACCTGCCAGAAACCCGACCCGGACACCTCGAACTCCCGCCCCCCGGCCTGTTCGTGCAGCACCGACGGACCTTCGAGCCGCAGCCCCTCCGGTCCAGGGGGCGTCTCGACGAGAAGCTGCTCCCCCGTGGTCGACCGGATCGCCTCGACGCTCTCGAGCCCGGACCACGTCCTGTCGAGGACCTCCGGGAGACCGGGATGGCTGATCGGGCAGTGGTCGACGTGCACCAGCTCCCGGGACCGGTGCTTCCTGAGCCCTGGGCGACCGTCGGGGCCCACGGCGAACTGCACGCGGGTGCGCCAGTCGAGCCCCTCCCGGTCCCCGGGGACCGCCTCCACCACGACATCGACGTCCACCTTCGCGACGCGTTGGAGCTGCTCACGCACCACGGCCGCCTTCAGCTCCCGCTGGGCTGAGAGCCGCACGTGCTGGAAGTCGCAGCCGCCACACCTGTCCGGACCCGAGAACGTGCACGGGGGGTCCACCCTGTCCGGCGACGCCGAGAGCACCTCTACCGCATCGGCACGGAGGAACTTGGACCCCTCGTCGCCCTCGGTCACTTGCGCGACGACGCGCTCCCCGGGGAGGGTGTGGCGGACGAAGACGACGCGGCCCTCGTGGCGGGCCACGCAGTGGCCGCCGTGCGCGATCGGTCCGACCTCGACGGTGTAGCGCTCCCCCACCAGGGACCGACCACGTGCCACCCGCTGGCGGGTGGGTCGCCTCACCGGCGGACTCTCCCCCGCCGGACGTCTCCTGCCCGCACCTGGTTGAGCATGCGCTCCTCACGCTGCTTGGCGAGCTCCGAGGAGCGGAGCTGGTAGGGGACCGAGATCACCATCACGCCGGGGGTGAAGTTCAGCCGGGCCTTCAGCCGCAGCGCAGTCTGGTTGTGCAGGACCTGCTCCCACCAACGGCCGACGACGTACTGCGGGATGTAGACCGCCACGACACCTCGGGGGTTCGCGTTCCGGATGCTTCGCGTGTAGTCGACGATCGGCTTGATGATCTCGCGGTACGGCGAGTACAGCACCTTGAGCGGGATGTCGATGTGCCGCGCGTCCCACTCCTCGAGCAGGGCGGCCGTTGCCGCTGGGTCCGTGTCGACGAAGACCGCCTCCAGGACATTGGGGCGCGACGCCTTGGCGTAGGCGAGCGCTCGCATGGTCGGCTTGTGCAGCTTCGAGACGGTGACGATCGCGTGCACCCGCGTCGGCAGGAACTGGTCCCTCTCCTCCACGACCAGCTCCGTCGCCACGCGGTCGTAGTGGCGGCGGATGCCCTTCATGAGCATGTAGAAGGTGCCCATCGCGAGGATGGTGATCCAGGCCCCCGCGAGGAACTTCGTCACGAGCACGATCACCAGGACGATCGCGGTCATGCAGAGGCCGAAGGTGTTGATGGCTCGCGAGCGCATCATCCGCCGCCTTGCCGCCGGGTCGGTCTCGGTCTTCAGATGGCGCGTCCAGTGCCTGATCATGCCGAGCTGGCTGAGGTTGAACGAGACGAAGACGCCGACGATGTAGAGCTGGATCAGCTTGGTCACCTCGGCGTCGAAGGCGACGATGAGCGCGATCGCCATGAAGGCCAGGATCAGGATGCCG
>DATGYO010000143.1:0-4896 GCA_035297905.1 Nocardioidaceae bacterium
CGATCGCGCTGCACTTCCAGGCCCTGGCCCGCGGGCAGCGCAGCTATTACACCGCGCCCATCAAGGCGCTTGTGTCTGAGAAGTTCTTCGCCCTGTGCGAGATCTTCGGCGCCGAGAACGTCGGCATGATCACCGGCGACTCCGGCGTCAACCAGGACGCCCCGATCATCTGCTGCACGGCGGAGGTCCTGGCCAACCAGGCCCTGCGCGAGGGGCCGGCCGCCGACGTCGGCCAGGTCGTGATGGACGAGTTCCACTTCTACTCCGAGCCCGACCGAGGCTGGGCCTGGCAGGTGCCCCTGCTCGAGCTCTCCCACGCGCAGTTCCTGCTGATGTCCGCGACGCTCGGCGACGTGACCCGGTTCCAGGAGGACCTCACCCGGCGGACCGGGCGGGAGACCGCCGTGGTCGCGAACGCCGAGCGACCCGTGCCGCTGAGCTACTCCTGGGCGCTGACCCCTCTGCACGAGACCCTGGAGGAGCTCCTCACCACGAACCAGGCGCCCGTGTACGTCGTGCACTTCACCCAGGCCGCCGCCCTCGAGCGAGCCCAGGCGCTGATGAGCATCAACGTGTGCACCCGCGAGGAGAAGGACAGGATCGCCGAGCTGATCGGCGACTTCAGGTTCAGCCCCGGCTTCGGGAAGACCCTGTCACGCCTGGTCCGCCACGGCATCGGCGTGCACCACGCCGGGATGCTTCCCAAGTACCGCCGCCTCGTCGAGCAGCTCGCTCAGGCGGGCCTGCTCAAGGTCATCTGCGGCACCGACACCCTCGGTGTGGGGATCAACGTGCCGATCCGCACGGTGGTGCTCACCGGCCTGACCAAGTACGACGGGCGACGCCAGCGCGTTCTCAAGGCGCGAGAGTTCCACCAGATCGCCGGCAGGGCCGGCCGTGCCGGCTACGACACGTCCGGCGCGGTCGTCGTACAGGCTCCCGACCACGTCATCGAGAACCACAAGGCGCTCCAGAAGGCGGGGGACGACCCGAAGAAGCAGCGAAGGGTCCAGCGCAAGAAGCCCCCTGAGGGTTTCGTGACCTGGAGCGAGGACACCTTCCAGCGCCTCGTGGCGGCAGAGCCGGAGCCGCTGGTGAGCCGGATGCGCGTGAGCCACGGAATGCTGCTCAACGTCATCGCCCGGGAGGGCAACCCGTTCGAGGCGATGCGCCGGCTCCTGCGCGACAACCACGAGGACTCGCGGAGCCAGGTGCGGCTGGTGCGGCGGGCGATCGCGCTCTACCGCACGCTGCTCGCTGCCGGCGTGGTCGAGCGCGTGGACCCGCCCGGAGAGGACGGTCGCGGCATGCGGCTCGGCGAGGACCTCCAGCTCAACTTCGCCCTGAACCAGCCGCTGTCGACGTACGCCCTCGCCACCCTCGAGACGCTCGACCCCGAGGTCCCGACGTACGCCCTCGATGTGGTCTCGGTCATCGAGGCCACGCTGGAGGACCCGCGCCCGGTGCTCAACGCGCAGGAGTTCAAGGCGCGTGGGGAGGCGGTCGCCGAGATGAAGGCCGACGGCATCGAGTACGACGAGCGCATGGACCTGCTCGAGGACGTCTCGTACCCCAAGCCGCTGCAGGAGCTGCTCGAGCACACCTACGAGGTCTACCGTCGGTCGCATCCGTGGATCGCCGAGAGCGCGGTGTCGCCGAAGTCGGTGGTGCGGAACATGTACGAGCGGGCGATGACCTTTGGTGAGTACGTCGCCTACTACGGGCTCGCTCGCTCCGAGGGCATCGTGCTGCGTTACCTCGGGGATGCGTACAAGGCGCTGCGCCAGACGGTGCCCGACAGCATGAAGGGGGAGGAGCTCACCGACCTGATCGAGTGGCTCGGCGAGGTGGTCCGGCAGACCGACTCGAGCCTGCTCGACGAGTGGGAGGAGCTCACGCATCCGGGAGAGACCTCGGCCGACCTCGTCGAGGCTCATGCCCGTCCGGCCGAGGCGGCGCCGATCAGCGCGAACGAGCGGTCGTTCCGGGTGCTGGTCCGCAACGCTCTGTTCAGGCGGGTTGAGCTCGCTGCGCACAAGAGGTACGACGAGCTCGGGGAGCTCGACGCAGACAGCGGCCTCGACACCGAGGTCTGGCGCGATGCGCTGGGGGCGTACTTCAAGGAGCACGACCGGATCGACATCGGCCCGGATGCTCGTGGCCCCCACATGCTGCTCGTCGAGAAGGAGGGTCGGACCTGGCGGGTCCAGCAGATCATCGGCGATCCCGAGGGAGACCACGACTGGAGGATCCAGGCCGAGGTGGACCTCGACGCCTCCGACGAGGCGGGGGAGCTGGTCATGCAGGTCGTCGGACTCGTGCAGCTCTGAGCTTTGGCCCTACCGACTGTCTACCGACCTCGTCCGCCGACGCGAAGTGGCTCAGGCGTCCTCGGGCGTGAGCAGCCCGTCCTCGAGCGCGCGCTGACGAAGCTCGATGCGGGTCGACGCAGGTCGGCCGGCCTCGGCGTACCGCTTCCTGATCCGCGACAGGTAGGTCTTGACCGACTCGACGCTCACCGGAGGGTCGAGCGCGGCGGCGGTGTCGGCGTACTTCATGCCGGTCGCGTAGAGCCGGAGCACCTCGGTCTCGCGATGGGTGAGGTCGACGGCTGACGAGCATCCCGGGGGCACCCACATCTCGCCCTGGGCGATTGCGACGATCGCCCGGAGCAGCTGGATGGCGGGGTCGTTCTTCCACACCAGTCCACGCGCGGGTGACCGGGCGAGGATCGGCGCCGCCTCGCGGTGCGACCGGTCCGCGTGGAGCAGGACCGCGTAGCCCCGGAGGTCGAGAGTCCGGACGTTCTCCTCGGCGTGGGACCCGTCGCGCAGCCTCACATCGAGGACGACGACATCGAACTGGCGAGGGGTTCGTAACAGACCCGAAACGGTGTCCGATCCGGCGACGAACTGGGCGGGGGAGTTCTGGGTCGACAGCAGTGCGCGGACACCAGCAAGGAGAAGGTCGTGGTCATCGACCACGCCCACCTTTATCCGTTCCCCCGCGCTCATGTAGCTCCCCAACATCTCCCGCCCCTTGCGGGCAGGCTACCTCCGGCCGCGCAGCCTGTCGCCCCTTTCAGTTACACGTGCCCAAGGCGTGGGAATCCCCGAAGTTTTACTTTGATTTGCCTTATTGAGACCAGTTTTAGTCCGATTTCATATGGTTTATTCGTGGCGCGTTCTCCCGCAATAACGGAATTGATCCGGTCATCATCGCGATATGCAACTGATGCATTTCCACACTCTGCGCTCGGGCGTTCAACTGAATGCTTCGCCCGCCAGCGGGCGAGCCCTGATCGCCATGGAGAGCATCCTGCGCGACGTGTTCACAGACAGCGGACTGTTCGACACCGTCGAGGTGGAGCACACGGACGATCCGGACCGGCTGCTCGTGAGCCTCTGCCAGTACCACCCCAACCTTTCGGAGCACGACGTCGCCGACGCCGTCGAGGAGCTCTGGGGCCAGCGGGTCAGCCACCCGTTCTGGGAGGCTCACTCAACCTGGGTCGACGACGGGCACGTGGAGTTCGAGGCGGCGACTCGCGAGGGTCCGCACGGCCACTACGTGACCGTGCATCTCGTGGCCCAGCGCAGCCCCGTGCCCTTGCAACGCTCGCCTCAGAGCTGACAGGAGGGTCGTCCTCTCGAGGTTCGGCGACCACGGTGCGGATAGCCTCGCCTGGTGACGAGCACCCACCAGAGCGCCGGTAGCCCACCGATGTCCGACTCCGAGTTCGACCGCGGTATCGCGATGGAGCGGCGTGCCGAGGGCGTGTACGACGGTCACCTCGATGGCTCCTGGAGCATCGGCGCGGGGATCAACGGCGGACTCCTGCTCGCCGCGATGGCGAACGCGCTCCGTCAGACGTTCGCCGACGACGGGCATCCCGACCCGATCTCGATCAGCGCGTACTACCTGTCGGCGGCCAAGGGCGGACCCGCAACCTTCACGACGGACGTGCTGCGCCGGGGCCGGACCATGTCGACCGGGTCCGTCTCACTGGTCCAGGACAATGGCGGTCAGCCCGTCGAGCGTGTTCGCGCTCTTGCGACCTTCGGTGATCTGGCAGCGCTTCCGGACGGCGTGCACACCACTGCTCTCGAGCCGGACCTCCCCGACGTCGACCAGTGCATCGGCTCCAACCTCGCTCCCGGGGACTTCAAGGCGAACGCTCCGCTGCTGGATCGGTTCGACCTGCGGCTCGATCCAGACACCGTCGGGTGGGCGCTGGGCAAGCCGACCGGCCGTGGGGTCATGCGTGGGTGGCTCAAGATGGCTGATGGTCGGGAGCCGGATGCTCTTTCCCTGCTGCTGGCACTCGACGCCTTGCCACCGGTGACCTTCGACCTTGGTCTGCCGGGTTGGACGCCCACCCTCGAGCTCACGGCCCATCTCCGCGCCGCTCCCGCGCCCGGGTGGCTCAAGGTCGTCCATGCGACCCGAAACTACGCCGGCGGACTGCTCGAGGAGGACGCCGAGGTGTGGGACTCCGCGGGCCGGCTCGTCGCGCAGTCCCGGCAGCTCGCTCGGGCGCCACGGGGCTGACGGAGGTTCGTCCTCGGCAGTCGCCTCTGTCGCCAGTCCCTGGCCAGTTTTCGTTCGCGGGCCAGTTTTCGTCCACATCGGCGGACCGCGCTCGGTATTCCACGCTTGTCGAACAGGTGTTCGAACAAGGGGTGGAATTCTCATAGCTTGGTCCTGTGACCACGACGGACCAGCGCACCGAGCGCACTGCGGGGACGGGGGCCAAACCGGCCGACCCGGCCGATGCCTCGGGGTGGGCGGTTCCGGGTGTGGGTCCGCGTCGTCCGGTGCTGTCTGCGGCTGAGAGCGACCGTACCGACCGGCCGAAGGACCTGAGGACCGAGATCGCCGACTCCGTGGGCGTGG
>DATGYO010000144.1:0-1945 GCA_035297905.1 Nocardioidaceae bacterium
GCCTACCACCTCGCACGTCGCGGTCACACCGTGACGGTCAAGGAGGCCGGACCGATGGCCGGCGGGATGATGCGGTTCGGCATCCCGAAGTACCGCCTCCCTCGTGAGGTCCTCGACGCCGAGGTGCAGCGCATCCTCGACCTGGGCGTGACGCTTGAGCTCGACGCGAAGGTCACCGACCTGGTGGCGGACAAGGAGGAGTACGACGCGGTCTTCCTCGCCGTGGGTGCGCAGATCGGCAAGCGTGCCTACATCCCCGCCGGCTCCGCGTCGCATGTCCTCGACGCGGTGAACATGCTGAAGGGCCTCGAGGAGGGCGAGAAGCCGCTGCTCGGCAGGAGGGTCGCGGTGTACGGCGGCGGCAACACCGCCATGGATGCCGCCCGGACCGCCAAGCGTCTGGGGGCGTCGGAGGCGATCGTCGTCTACCGCCGGAACAGGGACCGGATGCCGGCGCACGAGTCGGAGTTCATCGAGGCCGAGGAAGAGGGCGTGCTCTTCAAGTGGCTGACCACGATCAAGCAGGTCGACCAGGGCAAGCTCGTGATCGAGAAGATGGAGCTCGACGAGAGCGGCTTCCCGCAGCCGACCGGTGAGCTCGAGGAGCTCGACGCCGACTCACTGGTTCTCGCGCTCGGTCAGGAGACGGATCTCTCCCTGCTCGACAACGTGCCAGGCCTGGTCGTCGACGACGGCGTCGTCATGGTCGGTCGCGACATGATGACCGGCTGCCCCGGGATTTTCGCCGGTGGCGACATGGTGCCGTTCGAAAGGTCGGTCACCGTCGCTGTCGGGCACGGCAAGCGGGCGGCCAAGAACATCGACGCCTACCTGTCGGGGGCTGCTCCGGAGCCCGCCGTACGCCCTGCGCTGGCGACGTTCGACACGCTGAACACCTGGTACTACGCCGACGCACCGCGGACCCACAGGCCGGTGCTCGAGCGGGCGCGGCGCGAGTCGACGTTCGACGAGGTCGTGCTGGGGCTCGACGAGGGGAACGCGCTCTACGAGGCCCGCCGGTGCATGTCCTGCGGCAACTGCTTCGGCTGTGACAACTGCTACGGCGTCTGCCCGGACAACGCGGTGATCAAGCTGGGGCACCCGGGGGAGAAGTACCTGATCGACCTCGACTACTGCAAGGGCTGCGGCATCTGCGTGGCGGAGTGCCCCTCAGGCGCGATCCAGATGTTCCCCGAGGAGATCTGACCGCTCTCGGACGCCCCAGCCTCTGGGACCTTCGGCCCCGAAGGTGGAGGCGTTCGCACCTGCTTCAGTGCGTCGCGCAACGCTTGGCTGGTGTCTCATCGCAAATCTCGAAGGAGACACCATGAGCATGAAGGCCGCCGTCGTACCGGAGCTCGCCGCACCATTGGAGATCCGGGACGTCCCCGTGCCCGAGCCCGGACCCGGCCAGATCCTCGTGAAGATCGAAGCGAGCGGTCTGTGCCACACCGACATCCACGCGGCTCGCGGCGACTGGCCCGTGAAGCCCAAGATGCCGCTGATCCCCGGCCACGAGGGCGTCGGGCGTGTGGTCGAGGTGGGACCGGGCGAGTCGCAGGTCGAGGTCGGTGACCGGGTCGCGCTGCCGTGGCTCGGCCACGCGTGCGGGCGGTGCCGCTACTGCATCGCCGGCTGGGAGACCTACTGCGTCTCGCCGCAGTACATGGGCTACACGATGGACGGCGGCTACGCCGAGTTCACGATCGCCTACGCCAGCCACGTCGTGAAGGTCCCCGAAGCCGTGTCGTCGCTCGATGCCGCGCCGATCACGTGCGCCGGAGTCACGACGTACAAGGCGCTGAAGGTGGCCAAGCCGCAGCCCACCGAGACCGCGATGGTCGTCGGCATCGGTGGGCTCGGGCACATGGCGCTGCAGTACGCCAACATCTTCGGTACGACGACCATCGCGGTCGACGTCGAGGACGAGAAGCTCCAGCTCGCG
>DATGYO010000145.1:0-1940 GCA_035297905.1 Nocardioidaceae bacterium
GCCTACCACCTCGCACGTCGCGGTCACACCGTGACGGTCAAGGAGGCCGGACCGATGGCCGGCGGGATGATGCGGTTCGGCATCCCGAAGTACCGCCTCCCTCGTGAGGTCCTCGACGCCGAGGTGCAGCGCATCCTCGACATGGGCGTCACGCTCGAGCTCGACACGAAGGTCACCGACCTGATGGCGGACAAGCAGGAGTACGACGCGGTCTTCCTCGCAGTGGGGGCGCAGATCGGCAAGCGTGCCTACATCCCCGCCGGCTCCGCGTCACATGTCCTCGACGCGGTGAGCATGCTGAAGGGCCTGGAGGAGGGTGAGAAGCCGCTGCTCGGCAGGAGGGTCGCGGTGTACGGCGGGGGCAACACCGCCATGGACGCCGCCCGCACGGCCAAGCGTCTCGGCGCGTCCGAGGCGATCGTGGTCTACCGCCGCAACAAGGACCGGATGCCCGCGCACGAGTCGGAGTTCATGGAGGCCGAGGAGGAGGGCGTGCTCTTCAAGTGGCTGACCACGATCAAGCAGGTCGACCAGGGCAAGCTCGTCATCGAGAAGATGGAGCTCGACGAGAGCGGGTTCCCGCAGCCGACCGGTGAGCTCGAGGAGCTCGACGCCGACTCGCTGGTCCTCGCCCTCGGCCAGGACACCGACCTCTCGCTGCTCGACAACGTACCGGGACTGGTCGTCGACGGCGGCGTCGTCACGGTCGGGCCCGACATGATGACCGGCTGTCCCGGGATCTTCGCCGGAGGCGACATGGTGCCGTTCGAACGGTCGGTGACCGTCGCGGTCGGGCACGGGAAGCGGGCGGCGAAGAACATCGACGCCTACCTGTCGGGGGCCGCTCCCGAGCCCGTCGTACGCCCTGCACTGGCGACGTTCGACACGCTCAACACGTGGTACTACGCCGACGCCCCGCGGACCCACCGACCGGTGCTCGAGCGGGCGCGACGCGAGTCGACGTTCGACGAGGTCGTGCAGGGACTCGACGAGGACAACGCGCTGTACGAGGCCAGGCGCTGCATGTCGTGCGGAAACTGCTTCGGCTGCGACAACTGCTACGGCGTCTGCCCGGACAACGCGGTGATCAAGCTCGGTCAGCCGGGGGAGAAGTACCTGATCGACCTCGACTACTGCAAGGGCTGTGGGATCTGCGTGGCCGAGTGCCCCTCCGGTGCGATCCAGATGTTCCCCGAGGAGATCTGACCCTCCCAGGACAGGACGGGACCTTCGACCCCGGAGGTCGAGGCGTTGAGCACCTCCTTCGGGGTGCCGCAGACGGTTGGCTGGTCGGCGGAAGCAATCCTGCAGAAGGAGACGAAATGACCATGAAGGCAGCCGTCGTACCGGAGCTCGCCGCACCGCTCGAGATCCGGCACGTCCCCGTGCCGGAACCCGGTCCCGGGCAGATCCTCGTGAAGATCGAGGCGAGCGGTCTCTGCCACACGGACATCCACGCCGCCCGAGGCGACTGGCCGGTCAAGCCGAAGATGCCGCTGATCCCCGGCCACGAAGGTGTCGGGCGCGTCGTCGTGGTCGGCCCCGGCGAGTCACAGGTCGAGGTGGGCGACCGGGTCGCGCTGCCATGGCTGGGCCACGCGTGCGGCCGGTGCCGCTACTGCATCGCGGGCTGGGAGACCTACTGCGTGACGCCGCAGTACATGGGCTACACGATGGACGGCGGCTACGCCGAGTTCACGATCGCCTACGCCAGCCACGTCGTGAAGGTCCCCGAAGCCGTGTCCTCGCTCGATGCCGCCCCCATCACCTGCGCGGGCGTCACGACGTACAAGGCACTCAAGGTGGCCAAGCCGCAGCCCACCGAGACCGCGATGGTCGTCGGCATCGGTGGGCTCGGGCACATGGCGCTGCAGTACGCCAACATCTTCGGTACGACGACCATCGCGGTCGACGTCGAGGACGAGAAGCTCCAGCTCGCG
>DATGYO010000146.1:0-11777 GCA_035297905.1 Nocardioidaceae bacterium
TGTACCCGGCGAGGTGCTGGCGTGTGTGGTCGATGACGTCGGCCTCGGTGAGCTCGACTCCGGGCTTGGGTACGACGACCGCCACGACCGCCTCGATCCACCGCGGGTGGCTCACGCCGAACACCGCGACCTCCGCGACGCCGTCGAGCTTGTAGATGGCCTCCTCGACCTCGCGGCTGGCGACGTTCTCGCCTCCGGTCTTGATCATGTCCTTCTTGCGGTCCACGACGGACAGGCGGCCCTCCTCGTCGAGGAAGCCGAGGTCGCCCGAGTGGAACCAGCCGTTGCGGAACGCCTCCGCCGTCTTCTCGTCGTCCTTGTAGTAGCCGATCATCGCGTGGGGGCTGCGGTGCACGATCTCGCCGACGGTTCCGGCCGGGACCGGGTTGTCCTCGTCGTCGACGACCCGGGTCTCGACGTTGAGCGCGGCCCGACCGGCCGAGCCCGCGTGGCTGAGCTGCTCCTCCGGGCCGAGGATCGTGGCCAGTGGTGCCATCTCGGTCTGCCCGTAGAAGTTCCACAGCCGCACGTCCGGGAGCCGCTCGCGGAGCTCGTTGAGCACCTCGACGGGCATGGCCGAGGCGCCGTAGTAGCCCTTGCGCAGGCTCGACAGGTCGGTGTTGTCGAAGTCGGGACAGCGCAGCAGGGCGATCCAGATCGTCGGCGGCGCGAACAGCTTGGTGACCCGCTCGGTCTCGATCGTGCGCAGGAGGGCGGCCGGGTCCGGACCGGGCAGGATGATGCTGGTCGCGCCGAGGTACATGTCCGGGCCGAGGAAGCAGTCGAGCTGCGCGCAGTGGTACAGCGGCAGCGAGTGCACCTCGACGTCGTGGGACTCCATGCCGCCGTCGACGACGCACGAGACGTACTGCCACATCAGCGACCGGCTCGAGAGCTCCGCGCCCTTGGGTCGCGACTCGGTGCCGCTGGTGTACATCAGCCGCAGCGGCGCGTCGTCCTCGACGATCACGGTGGGCGGCTCGCCGTCGTGCTCGAACCAGGTGCGTACGTCGACCCAGCCCTCGTGCGCGTCGCCGGACCCGATGACCGCGGTGAGCCGGACCGAGTCCGACCCTGCCGACTTCAGCGCCGCCTCGGCGGTCTTGACGAGGCCCTCCTCGACGACGAACGCCGAGGACTCGCTGTGGTCGAGGATGTAGGCGATCTCGTCGGGGCCGAGCATGAAGTTGACCGGCACGAGGATCACGCCGAGCCGGGCGGTCGCGAAGCTCAGCACGACGAACTCCCAGCAGTTGTGGGAGAGCAGCGCGAGACGGTCGCCCTTCTCCATGCCCGCGGCATCGAGCGCGGCCGCCGTACGACCGATGACCGCATCGAGCTCGGCGAACGTGAGCCGGGTGTCCCCGTCGACCAGGGCGAGCTTGTGCGGGAACCGGTTGGCGGTGCGGCGAGGCAGGTCGCCGAGCGCCTGGTGGCGTGCCAAAGAAATCGAACCCTGGGGGATGAGCGAGGACATGGTGCGCTCCTTTACGTCTCAGCGCGGTTGCTCCGGCTGCTCAGCCGGAGGAGCAGATAGCCCAGTATGGCTGCGACCAGGCTTCCGAGCAGGATGCCGAGCTTCGCCATCTCGATCGCGTCACCCTCCTTGAACGCGAGGTTGGCGACGAAGATCGCGACGGTGAAGCCGATCCCGGCGGTTGCGGAGACGCCGAGCAGATGGGCCTGGTTCATGCCGGTGGGGTACCTCGCGAGCCGGAGCCGCACCATCAGCCACGAGGCGCCGAAGATGCCGAGCGTCTTGCCGACCACGAGACCGAGCACGATGCCGAGCACGACGGAGTCGGCGAGCCACTCGCTGACCGGCACGTCCGGGAAGGGGAGCCCTGCGTTGGCGAACGCGAACAGCGGCACGATGCCGAAGGCGACGTACGGCGCCAGCGCGGTCTCGTTGCGGTGCAGCGGCGACTGGGTCTCGAGGGTCAGCCGCCGGATCTCGCGCAGCGTGTGGTCGTTGGCCTCGTGCTCGTCGGCGGTCACGACGTTGTCCAGGTTCCGCTCACCGACCTCGTTGACGAGGCGGGTCGCGACCTCGGGGTAGAGGCTCGGCGGGAGCAGCGCGAACGCCGGCGTGAGGAGGCCGAACGCGACTCCGATGATCGTGGCGTGGACGCCGGACTCGTGAAGGGCGTACCAGCCGACCGCGCCGAGGACGAGGTAGGCGGTGATTGCCCGCACGCGCGCTCGCTGGAGGAGGAGCGCCGCCCCGACCGTCGCGGCCGCCACGAGCAGCCAGCCGAAGGACACCCCGGCGGTGTAGAAGATCGCGATCACGAGGATCGCCCCGAGGTCGTCCACGATCGCCAGCGTCAGCAGGAACAGCCGAGCCCCGAAGGGCACCCGCCTGCCGAGCGAGGTGAGCAAGGCGACCGCGAAGGCGATGTCGGTTGCCATCGGGATTCCCCAGCCGCGGAGGTCGGGACTGCCGAGGTTGAAGGCCACGTAGACCGCCGCCGGCAGGACCATGCCGCCGACCGCGGCGACGATCGGCAGCGCCGCGGCCTTCGGGTCGCGCAGCTCCCCGAACACCATCTCGCGCTTGATCTCCAGCGAGACCAGCAGGAAGAACAGTGTCATCAGGCCGTCGTTGACGATCTCGCGGAGCGTCAGGTCGAGGATGTGGAGGTCGCCGATGTGCAGGACGAGGCTGCTGTTCCAGAACAGCTCGTAGCCGGAGTAGGCCGGGGTGTTGGCGATGACCAGCGCGGCGACGGTGGCGAGCAGGATGACGATCGCGCTGCTGGTCTCGACCTGCATCAGGTTCTGCAGCGGCCGCACCAGGCGTCGCGGGACGAACCGGTCGGTCTCGCGCCAGCTGGGCGCGACGAACTGACGTGCCCCTTCGTCGGGGGGCGCGGTCTCGGGCGGCATCTCACATCCTCGGGGAGGGGGTGCCTTCAGGCTATCGGCCTGTGTTCCCCCCGGGGACCGCGCCGACGATGCGGAGCGCGAGGTCGCTGTAGTGGTCGGCGATCTGCTCGGGGCTCCAGTCACCCTCGTCGCGGTACCACCGCGCCACGTCGATCCCCAGCGACAGCAACGCGAGCGCGGTCATGTGTGCATCGGGCGTGGCGAAGACCCCCGCCGCGACCCCGCGCTCGACCACGTCGCGCATCTCCTGCTCGATCTGCCGCCGGATCGCCGCGATCTCCTCGAGGTGCTCCGGCGAGAGCGCGGCGAGCTCGTAGTTCACGATGCGCGCGCCGGTGTGGTCCTCGGCGTGGTGGACGACGAAGGCGTGTACGACGGCCAGCAGCTGCTCGCGGGGGTCGCGCGAGGTGCCCACGGCCTCCCGTACGAGCGCCAGCGTCCTCTCGTGCCCCGCCCGGCTGATCTCGTAGAGCAGGTCCTCCTTGGACCGGTGGTGGACGTAGAGGGCCGCGGGGCTCATCCCGGCCCCTGAGGCGATGTCCCTGGTCGTCGTACCGTGGAAGCCCTTGGCCGCGAACGACTCGACGGCCGCGGCCATCAGCCGGGCACGGGCCCCGCGCTCGGTGTCAGGTGGTTGACGGATCTGCTCCACCTGAGGAACGCTAAGCGAACGCTTACCTGCTAAGCAAGCGCTTAGGCGAAGACGAGAAAGGGCAGCGCATTGAAGAGGTTCGAGGGCAAGGTCGCGATCGTCACCGGAGCCAGCCGGGGGATCGGGCTCGGGATCGCGGAGCGGCTCGTCGCCGAGGGGGCGAAGGTCACCATCACCGCCCGCAAGCCGGAGGCGCTCGAGGAGGCCGCCAAGAGCCTCGGTGGACCTGAGGTCGCGCTGCCCATCTCAGGCAAGGGCGACGACGCCGAGCACCAGGCCGACGCCATCCGCCAGACCATCGACACCTTCGGCAGCGTGGACATGCTGGTGAACAACACCGGCATCAACCCGGTGTACGGGCCGATGGTCGAGCTCGACCTCGCCGCCGCCCGCAAGATCTTCGAGGTCAACTGCCTCTCCGCGCTGTCGTGGGTGCAGCAGGTCCACAAGGCGTGGATGGGCGAGCACGGTGGCTCGGTGGTGAACGTGTCGTCCGTCGGCGGTCTCAAGCCGGCCCCCGGCATCGGGTTCTACGGCGCCAGCAAGGCGATGCTCAACCACATCACCCAGGAGCTCGCTGTGGAGCTCGGCCCCTCGATCCGGGTCAACGCGGTCGCTCCTGCCGTGGTGAAGACCAAGTTCGCGACCGCGCTCTACGAGGGCCGCGAGGACGAGGTCTCCGCGACCTACCCCCTCAAGCGGCTCGGTGTCCCGGAGGACATCGGCAGCGTGGTGGCGTTCCTGCTCTCGGAGGACGCGGCCTGGCTCACCGGGCAGATCGTCGTGATCGACGGCGGGCTGACCCTCACCGGCGGCGTCTGACATGGACGTCGACGGAGCAGGCGTCGTCGTCACCGGCGCCGGTCACGGCATCGGCCGTGCGATCGCGGCCCGGATGGCCGCCCAAGGGGCACGGGTCGTCGTCAACGACCTCGACGAGGAGGCCGCGACCCGGGTGGCCACCGAGATCGGCGGTGGCATCGCAGCTCCCGGTGACGCGGCCTCGGAGGAGGGGGTCGCCGAGCTCATCGCGACCGCCCGCGACCACCTGGGCAAGATCGACATCTTCTTCGCCAACGCGGGGGTCGACGTGGGGAGGGGGCTGGATGCCTCCGCCGAGGACTGGGCCCGCTCCCTCGAGGTCAACGTGATGGCGCACGTGCGCGCGGCGCAGCAGCTGGTGCCGGCCTGGCTCGAGACCGGCGGGGGCCGGTTCGTGGTCACGGCGTCCGCGGCCGGGCTGCTCACGATGCTGGGCAGTCCGACGTACTCGGTCACCAAGCACGCCTCGGTCGCCTTCGCGGAGTGGCTGTCGGCCACCTACGGCCACCGCGGCATCGTCGTCCAGGCGATCTGCCCGCAGGGCGTGCGCACGCGCATGCTGGAGGAGGCCGGCCCGCTCCAGGAGCTGTTGTCGCACGACACCGCGCTGGAGCCCGAGCAGGTCGCCGACACGGTGTTCCACGCTCTGCAGGACGACCGGTTCCTGATCCTTCCGCACCCGGAGGTTGCGGAGTACTACAAGCTCCGCGCGAGTGACACCGACCGTTGGCTGGCGGGGATGCGGAAGCTGCAGGGGAAGGTCGAGTCGTGACGGAGCTGCCGGGCCTGGACCTCGACCGGTTCCGGACGTTCTTCGACGACACCTGTCCCGGGGAGGTCACCGGCCCTCTGACCGGCAGCCTCGTCGCGGGTGGCAAGTCGAACCTGACCTATATCGTCGGCGACGGCCGGCGCGAGTGGGTCGTGCGCCGTCCGCCGCTCGGGCACGTGCTGGCCACGGCCCACGACATGACCCGGGAGTACCGCGTGATGACGGCGCTCCGCGACACCGACGTCCCGGTGCCCAGGACCTACGCCCTGTGCGAGGACGAGTCCGTGATCGGCGCGCAGTTCTACGTGATGCAGCGCGTGCACGGGACGCCGTACCGGACTGCGGCCGAGCTCGAGGCCCTGGGCAAGGAGCGCACGCGCGCCATCTCGCAGCGGACCGTCGAGACCCTGGCGACGCTCCACTCGGTCGACCCGGCGGCGGTCGGGCTCGGCGACTTCGGCCGGCCCGAGGGTTTCCTCGAACGGCAGGTACGCCGCTGGAAGAAGCAGCTCGACGCCTCGCGCAGCCGCGACCTCGCCGGTGCCGACGAGCTGCACGCGCTGCTCGCCGCGAACATCCCGGCCGAGCAGACGCCGGCGATCGTCCACGGCGACTACCGGCTCGACAACCTGCTGGTCGACTCCCAGGACCGGATCGTCGCGGTCATCGACTGGGAGATGGCCACGCTCGGCGATCCCCTCACCGACGTCGCGCTGATGGTCGTCTACCACCGGCTCGCAGCGCTCGACACCGCCGTTGCCGACGCCTCCACGGCCGCGGGCTTCCTCACCGAGGCCGAGACGATCGCGCTGTACGGCGAGCGGAGCGGCCGTGACCTGTCGGCCATGGGGTTCTACCTCGGGCTCGCCGCCTTCAAGCTCGCCGTGATCCTGGAGGGCATCCACTTCCGCTACACGCAGGGGCAGACCGTCGGCGAGGGCTTCGACTCCGTCGGCGCCGCTGTCGAACCCCTGATCAACGCCGGCATCACCTCGCTGAAGGAGAACTGACATGGAGTTCGCGTACGACGCCCGCACCGAGGAGCTCCGCGAGCAGCTTCTCGCGTTCATGGACGAGCACGTCTACCCCAACGAGGCGCTCTTCCACGAGCAGCTCGACGCGCTCGAGAACAAGTGGGACTGGACCTCCGCTCCGGTGATGAAGGAGATCCGTGCCGCGGGCAAGAAGACCCAGCTGTGGAACGCGTTCCTTCCGGGCGAGCACGGCGCCGGCCTGACCAACCTGCAGTATGCCCCGCTCGCCGAGATCACCGGCCGCTCCGGCCACCTCGCGCCGGCCGCCATCAACTGCGCCGCCCCGGACACCGGCAACATGGAGGTGCTCACGCAGTTCGGCACGGCGGAGCAGAAGGAGCGCTGGCTCGAGCCGCTGCTCGAGGGCGAGATCCGCTCGGCGTTCGCGATGACCGAGCCCGACGTCGCCTCCTCCGACGCCACGAACATCAGCACGACGATCGAGCGTGACGGCGACGAGTACGTCATCAACGGCCGCAAGTGGTGGATCACCGGAGCGATGGCTCCCGCCTGCGAGATCTTCATCGTGATGGGCAAGACGGATCCCTCAGCCGACCGGCACAGCCAGCAGTCGATGATCCTCGTGCCGCGCGACACCCCCGGCCTCACGGTCAAGCGCGGCATGGAGGTCTTCGGGTACGACGACCACGAGCACGGCGGCCACGCCGAGCTCGAGTTCGAAGACGTCCGTGTCCCGGCCTCGAACCTGATCGGCGAGGAGGGCACCGGGTTCGCCATCGCGCAGGCGCGCCTCGGCCCGGGCCGGATCCACCACTGCATGCGCGCCATCGGCGTGGCCGAGCGGGCCATCGAGCTGATGTGCAAGCGGTCCGTCGAACGGGAGGCTTTCGGCAAGCCGCTCGCGCGGCAGGGCGTCGTGCGGGAGTGGATCGCGGAGTCGCGTGTGAAGGTCGAGCAGCTGCGCCTGCTGGTCCTCAAGACCGCCTGGCTGATGGACACGGTCGGCAACAAGGGGGCGCACACCGAGATCCAGGCGATCAAGATCGCCACACCCGAGACGGTCCAGTGGATCCTCGACAAGGCGATCCAGGTCCATGGCGGGGGCGGGCTGTCCCAGGACTTCCCGCTGGCGCAGCAGTTCGCCGGGATCCGCACGCTCCGGTTCGCCGACGGACCCGACGAGGTGCACAAGATGTCGCTCGCGCGTCGCGAGATCAAGCGGCAGGTGGGCCTGTGAGCCTGCCTGAGGACATCCGGCGCGACCTCGCGGCCCGGGTCGAGAAGCTGCTGGCGTCGTACCCACCCGAGGCCACTGACCGGCTGGAGTTCCTGCGGGCGCGTTTCGACGCCGGGCTGGCCTGGGTGCACTTCCCTGAAGGGCTCGGCGGGCTCGGGATCGCGCGTGGCTTCCAGCAGTACGTCGAGCAGCTGCTCGCCGAGGCCGGCGCGCCGGACAACGAGCCGCGGAAGATCGGGATCGGCCTCGGCATGGCCGCACCCACGATCCTGGCCTTCGGAACCGAGGAGCAGAAGCAGGAGCTCCTCCGCCCGTTGTGGACCGGCGAGGAGGTGTGGTGCCAGCTGTTCAGCGAGCCCGGCGCCGGGTCCGATCTCGCCGCGCTCGCGACGCGGGCCGTGCGTGACGGTGACGGGCCCGATGCGACCTGGGTCGTCAACGGGCAGAAGGTGTGGACGTCGAGCGCGCACAAGGCGCAGCGGGCGATCCTCGTGGCGCGCACCGACCCGGAGGCGCCCAAGCACAAGGGCATGACGTACTTCCTCGCCGACATGACCGACCCCGGCGTCGACGTACGACCGTTGCGCCAGCTCACCGGCGAGGCGGAGTTCAACGAGGTCTTCCTGTCCGACGTGCGCATCCCCGATGCGTACCGGCTCGGCGAGGTCGGCGAGGGCTGGAAGGTCGCCAACGCGACGCTGATGAACGAGCGCGTCGCGATCGGCGGGCACGCCGCCCCGCGCGAGAGCGGGATGATCGCGAAGGTCGCCGAGACGTGGCGGGCGCGGCCGGACCTGCGCACGCCCGGGATGCACGACCGGCTGATGGCCGGCTGGGTCGAGTCGGAGGTGTTCCGGCTGACCGGCATGCGCCTGCGGCAGAAGCTCGCGGTCGGTGCGCCGGGCCCCGAGGGGTCTGCGATGAAGCTGACCTTCGCCCGGCTCGCCCAGGACCTGAGCGGGCTCGAGGTCGAGCTGCTCGGCGAGGACGGCCTGCGCTACAGCGACTGGTCGATGACCCGCCCCGAGCAGGTCGACTTCACCGGTCGGGACGCCGGTTACCGGTACCTCCGAGCCAAGGGGAACTCCATCGAGGGCGGCACCTCCGAGATCCTGCGCAACATCGTGGCGGAGCGGGTCCTCGGCCTGCCGTCCGAGCCGCGTGTCGACAAGGACCTCCCCTGGAAGGACATCCCGCGATGAACCACCCAGTGACCTCGGACCTGAACCTGCTCTACACCGACGTCGAGGACGACCTGCGCGCGTCGGTGCGGAACCTCCTGTCGTCGCGGTGCCCGGCGGACGCGGTGATCGCGATGTACGACGGCGACCGCTCGGTCGTTGCTCCCTTGTGGCGGTCGCTGTCCGTCGACCTCGGGCTGGCGGGGCTGCTCGTGCCCGAGTCCGCCGGCGGCGCGGGGGCGTCGGCCCGGGAGGCGGCCGTCGTGCTCGAGGAGCTCGGCCGGTTCGCGGCACCCGTGCCGTTCCTGACCAGCTCGGTCGTCGCGACGACGGTGCTCGGTGGTGGTGACCAGGAGCTGCTCGGCGCCTTGGCGTCCGGGGAGCGTACGGCGGCCCTGGCGGTGCCGTTGGCGGCGACCCCCTGGTCGTTCGCGCCGACTGTCACCGGCGCCGGCGACGGGCTGAGCGGCCGGGTCACCTCGGTGGCCGGCGCGCTGGAGGCAGACGTGCTGCTGGTGCCGGTGGCCGTCGAGGGTGGCGTGGAGGTGCATGCCGTCGAGGCGGCCGCCGCTGACATCACGCCGGTGACGTCGCTCGACATGACCCGTCAGGTCGCGGACGTGTCCTTCGACGGTGCGTCGTCGCGGGTCGTCGTGGCTGCCGACGCCGGCGAGGCCGCGGTGCACCGCGCTCTCCTAGTCGGCGCCGCCTTGCTGGCCTCGGAACAGGTGGGCGTGGCCCAGTGGTGCCTCGACACGACCGTGACGTACCTCAAGGAGCGGCGGCAGTTCGGCCGGGTCGTAGGCGGCTTCCAGTCGCTGAAGCACCGGCTCGCGGACCTCTACACGCTCGTCGAGCAGGCGCGGGCCGCGGCCCGCTACGCCGCCGCCACCCTCGCCGAGGACGACCCGGACCAGGAGGTCGCCGCCTCGGTCGCACAGGCCTACTGCGCCGACGTCGCCGTGAAGGCCGCCGAGGAGTGCGTGCAGCTGCATGGCGGGATCGGCATGACGTGGGAGCACCCGGCACACCTGTACCTCAAGCGCGCGAAGGCGGACCAGATCGCCTTCGGCTCGCCGGGGGCACATCGCGCCCGGCTCGGCGAGCTCGTCGACCTCAGGTGATCCGCCGCCCCGTGAGGGTGCGCCAACGAAGCCTCACGTACAGCGCGCGCGGACCGTCCGCCCAGGGTCCGGGCTCGTGTGCCCAGCGGATCTCCTCGATCTCCTCGATGTCCTGGACCATCTCGCCGCGCCCGATCGCGACCACGCTCCAGCCCTGGTGGGTGACGAGGTCGATGCTGTCGACCTCGAACGCGATGTCGCCCGACCAGCCGTAGGTGCCGAGCACGCTGTACGGCGTGGTGCGGAAGACGATCGAGTCCTCGTGGACCGTGTAGTTCAGGGGCACCACGTGAGGACCGGTCGGCGTGCAGATCGCGGCTCGCCCCACGCCGTGCGCGCTGATCAGCTCCCTGCACTCGTCGACGGAGAGCTCCGTCAGTACACCCATGACTGTGCCCCCTCCCTGGTACGCCCCGCACCTCCAGCATGTGATGCAGGCCACGGTGGTGGATGAGGCGAAAGACCCTGCGCCACCTGCCGGTGGTCCGGAGGTCCGACGTATGCTCCGCCCCATGCCAGTCGACCCGCACATCGCACCGCTGCTCGAGCTGCTCGCCGCCGTCCCGCCGATGAGCGAGGGGTCACCGGAGGCCGCGCGCGAGGCGTTCCGGCAGCTCACGGTCGGTGGCCGGCAGGCCGAGCAGGTGGTGAAGGTCGGGTCCGTCGAGGACATCACCATCCCCGGGCCCGCCGGCGACCTGGCGGCGCGGGTCTACCGCCCCGAGGCGGAGGGGCTGCTCCCGACCGTGATGCTCTTCCACGGCGGCGGCTGGGTGATCGGCGACCTCGACACCCACGACAACATGGCCCGCAGCATCTGTCGTGACTGCGACGCGGTCGTGGTCTCGGTGGACTACCGGCTTGCCCCCGAGGCGCCGTTCCCCGCAGCGGTGGACGACGCGCTCGCGGCGACGCTCTGGGTCGCCGAGCGCCTGGCCGACTTCGGCGGCGACGACCGGCTGGCGGTAGCGGGTGACAGTGCCGGCGGCAA
Source organism: Nocardioidaceae bacterium (assembly GCA_035297905.1). Taxonomy (GTDB): domain Bacteria; phylum Actinomycetota; class Actinomycetes; order Propionibacteriales; family Nocardioidaceae; genus Nocardioides_C. The sequence continues at coordinate 10,664 of DATGYO010000146.1, forward strand.
CCTCGCCGCGGTCGTCGCGCAGCAGCTCCGCGACGCGGGAGGTCCCGCCCTGGCCGCGCAGCTCCTCGTGTACCCCGCGACCGACGTGACCGGCGAACACCCTTCCCGCACGGAGAACGCCGAGGGCTACTTCCTGGACCTCCCGACGATGGTGTGGTTCATGGAGCACTATGCCTCCGACGCCGCGGCGCACGAGGACCCTCGTATCTCCCCACTCCGTCACCCCGACCTCGCCGGGCTCCCGCCGGCCGTCATCGTCACGGCGGAGTACGACCCGCTGCGCGACGAGGGCGAGGCCTACGGCACGGCTCTCGCGGACGCTGGAGTGCAGGTCGACGTACGACGCTTCGACGGCATGGTCCACGGCTTCTTCGACATGGGCGCCTACTCGCCCGGGGCACAGGCGGCCGTCGACGAGTCCTGTGCGATGTTCGCGAAGCTGTTGGCGTCCTAGCCTGTGGAGGTGCGGCTGGACCGGCCGGCGGCCATCAGACCGAGCACGAGCAGCAGCCGGTCGCGGGGCACCTGGAGGCTGCGACCGGTGAGCTGCTCGATCTGCTTCATCCGGTAGATCACCGTGTTGCGGTGGCAGTACAACGCCTCCGCCGCGTGGGTCGGTGAGCCGTTGTGCTGGAGCAGCGCCCGCAAGGTCTCGACGAGCAGGTCGGCCTGGTGCTGAGGCTGCGCGAGCAACGGCCCGACGGACTCCTCCACGACCAGCGACGCCACCTCAGGGCTCCCGTTGAGCAGCACCTCGGGCAGCCGGTCGACGACCGAGACGACCTGGGGGTGACCGCGGGGGACGGTCTGGGCGGCTCGCGTCGCGAGGAGGTAGGCCGAGGCGAACCCACCGATGCCGTCGGCTGACACCGCGACCCCCGCCCGACCCGCCGCGAGCGGGGAGAGGAGGTCGACGAGACCGGCGGCGTCCGCGTCGCCCAACGGGACGAGCCCGAAGTAGGCGCCGCCGCGGATGTGCCAGTGCGAGATGCGGCCGGCGCGTTCCAACCGGTCGTCGGGGGCCCTCAGCGGCTCGTCGAGCGACTCGTCGAACGGGGCCACGACACAGGCGACGGGTTCGTCGACGGCCACGCCCAGCGTCTCGGCGGCCTCG
>DATGYO010000147.1:0-1670 GCA_035297905.1 Nocardioidaceae bacterium
GATCTGGGAGACCTCGCGCGCCGACGAGGGGACCATCTCCGCCACCGGCGCGAACATCGTCGCCCGTGCCGTGATGGCTGTGGCTGACGCGGAGCAGACCGTGACCGTCGACGGCGTGGAGTACGACGCCGAGAAGATCAAGGCGCTGGTGGCCGAGCGTCACGAGCTCGCCACCGACATCGTGGACCTGCGGGACCGGCTCCGCCGGGCCGACTCCCACCTCCAGGCGCGGACCGCCGCGCTGACCCGGGTGATCGCGCGAGACCGGCAGGAGACCGCGATCGTGGTGGGCGGGACGTGCTACTTCCCCGGCCGCGTCCGTGAGATCATCGAGCAGTACCGCACGGCGAAACGCGCCGGCTGGTAGTACCGCAACGCAGAGAAGCCCGGCCCCACAAGGGGACCGGGCCTTTCTGTTGCTACCGGACCAGTGCTTCCGTCCTGCCGACCACCTGGACTCGGGTGGGATCTCCGCCCGCCAGCTCGAGCGCCTTCGCGCGCACGTCCGGGTGGAGGGACCTGATCGGCAGCACCGCCGGCTTTGCCTTCTTCGTCCGCTTCGTCATAGAAGCGGAGGCTAGCAGTCAGACGATCTGCGTGGCGACACCGAGCTTCTTGGCTTCCTTGGCGCCGAGCCACCAGTCCTTCTTCTTGGTGCGCTTCGCCAGCACCTCGGCCGTGATCTTCGACCGGCCGGTGATGATCCGGAACAGGCGCTCGTTGAGCTCGCGGTAGAACTCGATGTCGTCCTCCATCTCGTACAGCATCCCGCCGGTGCCGGCTGACAGCGAGTGGAACATGATCTGCGCCTCCGATCCGACGAGGCGGTTGTCGCCGGCGAGGAACAGCAGCGACCCCATCGACGCGGCATACCCGCGCGCGACCGTGGTGACCGGGTGCCCCTGCTTGGACAGCGTGCGGAGCGTGTCGTACAGCGCGAGGCCGTGCATCACGCTGCCGCCCGGGCTGAAGATGTCCAGGGTGATCGGACCCTTCGGCTTCATCCGGCCGTACTGACGCAGGTCGCCGGCCAGCTGGAGGGCGGACGACCCGACGCTGGACTCGAGGGTGAAGACCCCGTGCTCCCGGTCGCCGTTCAGCTTCCACTGGAAGGCTGACTCGACCTCCTTCTCCCGGAGGAGGTCCAGCCGCAGGGAGATCTCGGCCCGCTCGAGGTCGACCTCAGCCTTGCGCGCCTCCGCCAGGGCGGTGCGCTTCTGCAGCGCCTTCTTCTGCGGGTCCTTCTGCTTCGCTACCGTCATAACACATCTCCGTTCAGGAAGTGGATCATCGCGCGGATCGCCGAGTCCGTGTCGTCTGCTGCTTCTTGCTCTGACTCCATGCCGGCCAGCTCCGCGATGGCCGCGAAGCCGAGGCCGTAGTAGTACCGGCCCTCGAGGATCTGGTGATCCCACTTCTCGAGGGAGTCCCACGCCCTGCGGATGTCCGCCACCATCGCCATGAGACCCCCGCCGTGGGCGGGGTCTCCCTTGCTCCGGATCTCCTGCTCCGCCTTGGCCGCGAGGATCCCGAACTCGTCATCGAACACGGCCGGCAGGAGCGCCTCGACCTGCCCCTGGTCGTAGCGGTAGAGGTCGGACATCACACGCCACGCAGGGAGACGCCACGCTCACGCTTCTGGCCTCTGAGCCAGCGGCCGCAGCCGTTGC
>DATGYO010000148.1:0-58017 GCA_035297905.1 Nocardioidaceae bacterium
CGGTGGCATGGGTGTGCGGATGGCGGCCCCCGACCGCGACGTGTTCGTCATGGTGGGCGACGGCTCCTTCCTGATGATGTCCCAGGAGCTCGTGACGGCCGTGTCGGAGCGCATCAAGATCATCGTCGTACTCGTGCAGAACCACGGCTTCGCCTCGATCGGTGCGCTGTCGGAGTCCCTGGGGTCTCAGCGGTTCGGCACCAGCTACCGCTACCGCAACCAGGAGACGCACCGGCTCGACGGCGACGTCCTTCCCGTCGACCTCGCCGCCAACGCGGAGAGCCTGGGCGTACGAGTGCTGCGGGCGTCCGGCGTCGACGAGCTCCGCAAGGCGCTCCGGGAGGCGAAGGAGTACGACGGCGGGCCGGTCCTGGTCCACGTCGAGACCGACCCGCTCGTCACAGCTCCCGACAGCGAGTCGTGGTGGGACGTCCCGGTCCCCGAGGTCGCGCACATCGACTCCACCCAGCAGGCGCGCGTCGTCTACGACGAGCACAAGCAGACCCAGCGGCTGCACTTGCGACAGACCCGATCTTCGAAGGAAGGCATGCAGTGAGAACCATCGAGCACTGGATCGACAACCAGAGCACCGTCGGGTCGTCGACACGGCGAGGACCCGTCTGGAACCCCGCGACCGGCGAGCAGCAGGCCGAGGTCGTGCTGGCCGACGCGTCCGACGTCGACGCAGCGGTCGCGTCCGCCAGGTCTGCCTTCGACTCCTGGAGCCAGGCCTCCCTGTCGAAGCGGGCGAAGGTCCTCTTCGCCTTCCGCGAGATCGTGAACCGGCGTGCGATGGAGCTGGCCGAGATCGTCTCCGACGAGCACGGCAAGGTCGTCTCCGACGCGCTCGGGGAGGTCCAGCGGGGCCTCGAGGTCGTGGAGTTCGCCTGCGGCATCCCGCAGCTGATCAAGGGCGAGTACTCCGACCAGGTCTCCGGTGGGGTCGACGTCTTCTCCTTCCGGGAGCCGCTCGGCGTGGTCGCCGGTATCACGCCGTTCAACTTCCCGGTGATGGTGCCTATGTGGATGCATCCCGTGGCGATCGCCTGCGGGAACACCTTCGTGCTGAAGCCGTCCGAGCGGGATCCCTCCGCATCCATGCTCGTCGCGGAGATGTGGGCCGAGGCCGGTCTCCCCGACGGCGTGTTCAACGTCGTTCACGGCGACAAGGAGTCGGTCGATGCGCTGCTCGACCACCCCGACGTCGCGGCGATCTCGTTCGTGGGCTCGACTCCCATCGCGAAGTACATCCACGACCGCGGAACCGCGCACGGCAAGCGGGTCCAGGCGCTGGGCGGTGCCAAGAACCATGCCATCGTCCTTCCGGACGCGGACGTCGACTTCGCCTCCGACCACCTGGTCGCCGCGGCCTTCGGCTCGGCCGGGGAGCGGTGCATGGCGATCTCGGCAGCCGTCGCCGTCGGTGACGCCGCGGAGGGCATCGTCGAGGCGGTCGCGGCCAAGGCACGCAAGGTGCAGGTCGGTCCGGGCCGCGACGCTGCCAGCGAGATGGGCCCCGTCGTCACCGCCGCAGCGCGTGACCGCATCGTCGGGCTCATCGGGTCCGGGGAGCAGCAGGGCGCGGAGCTCACGGTGGACGGTCGCACGCTGAGCGTCCCGGGATACGAGGACGGGTTCTGGGTGGGACCCACGGTCATCGACCGGGTCACCACCGAGATGGACGTCTACCGGGAAGAGATCTTCGGGCCGGTGCTGTCCGTGCTCCGTGCCGACACGGTCGACGCCGCCATCGACGTCGTCAACGGCAACCCGTACGGCAACGGCACGGCCATCTTCACCTCGAGCGGGGAAGCAGCCCGTCGCTTCCAGCGGGGTGTCAAGGTCGGGATGATCGGCATCAACGTCCCCATCCCGGTCCCGATGGCCTACTACTCCTTCGGCGGATGGAAGGACTCCCTCTTCGGCCAGTCCCGTATCCACGGGTCCGACGGAGTCGCCTTCTACACGCGATCCAAGGTCATCACGTCTCGCTGGCCGCAAGTCGAGCACCCCGCGGGTGCCAGCTATCACTTCCCCGTCAGCTCCTAGACCGGCGCGGCCGCTGTATCGCCCGCCAGCACCAACACCAACACAGGGCCGGCACCCGCCGGGTAGCACAAAGGAGAGAACATGACCATCCGTCATCGCCGCGTAGCTGCCGTCGCAGCGGCTGCGGCGCTTGCGCTGAGCTTGGCTGCCTGCTCGAGCTCCGGCGGGAAGCAGGAGGAGCAGCAGACCAGCGGCGGGGGATCGGCCGGCCAGGTGGCCGACACCCCGCGTTACAAGATCGCGATGATCACCCATGAGGCGCCGGGAGACACCTTCTGGGACCTCATCCGCAAGGGCGCGGAGGCAGCCGCGGCCAAGGACAACATCGATTTGGTCTACTCCAACGACCCCGAAGCGCCTCAGCAGGCGAACCTGATCCAGTCGGCCATCAACTCCAACGTCGACGCCATCGCCTCCACGATGCCCAACGTCGATGCCATCACGCCGGCGCTGAAGAAGGCCGTCGACAAGGACATCCCCATCGTGCTGTTCAACGCCGGTGTCACCGACTGGCAGCAGACCGGGGCACTGATGTACTTCGGCCAGGACGAGTCCATCGCCGGCGAGACGGCCGGCAAGCGGCTCACCCAGGACGGCGCCAAGCACGTCGCGTGCGTCGTGCAGGAGCAGGGCCAGGTCCAGCTCGAAGCGCGCTGCGCCGGAGTGGAGAAAGGCTTCTCCGGCAAGACCGACAAGCTCTACGTCAACGGCCGTGACATGACCGCCGTGCGCTCCACCATCACTGCGAAGCTGCAGCAGGACAACAGCATCGACCGGGTGATCACGCTGGGCGCCCCGATCGCCCTCGCCGCCGTCCAAGCGGTCGGCGACGCCAACAGCAGCGCCAAGGTGGTCACCTTCGACACCAACTCCGACCTGGTGAAGGCGATCCAGGACGGTGACGTCCAGTGGGCCATCGACCAGCAGCCCTACCTGCAGGGGTACGAGTCCATCGACTCGTTGTGGCTCTATCTCACGAACCGCAACATCCTCGGCGGCGGCCAGGCAGTGCTGACCGGCCCGTCGTTCATCGACCAGAGCAACATCGACAAGATCGCCGAGTACGCGAAGCGCGGTACCAGGTGAGGCTTCCGGGGAGCCGGCCATAACCGGCTCCCCGGAGCACCCGAGGGGAGAATCACAATGGCTCAAGCACCTGCTGCACCAACCCCCACAGTGGACGACCGGGTGAGTGCGGCCTCACTCGTGGAGCGGCTGTTCGCGCGACCGGAGCTCGGCTCGCTGGTCGGCGCGGTCGCGATCTACATCTTCTTCTTCGCCGTCGCGCCGCCCTTCCGCAGCGCGGCCTCCTTCTCCACCGTTCTCTACATCTCGGCGACCATCGGGATCATGGCCGTCGGTGTGGCCTTGCTGATGATCGGCGGCGAGTTCGACCTCTCCGCGGGCGTCGCGGTGACCACGTCCGCTCTCTGCGCCTCCCTGTTCAGCTACCAGCTCAGCACCAACGTGTGGGTCGGCATCGCCTTCGCACTTGTGGTGTCGCTGGCGATCGGGTTCTTCAACGGCTACATGGTGATGAGAACGAAGATCCCCAGCTTCCTGATCACCCTCGGCAGCTTCCTGATGCTCCAGGGGCTCAACCTCGCGGTGACCAAGCTGCTCACCGGCCAGGTGGCCAGCCAGAACATCTCGGACATGGATGGCTTCGCGCTTGCCGACAAGATCTTCGCCTCCGAGTTCAGCATCGGTTCGGCGACCATCCGCATCCCCGTCCTCTACTGGATCCTGTTCGTCGCGATCGCAACGTGGATGCTGCTGCGCACGAAGGTCGGCAACTGGATCTACGCAGTGGGCGGTGACGCCGAGAGCGCACGCGCAGTGGGTGTCCCGGTCGTGCGCACCAAGGTCGGACTGTTCATGGGGGTGGGCTTCCTGGCCTGGTTCTCCGGCATGCACATCCTCTTTGCGTTCAACACCGTGCAGTCGGGCCAGGGCGTCGGGAACGAGTTCATCTACATCATCGCGGCCGTCATCGGCGGCTGCCTGCTCACCGGTGGTTACGGGACGGCCATCGGAGCCGCGATCGGCGCCTTCATCTACGGCATGACCAACCAGGGCATCGTCTACGCCGGTTGGAACCCCGACTGGGTGAAGTTCTTCCTCGGCGCCATGCTGCTCGGCGCCACGCTGCTGAACATGTGGGTTCGCGCCCGCTCGGAGAGGAGATAGTCCATGACTGCCACCACCAACCAGCCGGCACCCCGACCTGCCACCGAGGCCCCGCCGCTCGTGCAGCTCGAGAACGTCGGCAAGCACTACGGCCACATCACCGCGATCCAGGGAATCAACCTCCAGGTGGGGCCCGGAGAGGTGACCTGCGTCCTCGGAGACAACGGCGCCGGGAAGTCCACGCTGATCAAGATCATCTCCGGGCGGCACCCCCACGACGAGGGCACCGTGCGTGTGGACGGCGAGGAGGTCAAGTTCGGCTCGCCGCGCGACGCCCTCGACAAGGGGATCGCCACCGTCTACCAGGACCTCGCCGTCGTACCCCTGATGCCCGTCTGGCGGAACTTCTTCCTCGGCTCGGAGGAGACCAACGGGTTCTGGCCGATCCGCCGTTTGAAGGTGGACCAGATGCGCGAGACCGCCAAGGAGGAGCTCCACAAGATGGGGATCGACCTTCCGGACATCGACGCCCCCATCGGGAGCCTCTCCGGCGGACAGCGTCAGTGCGTGGCGATTGCGCGAGCTGTCTTCTTCGGCGCGCGGGTGCTGATCCTCGACGAGCCCACCGCAGCGCTGGGTGTGAAGCAGTCCGGGGTCGTGCTGAAGTACATCGCGGCCGCCGCCCAGCAAGGGCTCGGGGTCATCTTCATCACCCACAACCCGCACCACGCGTACATGGTCGGCGACCACATGGTGATGCTGAACCGCGGCCGGATGGCCCTGGACTGCAAGCGGAACGACATCACCCTCGATGAGCTGACCCAGCAGATGGCCGGGGGCGACGAGCTCGACGCGCTGAGCCACGAGCTGCAGCGCAGCGGTGCGGTCCCCGAGGCCGTGCTGCAGCAGATCGAGGCTCGCGAAGCCGGGGAGAAGAACGGATGAGTGTTGCGGGAACCCGTCGGCTCCGTCTCGGCAGCTGCCCCGACTCATGGGGCGTCTGGTTCGCCGACGACCCCCGGCAGACGCCCTGGCACCGTTTCCTCGACGAGCTCGCCGGTGTGGGGTACGAGTGGCTGGAGCTGGGACCGTACGGCTACCTTCCGACCGAGCCCGGGCGCCTCCAGGAGGAGCTCGACAAGCGTGGCCTGAAGGTCGCCGGCGGCACCATGCACGGCCACAGCGGCCTGCACCGGTCCGAGGACTTCGACACCATCGTGGCGGCGACGCGCAAGGTAGCCGAGCTCACCGCCGCGGTGGGCGCCCAGCACGTGATCTTCGTGCCGGTCCCGGGCTACCGCGACGACGTGACGGGCGCCTACCTGGAAGCGGCCGAGCTCGACGAGGACCACTGGAAGACGTTGGTCCGCTCCACCGAAGAGCTCGGCAGGATCCTCGCCGAGGAGTACGGCCTGAAGCTGCAGTTCCACCCGCACGCGGACAGCCATGTAGAGACCCAGGCGCAGACCGAGCGGTTGCTCGAGGAGACCGACTCCCGCTGGGTGAACCTCTGTCTCGACACGGGCCACCTGGCGTACACCCGGGCGGACAACGTGGAGATCATCCGCAAGTTCCCCGACAGGATCGGCTACGTCCACATCAAGCAGATGGATCCCGCCATCGTCGAGAAGGCCGAGGCGGAGGACCTGGCCTTCGGGCAGGCCGTGGCCATGGGTGCCAGCTGCGAACCGCCTGCTGGGCTCCCCGACATCCCCTCGGTGGTGGAGGCACTGGAGCAGCTCGACGCCGAGCTCTTCGTCGTGGTCGAGCAGGACATGTACCCGGCCGACTTCGACAAGCCCGAGCCCATCGCCCGCCGCACCCGTGAGTACCTGCGCGGCGTGGGCGTCGGCGGCTGAGCCGGCTCCCGACAAGCAGAGACAGGAGACAAGCATGACCGTCCAGATCGGCGTCATCGGCGTGGGCATGATCGGCCAGGACCACATCCGCAGGCTGAGCTACGTGCTGGCAGGGGCCCGGGTGGCCGCCGTGACCGACGTCGACGCCGCTCGGGCCCAGGAGGTCGCTCAGTCGCTTCCCGTCCCCGCCCGCGTGCACGGAACGGGGGAGGAGCTGATCGCCGACCCGGACGTGGACGCAGTGATCGTGGCCTCGTGGGGCCCAACCCACGAGGGCTACGTCCTGGCCGCGATCGACGCAGGGAAGCCCGTGTTCTGCGAGAAGCCGCTGGCGACCACGGAGGCCGCGTGCTCGAAGATCATCGACGCGGAGGTCGGGGCCGGCCGTCGGCTGGTTCAGGTGGGCTACATGCGACGGTACGACGCGGCGTACCGAGCCATGAAGGAGGTCATCGACAGCGGGGAGATCGGTCAGCCGCTGATGGTGCACTCGCGTCACCGGAACCCCTCGGTGCCGGAGCACTACACCCGTGAGATGGCGATCACCGACACGGCGGTGCACGACTTCGACACGGTCCGCTGGTTGCTCGGCGAGGAGCTCACCACCGCCACCGTCCTCACGCCCCGACGGAGCAGGCACGGGGGCGACCTGCAGGATCCCCTCCTGATGCTGTTCGAGACCGAGAGCGGCGCTTTGGTCGACGTGGAGACCTCCGTCAACATCCGTTACGGCTACGACATCCGCGGTGAGGTCGTCGGTGAGGACGGGACGGTGTCGCTCGCGGACACCGCTCCGGTGCTGGTCCGTCGCGGGGGCTCGGTGTCCGGCCGGGTCCCCGAAGACTGGCGCGAGCGCTTCCTCCGCGCCTACGACGTCGAGCTCCAGGAGTGGGTCGACGCGGTCGCCTCCGGACGAGGGGCGACCGGACCCAGCGCCTGGGACGGCTATGCAGCCGCCGTCGTGTCCGATGCCGCAGTGGAGGCGCTGCGCTCGGCCACGAAGGTGCAGATCGCCCTTCGTGAGAAGCCCGAGCTCTACGCAAAGGAGGCCTGAGCCATGAAGCTGGCACTGGACCCCTACATGTTTCGTAGCACGCCGCTGCTGGAGCTTCCGGGTCTCGTCGCGGAGCTCGGTTACGAGTGGATCGAGCTGTCGCCGCGCGAGGACTTCACCCCGTTCTTCCTGCACCCTCGTGCGAACGACGACGTGGTCAGGAAGTTCAAGGCGGCGCTGGACGCCGCAGGGGTTGGCGTCGCATCACACCTCCCGCTCTACCGGTGGTCCGGGCCGGACGAGGACGAGCGGCAGGCGGCCGTCAGGTACTGGAAGCGGGCGATCGAGCTCACGGTGGAGCTCGACTGCCGGGTGATGAACTCCGAGTTCAACGGCCGTCCCGAACAGGCCAGCCTGAGCGAGGCGCAGTTCTGGAGGTCCATGGAGGAGCTGCTGCCGGTCTTCGAACGCGAGGGCGTGGAGCTGCGGCTGGAACCGCACCCCGACGACTTCGTCGAAGACGGGGAAGTCGCTGTCGACATGGTGCGCGGCATCAACTCGCCGCTCGTCTCCTTCCTCTACTGCGCGCCGCACACCTTCCACCAGGGCGGTGACATAGCGGGGATCATGGAGTATGCGGGTGACCTGATGACGCACCTGCACGTCGCGGACTCGTTCGACCACCGCGCCTCGTCCGGGCTGCGCTACATCGTGAACCCCCCTGGCTCGACCGCACGCATCCACCAGCACCTGGACATCGGTCAGGGAGAGGTGAACTGGGACGAGTTCTTCGGCACACTCGGCCGGCTGGGCTTCGGCGAGCGGGACGAGACGATCATGACTGTCTGCGTCTTCGCGTGGGAGGACCGGGCCCGTGACTCGAGCCTCTTCATGCGTGAGGAGATCGCCCGGCGCACGAAGAGCTGGGCCTGACGTGCCGCTCGTTCGCATCGACGTTCTCGAGGGCCGTTCGGACGAGGAGCTCCAGCGTCTGTTGGACACGGTCCAAGAGGTGATGGAGTCCGACTTCGAGGCGCCTCCCCGGGATCGGTACCAGGTGCTCACAGAGCATCCTCCCGGCCGCCTTGTGCTGCAGGACTCAGGGTTGGGCATCGACCGCAGCGACAAGGTGGTGCTCGTCCAGGTCTTCCAGCAGGGGCGCAGCGAGGCCCAGAAGAAGGCGCTCTACGCAAGCCTTGCCAGACGCCTGCACGAAGAGGTGGGGCTCCGTCCTGAGGACCTCGTCGTGTCGGTCAGCGAGAACACGATCGCCGACTGGTCCTTCGGGTTCGGTGTGGCGCAGTTCCTCGAAGCAGACCTCTGAGCACATGACACAGGTGCGATGGGAGTTGCTCTCCGCTGTTCACGCCGCCCTCCCCGTGAGCATGCACAGCGAGTGGACGGTCAAGGTGCTCGAGGCGGGCAAGCACGTGTCGCCGATCGCGCCTCGTCGCTCCCAGGTCACCGTCTGAGTGGGCATGGACGCCTCCATGCTGCACCTCGGTGCCGTGAGCTGGCTGTTGCTGGGCCTCGCGGCGCTCCTGGTCGGGTTCGCCAAGACAGCCGTCGGGGGAGTCGCGGCGATCAGCGTCGCGGTGTGCGCCGCGGTGCTTCCGGCCAAGGAGTCGACGGGGTTCCTGCTTCCGTTGCTGCTGGTCGGCGACCTGCTCGCGGTGGGTGCGTACCGGCTCCACGCGGACTGGGGCACGCTGCTCCGGCTGCTTCCCGCAGTGGTCGTCGGCGTCCTGGCCGGAGTCGTGTTCATCGGCCGGGTCGACGACACCGTGATGCGGCGCACCATGGGCGTGATCCTGCTCCTCCTGGTGGCCGTGCACCTCGTGCAGCGGCGCAGCCGGACTGCTCGGCCGGCGGAGCCGGACTGGGGCACCGGCACCCGCCACCGGGTCAGGACGGGCGGGTACGGCGGTCTGGCCGGCTTCACGACGATGGTGGCGAACTCCGGCGGCGCCGTCATGTCGCTCTACCTGCTGTCGACGGGCCTCGGCGTCCTGGGCTTTCTCGGCACCACGGCGTGGTTCTTCTTCCTCGTGAACCTCTTCAAGCTGCCGTTCAGCATCGGCCTCGGGCTCGTGTCGCCCGCCTCCCTGCTACTCGATGCAATCCTCGTGCCTGCCGTGCTCGCGGGTGCTGTCGTCGGGCGTCGGGTCATCGGCCGGATCGACCAGGCGCGTTTCGAGTCGCTGGTCCTGGTCTTCACGGTTCTGTCGACTCTGCCCCTGCTTCGCTGACCAGACCAAGGCCAGCGGTCGTGCGCGGCGGTGCCGTCGTGCGACGGACGACGAGCCGCGGCTCGAGCACCACCTCGCGCCGCTCGGTGCGGCCGCTGTCGAGGCGCTCGAGAACGGCGGCGACAGCCTCCTCGGCCTGCCGGCGGGTGTCCTGGCTCACCGTGGTGAGGTCGACCTGGGGGAGCTGCGAGGAGGGGCTGTCGTCGTACCCGACGACCGACAGGTCCTCCGGCACGCGCACCCCGGCTCGCAGCAGCCCGTCGAGCAGGCCGAGCGCGGCGCGGTCGTTGAACGCGATGACCGCGGTGGGCGGCTCTTCGGCGGCGAGGAGCTCACGGGCGGCACGACTGCCGGAGAGCTCGGTCTGTCCCCCGGCGACCACCATGGCCGCGTCCGCCATGCCGTGCGTCCGCAGCCCCCGCAGGTAGCCGGTGCGCCGGTCGGTCGCGATGGTGCCGCGCAGCCCGTCGGCGTACGCGATGCGGCGGTGGCCCAGGCCGACCAGGTGGTCGACGGCGGCCGCCACCCCGTGGTCGTCAGCGCTCCGGATGACGTCGACGCTCGTCGAACGCAGCCTGCGACCGATCACGACAACCGGCATCTGCTCGCCGAGCGAGGTGAGCCGGCTGCTCGGTGCATCGGGCCCGAGCAGGATGAGCGCCTCGCAACGCGAGTCCATCAACGTCTCGATGGCGCGCCGTGAGTCCCGGGTCGGTGTGATGGTGCTCAGCAGCAGGTCGTACCCGGCCGCCTCGGCCGCATCGTGGAGGTCGGCGACGAGCTCGGCGTGGAAGGTGTTGCGGACATCGAGCATCGCCCCGATGAGGCAGGATCGCCGGCGCGCCAGGAGGCTCGCCGTGCGGTCGGGTCGGTAGCCGAGGTCCGCAGCCGCTGCGAGGACTCTCTCGCGCGTGGCAGCGCTCGGCCCGGCGCTGTTGTTCAGCACCAGCGACACCGTCCCCGTGGAGACCCCGACGCGCGCCGCGACGTCCTGCAGTCGCGGCCGGCGGCCTGACCTGCTCGCCACGCGGGCTCCTTCGCAGTCGATTTCGGTGTGACGCTTGACACGCAGCGCCGTGTGCAGTCACGATCATAACCAGTCTTTAAAGCGCTTCAAAGGAACGGGAGAAGCCATGACTCTGACATCCATCGGGGTTGCCGTGGTGGGCGCCGGCATGGCGGGACGGGCCCACGCCGCCGGCTACCGGACGGCGCCGACGCTCTACGGCCCGCAGCTGCCGGAGGTCCGGTTGGTCGCCGTCGCCGACGCCAATGCGGACCTGGCAGCCGACACCGCGCGCCGCTACGGCTACGAGCGCAGCGAGACTCGTTGGCAGGCCGTCGCGGAGGCGCCCGACGTCGACGTGGTGAGCGTCGTCCTCGCCAACCCCCTGCACCGGGAGGTCGTCGAGGGGCTTCTCGCGGCGGGCAAGCACGTGCTCTGCGAGAAACCGCTGGCTCCGTCGATCGCCGACGCGGAGGCGATGGTGGCCGCCGCTGAGGGCAGTGGTCTCCAGGCGTCGGTGGGCTTCACGTTCCGCAGGTCGCCGGCCATCGCGGCGGTGCGCCGGCTCGTGGCCGAAGGCGGGATCGGTGCACCGGTGCAGCTCGGTGCACGGTACTGGTGCGACTACGGCGTCGACCCGACCGGGCCGATGAGCTGGCGCTACAAGGGCGGTCCCGGGTCGGGGGCGCTGGCCGACATCGGTAGCCACGTCGTCGACCTCGCGGAGTTCCTCTGTGGCCCGATCGCGTCTGTTCGCGGCGCCGTGCTCTCCACCGTCATCAGCGAGCGCGCGGTGCCGCTCGGCACGGTCGTCGGCCACGCGGCGGCGGAGCTCAGCGACGTGCGCGAGCCGGTCGAGAACGAGGACGTCGTCTCGTTCAACGCCGTGTTCGCCTCCGGAGCGACGGCGTCGCTCTCCATCTCCAGGGTCGCTTTCGGTCACGCCAACTCTCTCGGATTCGACCTCTTCGGCATGGACGGTGCAGCGTCGTTCGACCTCGACCGGCCCGGGGAGATCGTCGTCGCGGACCGGTCGGTCTCCGGCCCCACCCAGGGCTACCGCACCGTGCCGATCGGCCCTGCCCACCCGTACCTCACCGGCGGACTGCCGATGGACTTCCCCGGGGTCGGCTACGGCCAGAACGACCTCTTCAGCTTCCAGGCCCGCGCGTTCCTCGAGCAGGTCGCAGGCATCGACGGCCTGCCGCCGTGCCCTCCGCTCTCGGCGGGTCTGCACAACCTGTGCCTGCTCCGTGCCGTCGTCGACTCCGCTGCGGCGGGCGGAGCCGAGGTTCGAGTCGACCAGACCGCCGTCCCCACCGCTGTCTCCTGAGAGGACCACCACGATGAAGCTCGGCGCATACACCGCGTGCCTGCACGACAAGCCTCTCCAGGAGGCGCTGAAGACCCTGTCCTCGCTGGGTCTGGAGAGCGCGGAGATCAACTCGGGAGGCTTCCTCCCGCCCGTGCACCTGCCCATCGACGACCTCCGCCAGAGCGAGCAGGCGCGTCAGGACTACCTGGGGCAGTTCCAGGCGGCCGGGATGACGCTCACGGCGTTGAACTGCAACGGGAACCCGCTCGACCCGAACCCGCACGTGGGGCCGCGGCAGGCCCAGGACATCCTCGACTCCATCGAGGTTGCAGCGCTGCTAGGTGTGAAGCGCGTCGTCACCATGTCGGGCACCCCGGCAGCGAGCGCGAACGGGAGGTATCCGGCCTGGAACGTCCTCCCATGGCACAGCGTCTTCCTCGATGTGCGGGACTACCAGTGGAACGAGGTCGCGATCCCGTTCTGGAAGAAGGTGCAGGCGCACGCTGCCGACCATGACGTCAAGGTCGCCATCGAGATGCACCCCCACAACATCGTCTACAACCCCGGCACGCTCGAACGTCTGGTGACCGAGGTGAACGCCACCCACGTGGGAGCGGAGATGGACCCTAGCCACCTGTTCTGGCAGGGGATCGAACCGATCGAGGCGGTGCGCCACCTCGGGGGCCTGGTCTACAACGCCGCTGCCAAGGACACGCGTATCAACCCGGCCGCCCGAGTCAACGGAGTCCTGGATGACGCCTTCGGTCGCGTGGACCCCCAAGACCCGGACGCTCTGAACCTGGGTGGCGACTACACCCTGAGCCGCTGGCCGGAGCAGTCGTCGTGGGACTTCGTCGCGGTCGGCCGCGGACACGACGTGGACTGGTGGCGGGAGTTCCTCACCGCTCTCGAGGAGGCCGACCCCGACATGGCCGTGAACATCGAGCACGAGGACCAGGAGCTCGACCAGATGGAAGGGCTGCGGCAGGCGGCCGCGACGCTCCTCGAGGCGGCCGGCCGCGGTTCCGTCGGCAGCTAGCCGACCAGGTAGGGCGGGGATCGGGCACTCGAAGGCTGCGGAGACCGGGTTGCGTTTTCGGTGACAAACGGCCCGTGTGAGAGCCTCCCTCGCCCTGAAACGATGGTTGGGTGGCACAGCCGTTCGGTCGCCCCGATGATGTCCTGGTCGGCCCCCGGTCCTCCAAGCCGGACCGGCGGGTCAACCTGTACCTCCTGTTGGCGACCACCTTCGTCGCGGTCGTGGTCTATGTCTCGGCCCTCCTGCTCGACGTGCTGCCACCGCGCGGGCTGACCGTCGCCTTCTTCGCCGCCACCCCGATCTGCGCCGCGTTCGCTCTCGTCGTGCTCGAGACGCGCAGCCGGGCGGAGGGGGACCGGAGCCTCGCTTGGGTCAGCGCGGGGCTGGCCGTCGGCATCGTCGCGATGGTGCTCCAGGTCGTCTCGTTCCCCCTGGTGGCGCCCGGCGGCGGCGTGTTCGGCACGAGCGACCAGGGGAGCGCTGCTCTCTACCTCCTCTTCCATGCGGCCCTGGCGGGCGGGGCGGCCGCCGGCGCACTAGGGGCACCCAGGTCATGGCGTCGGCCGAGCGTGGCCATCGGGTGGGCCCTTGCGCTCGCGTTGGCTCTGAACCTGTTCCCTCTGCCTCAGCTGCTCCGCGGAGGCACCACGTTCACGCCGCCGCTCATCGCGCTCGAGTTCCTGCTTGCTGCGCTCGTCGTCGGTGCGACCGCGCTCTGGGTGCTACGAGTCGGCCGAGCTGCGACGTTCACCCACGGTGCCGTCGGCGTCGCCCTCTCACTGTCGGTCTACGACCTGCTGCTCAACGCGCTCAGCGGTGAGCGATTCGAGGCGGTGTGGTGGGGGAGTCTGTCCCTGCGGGTGGCGACGTACCTGGTGCTCGCCTTCGGTCTGCTGACGGCCGTCCTGGCTCGACTGCGCGATGCCGAGGTGTACAGCGAGTCCGAGCTCGACCGCCGCGAGTCCCAGCTGCGGAACTCTCTGTCCGTCACCGCTGGGCTGTTGTCGAGCGCCGAGCAGCTGTCACGGGCCGTCACCCCGGCCGAGGTCGCCGACGTCTTGAGCGCCAACGCCCGCGGTGCCGCCCGGGCCACGTACGCATCCGTTCTCGTCGGCGGGCGCGGTGAGACCCTTCGCCTGATCGGGGCCGACGGGTACGACGACGCGATGCGCAGCCAGCTGAGGGAGATCAGCTGGGACCTCGCACTTCCGGCCCCACGAGTGCTTACCTCAGGCGAGCCGCTCTACGTCGACAACCAATCCGAGATCCGTCGCCGTTTCCCGCAGGTCGTAGGGCTTCCCATGGGGCAGGCGTCCGCGCTCGCGGCGCTTCCCATCAAGGTGGGGGCGGCACCTATCGGCGTGCTCTCCGTGTGGGACGTCGCACCGCGCACATGGTCCGAGAACGAGCGACGTGTCCTTGCGGGCCTGGCAGCTCAAGGGGGCCAGGCGATCGCGCGTGCTCAGGCGTACGAGGACCAGGCAGCCGCGGCGCGCACGCTGCAGAGATCCTTGCTGCCCTCGCGGCTTCCCCAGCCGGATCGGCTGGAGATCGCGGCGAGGTACCTTCCGGCCGAGGACGGTGTGCTCGTGGGCGGCGACTGGTACGACTGCCTGTGCCTCGGCGAGGACCTGGTGGCGCTCGTCGTGGGCGACGTCATGGGGAAGGGGCTCCATGCCGCGGCACAGATGGGGCAGATCCGGATGGCGGTCAGGTCTGTGGCGGCGTTGGACCCGTCGCCTTCCGCGGTCCTCACGGCTCTGGACGACCTGAACCTCGAGCTCGGTATCGACGAGATCGTGACGATGGCCTACGTGCTGATCGACACTGCCATCGGGGTGGCGCACGTCGGGCGTGCCGGGCATCTGCCGCCGCTGCTCGTGCTCCCCGACGGCAGGGTCGAACCGATCGAGTGCGGCAGCTCGCCTCCCCTCGGGACTCCCTCGGCGGCGCGTGTCGAGGCGAAGTTCGACCTGCCTCCCGAGTCACTGCTCGTGCTCTACACCGACGGCCTGGTCGAGGACCGGGCGACCGGCCTGGCCCGCGGGATGACGCAGCTCACCTCGTGTCTGGAAGACATGGCGCCCGGCCATCTCCAGGTGGAGGAGATGGTCGCACGTGTGCTCCAGGAGTGCGGCGTTGATCGTGGGCAGGACGACATAGCCCTGCTCATGGCCCGCTACACGTAGGCCCGGCCTTCCTCGCTAGGCGGGACCGCGCGCTCAGTGCTTGATCACGACCTTGAGGGCCTTCGTCTCCGCGGCGCGGCCGAAGGTGTCGTACGCCGCCATCATCTCGTCGAAGGTGAAGTGGTGCGTGGCGAACTTCTCGGCCGCGAGCTTGTGCTGGGCCACGAGCTTCAGCAGCATCGGCGTCGTCGAGGCGCTCACCAGGCCCATGGTGATCGAGAGGTCCATGATCCAAAGGTTCTGCAGCGCTAGCTCCACCGGTGCGCCGTGCACGCCGATGTTGGCGATCGAGCCGCCGGGACGGACGATCCTGGTGCAGGCGTCGAAGGTCGCCGGGATGCCGACCGCCTCGATCGCCACGTCGACGCCTAGTCCGTCGGTCATCGCCTTCACCCGGTCGACCCAGTCTCCCGCGCCGCTGTTGACCGCGTCCGAGGCCCCGAAACCCTTGGCCTGCTCCAGCCGGTTGTCGTCGAGGTCCAAGGCGATGATCCGCGCCGCGCCGTACAGGCTCGAGGTCATGATCGCGGCGAGCCCGACCGGGCCGGCCCCGACCACCGCGACGACGTCGCCCGGCTTCACGCGGCCGTAGCGGACGCCGATCTCGAAGCCGGTGGGAAGGATGTCGGACAGCATGACCGCTGCTTCGTCGCTGACCCCCTCCGGGATCTTGTACAGCGAGTTGTCCGCGAACGGCACCCGAACGAGCTCAGCCTGGGTCCCGTCGATGAGATGGCCGAAGATCCAGCCGATGCCGCTCGCACCCTCGTCGGCCAGGCAGTGTGCGTAGAGACCCTGGTGGCAGTACGAGCACGTGCCACAGGCGCTGATGCAGGAGATGATCACCCGGTCGCCGACGTCCAGCGTCGAGACGGCGGAGCCGACCTCGGTCACGGTGCCGACGCCCTCGTGCCCGAGGATGCGCCCCTCGGTGACCGCGGGCACGTCGCCCTTCAGGATGTGCAGGTCGGTGCCGCAGATCGTCGTGGTGTCCACCCGGACGATGACGTCTGTCGGCTGGATGATCTCTGGGTCGGGAACGTCCTCCCAGGCCTTCTTGCCCGGGCCGTGGTAGACAAGCGCCTTCATGCGGAACCCTCCTCCGTCAGGTGCCCCCGCCGGCTGCTCCGGTCCGGGACGAACCACCTTCGGTCTCCTCGGCCAGTCTCATCGGCCGTGGTGGCTGCAGACAGGGCCTAAGTCCCTTGAACCCGTCATTGGTCGAGGCGGATCCTGATCACCTTTCCCGGTCCGGGGCAGGCTCCGCGCGGTGAGTTGCTTCGGTTGAGGAGCGACAGGTCCTTCGGGCAGAGGCCGTTGGTCGCGACATACAAGTCCCGCTGGCCGGGCCCCAGGGCAAGCCCGGCTGGCAGGTTCAGGCCGCTGAGAAGGTAGGACGTCTCGAGACCAGGCGTGACCTTGACGATGGCGCCGTCGAAGGGTTTCTCGTTGAAGTTCGGGAAGCTGCCGCGGATGCGGGCAGCGAGGTTCGCGAGGTAGAGGTTCCCGTGCCGGTCGGCTACGCACCCGACGACCTGGCCGACCTTTCCGCCCTCGAGCACCTTCTTCAGGTGGCTCCCGTCCCAGCGCCACAGCGAGCTGGACTCCGTGCCGATGTAGACGTCGCCGTTCGGCGTCCTCGCCGCGCAGGTGGGT
This sequence comes from Nocardioidaceae bacterium, assembly GCA_035297905.1. Classification (GTDB taxonomy): domain Bacteria; phylum Actinomycetota; class Actinomycetes; order Propionibacteriales; family Nocardioidaceae; genus Nocardioides_C. The sequence continues at coordinate 16,487 of DATGYO010000148.1, forward strand.
GCCGCGTCGTAGATCGGCTTGTGCTTCGGGGGGTCGGGCACGAAGGCGAGAACGGCCACGTGCCCTCGCTTCGTCACGAAGTCGAGCGTGTTGGAGGCGGCATCGACCACGTAGTATCCGCCGCCGGGGCCAGCCGTCACACCGAACGGGTTGGCGTCGCCGGGCGCGTACTCCGGATTGCCCGGGTCGGGGTGACGGGCCGCGTAGTTGAAGTCGAACCTTCCTACGGCGGCCAGCTTGCGCCATCCCTTGTCCCGGCTCACTGAGTTGAGCCGGCTGAGCAGCCCGCTGCCGGCCGTGACCGTCCTGATCGTCCTGAGGCAACGAGCGAAGTGCCGCTGGCCCTTGCAGGTGGCAGCCGGCTTCCCGAACGCCTGCGGGTTGAGGCCGGTGACGAAGGAGAGGCGGTCCCCTCGCAGCACGACGCCGCCGAGTCCGAAGGCCCCGAACGGGCCGCCAAAAGACGGCAGCGCGTGCGCGAGCGTGCGGTGGTGGCCGGTGTGCGGGTCGATGGCGGTCAGCCTGCCGTTGAGCCCCACGCACTCCCCGGGGCCGAGACAGAGACCACCGGCGTGCCCCGCCTCTGCGACGAAGAGCCGGCCGTCGGGAAGTACGGCGAGGCCGCGAGGGTTGTCGAGGCCTCGAGCGACGGTTTGCACGCTGGTGTGATCCTCGGCCGGGCGCGCCGAGACGCCACCCACCGCCGTCGACAGCGGAAGCACCATCAGCATCAGCATCGATGAACCAACGAACGCGAGACGACGCATGAAGACCTCCGAGCCGCGTGGGGCTGCGATCGACGACATGGTGACACCGACACCGTGCCGACGTAACCGCTCGGGCGGGCTCCTCCATCCGGGCTACGAGGCCGCCGTCACCGCGAGGATCTCGGCCGTAGATGTCCGCGCTGCCTGCAGCGCTTCGCGCCAGTTGGACTGCGTAGCTCCCGGCTCACGGGAGAGGATCGCTGGCGCGCGCGGGATCGGCTCCGTGGACGCTCTGGCGCTCGCTGCCGTGACCGCCGTGCCAGTCCAGGCACAAGACGGTGGCGTCGTCGCTCAGGACTCGGCCAGTCGCCTCGAGCACGCGGTCAGCGAGTGCTCGAACCGCCTCTCTCGGGTGAAGCTCGCGGGTCTCCTTGATCGCCTGCGGGAGGTCGAGGCCGGCGGCATGGCGCTCGAGCATGCCGTCCGTCACGAAGACGAACCGGTCACCGGGGTCCAGAATGACGTCGCTACCGCGATAGACGGCGTCCGGGAACAACCCAAGCGGAAGATCCACGGGCAGCTCGATGGCGGTGACGTCGGAGCCTCGCGCGAGGTAGGGAGCCACGTGCCCGGCATTGACCAGCTCCATCGAGCCGGTGCGCAGGTCGACGCGGCCGACCAGTCCCGTGACGAAGTCCTCGAGCATGCTGTCCGCCGCATACTCGGCGAGGGTCCGGTTCGCTGAGGTGACCTGTTCGAGCAGCGGCATTCCCTCGTTGCGAGTGTTCCGCAGGCTTCCCACGCACAGGGTGGCGTTCAGCGCGGCTGCCACCCCGTGACCCATCGCATCGGTGATGGAGAGGTGTAGCGCATCACGTGCCAGGCTGAAGTCGAAGGTATCGCCGGCGATGGTCGCTGCCGGCTCCAGCCAGCCTGCGAGAGTGAAGGCCCCGGCCTCACAGGTCTGCGGTCCGGCAAGAAGCCGGTGTTGGATCTCCGCCGACAGGCTCAGCGGCCGGGTGCGCTGTCCCCACTCGTAGAGATCGGTGTGGCGTCGGTTGGCGATCACCACGAATGCCAGAGCATGGGCGAGCTGGGCGATGTCAGTCACCGTCTGGCCATCGGGCTCGTCGGGGAGCAACAGCTCCAGGAGACCGATGACCTCGCCCCGCTCGGTCACCGGGGCAAGCACCCGCCACCGGTCGGAAGGTCGTCCGGATGCCGCGAGCCGTCGTCCGGGCTCGAGAACCTGCACGCTCTGGGTGCGCAGCGCCTGCTCTGCCGGGCCGCCGTCGAAGGGCATCACGGTCGCCGACTCCTCGGCGTCCCTCCGTTCACCCTGCGCGACCTCGGCGGTCCGCAGCGGTACGTGGGCGAGCCGGACCAGGGCCCGCCCCGAGAGGTCGGCGATCAGGAAGGACACCGCCGTTGCGTTGAGCGCCTGGCCGAGCTCGCGGGTGACCGCCTCGACAGCCTCGACCGGTGAGGCGGCCTCCGCAGCCTCCAGCACGCTTGCGACAGTTCGTTCGGCGTTTCCCGGCTCCATTGCCGGAGCATAAGGCCTCACACTCGCCGCATCCCAAGGTCCATGGATCTGTCCCACAGAGTCGGGCGGGCCTTCCTCAGGCGAAGGGTGACCGCCTCGGCGGGTGGCCGCGTCAGCCGTGGACTGCGCGGTCCACGGCAGCGGGGCTGAGCACCTGCTCGAGCGCGAGGGAGGCGCACCCGACCACGCCGGCCCGCTGACCGTGGGTGGCAGGCAGGATCTGCAGCTCCCGGGTGGCGAGCGCGGTCGCATTGGCGTAGACGGTCTCGCGCAGGCCTGCGACGAAGATGTCGTAGGCCGCGGCCATGTCACCGCCCACCACGATCGCCTCGGGGTTCAGCAGGTTGACGGCGCCGCCGAGCACCTCGCCGAAGCGTCGGCCGCTCTCGCGGACCAGGTGTCGGGCCTCCGGGTCCCCGTCGATCGCCAGGCCGACGAGCGCTCGAACGTGCTCGACGTCCCGTCCACGGCCGCGCAACTCCTGCACCAGGGCCCACCCACCGGCGACGGCCTCGACGCAGCCCGTGTCACCGCAGCGACAGGTCCGTCCCTGTGCGGACGGGGTCTTGGTGTGCCCGATCTCGCCCGCCGCGCCGACGGCGCCCCTGAGCAACCGCCCGCCCGTGATGATGCCGGCGCCGAGACCGGTCGAGGCCTTCACCATCAGCAGGTCGTTGAACTCCTCGAGATGTCCGTGGCGCTCGGACAACGCCATGGCGTTGACGTCGTTCTCGACGTAGACGGGTGCCTCGGTCAGCTGGTGCAGCGCCGGGGTGAGGTCGACGCCGTCCCACCCGGGCATGACCGGTGAGGCCACGCTGCGACCGGTCTCCACGTCCACCGTGCCGGGGATGCTCAACCCGAAGGCGCGCACGTCATCCGGTGACCGCTCAGCCTTCTCGAGGAGGCGTCGCAGCTGGTCGGCGACTCGCGGCATCAGCTCCGCGGGCCCGATGCCGGTCTCCTGCTCGGCCCAGACGGTCACGAGGTCCCGACCGGAGAGGTCGCAGACGGCGAGCTGGGTCCGAGTGCGGCCGATGGCGGCAGCCAGCACGACCCCGGCATCGTTGTTGAACCTCAGCCTCATGGGAGGTCGGCCTCCGCTCGAAGGCCCTTCCTCGCCTTCCACGACCAACCCCGCGGCCAGAAGGCTGCCGACCCGGGCGGCTACCGCGGTGCGGGAGAGGCCTGTCAGGCGACCAACTTCGCTTCGGGTCGAGGCGCGCCGGTCGCGAATCAGCGCGAGGACGTCGCCCGCGGTTGCGGGCGGGACGGGGGTCGCGTACGGCGCGGGCACGCCGCCATTCAACCAACGACGTCAACCGACGCACTGCACGCCTGGGTCAGGCAGCTCTGAAACTTTGTTTTCATAAAGACCTAAGTATGTATTGCACGCACTCCTAAGTCTCCGTAGTGTGGCGCCCTGACGCGCAATCCGCATCCGTCAGGAGACCCCATGTCCCCTTCCCCTGTTCTTTCCCCCTGTGACTTCGTCGTGTTCGGCGGCACAGGCGATCTCGCCGTCCGAAAGCTTCTCCCGGCCCTGTACCTCCGCGACCGCGACGGTCAGCTGGACCCGAGCACCGCGGTACTGGCGGTGTCCCGGGCCGGTCTCGACGACCATGGCTACCGCGACAAGGTCCGCGGCGAGCTCGGCCGGTTCGTCCCCGCCGGGGAGCTGGACGAGCCGACGCTGGAGCGTTTCATCGGTCGCCTGCGGCACGCCAGCGTGGACATCGAGGACGAGGCGGCGTGGCCCGAGCTCACCGAGCGCCTGGGGTCCGGCGGCCCTGACCGGGTCCGTGTCTTCTACCTGGCCTGCGCTCCGAGGCTCTTCGGCCCGATCAGTCACAGCCTCGCGGAGCAGGGCCTCGTCACCGAGCAGTCGCGCGTGGTGCTCGAGAAGCCGATCGGCCACGACCTGGCCTCCGCCCGCGAGATCAACGACGCCGTCGGCGCCGTCTTCGACGAGTACCAGATCTTCCGGATCGACCACTACCTCGGGAAGGAGAGCGTCCAGAACCTCCTGGTCACGCGCTTCGCCAACACCTTCCTCGAGCCGCTGTGGAACGCCACGTCGATCGACCACGTGCAGATCACGGTCGCCGAGTCGCTGGGTGTCGGGACCCGCGGCGACTACTACGACGGCTCGGGTGCGCTGCGGGACATGGTGCAGAACCATCTCCTGCAGCTCCTCTGCCTGGTGGCGATGGAGCCGCCGACGTACGTCGACCGTGAGACCGTGCGTGACGAGAAGCTCAAGGTGCTCCAGGCGCTGCGCCCGATGAGCCGTGAGGACGTGGGCCGTCTGACCGTCGCGGGTCAGTACGCCGCGGGCCTGGTGGACGGGGCGGCCGTCCCGTCGTACGCCGACGACTCCGAGCGCACCTCCAGCCGCACCGAGACCTTCGTCGCGATCAAGGCGGAGGTGCAGAACTGGCGCTGGGCGGGCGTCCCGTTCTACCTGCGCACCGGCAAGCGGATGGACCGCCGCTGCTCGGAGATCGTGGTGCAGTTCAAGCCGGTGCCGCACCCGATGTTCCCGAACAGCGAGGGCACCAGCGAGCCGAACCGCCTGGTGATCCGGCTCCAGCCCGACGAGGGGATGCGGCTGCACATGACCGCGAAGGAGCCCGGCCCAGGTGGCATCCGGCTCCGTCCGGTCTCACTGAACCTCAACTACGCCCAGACCTTCCGGCGGCGGTCGCCCGACGCCTATGAGCGGCTGCTCATGGACGTCGTGCGCGGCAACCCGACGCTGTTCATGCGCCGTGACGAGGTCGAGGCCGCCTGGGGATGGGTCGAGCCGATCCTCGAGGCCTGGTCGCACGCCGACCACGGCCCGCGCCCCTACCCGGCAGGTACGAGTGGTCCCAGCGCTGCGACCACGTTGATCGAGCGCGACGGACGCGCCTGGCACGAAAGCGGCATCTGATGACCCCCAAGAACGCCTACCGCAACGTCCACCCGGTGATCGCCGAGGTCACCGACCGCATCGTCGAGCGCAGCCGCGCCGAGCGCACGGCCTACCTCGACCGCATCAGCGCCGCAGCCGAGCGCGGTCCGGCCCGCACCCGGCTCGCCTGCGCGAACCTCGCGCATGGCTTCGCCGGAGCCGGCGCCCGGGACAAGGAGAAGCTGCGGGGGAGCGTCAAGCCCAACGTGGCGATCGTCTCCGCCTACAACGACATGCTCTCGGCGCACAAGCCGTTCGAGACCTTCCCGGCCCGGCTGAAGCAGGCCGTCATCCGTGCCGGAGGCATCGCGCAGTTCGCCGGCGGCGTGCCCGCGATGTGCGACGGGATCACCCAGGGCCGCGACGGCATGCAGCTGTCGCTGTTCAGCCGCGACGTGATCGCCATGTCCACCGCGATCGCGTTGTCGCACGACATGTTCGACGGAGCGCTGATGCTCGGGGTCTGCGACAAGATAGTGCCCGGCATGCTCATCGGCGCCCTGTCGTTCGGCCACCTGCCCACGGTGTTCGTGCCCGCCGGGCCGATGACCTCGGGTCTGCCGAACGGCGAGAAGGCGAGGGTGCGGCAGCTGTACGCCGAGGGCAAGGTGGGTCGTGACGAGCTCCTCGACGCCGAGGCGGCCTCCTACCACTCCGAGGGCACCTGCACCTTCTTCGGCACCGCCAACTCCAACCAGCTGCTGATGGAGGTCATGGGTCTCCATCTGCCGGGCTCGAGCTTCGTCAACCCGGGCACCCCGCTGCGTGACGCCCTCACCGCCGCGGCCGGAGAGCGGGTCACCGCTCTGACCGCGCTCGGCGACGAGTTCACACCGGTGGGGGAGGTCGTCGACGAGAAGGCGATCGTCAACGGCTCGGTGGCCTTGCTCGCGACGGGCGGATCGACCAACCACACCATGCACCTCGTCGCCATCGCCCGGGCTGCGGGCATCACGCTGACCTGGGACGACCTCGCCGACCTCTCGACCGTGGTGCCGTCGATGGCCCGGATCTACCCCAACGGCACTGCCGACGTGAACCACTTCCACGCCGCGGGCGGTCTCGCGTTCGCGGTCCACTCGCTGCTCGAGGCCGGCCTGCTCCACGAGGACGTGCGCACCGTTGCAGGCGGGGGCCTGTGGCGCTACACCGCCGAGGCGAAGCTCGACGGCGACCGCGTGGTGTGGGCAGAGGGCCCGAAGGCCAGCCACGACACCTCGGTGCTTCGTGGCGTCGACGATCCGTTCGCCAAGGATGGCGGTCTGCGCATGCTCGAGGGCAACCTGGGCCGCAGCGTCATCAAGGTCTCCGCCGTCGCGCCCGAGCACCGCATCGTGTCCGCACCCGCACGCGTCTTCGACGACCAGGCCGACTTCCTGACGGCGTTCGCCGACGGTGAGCTCGACGGTGACCTCGTCGCGGTGCTCCGCTACCAAGGCCCTGCTGCGAACGGCATGCCTGAGCTGCACAAGCTCACCCCGGCGCTCGGCGTACTCCAGGACCGCGGCCACAAGGTGGCGCTGGTCACCGACGGCCGGATGTCGGGGGCCTCCGGCAAGGTCCCCGCCGCCATCCACCTCACCCCGGAGGCTGCGGCCGGCGGGCCGATCGCCAAGGTGCGCGACGGCGACCTGGTCACCGTCGACGCGGCGAGCGGCCACCTGGAGCTCCGGGTGAGCGACGAGGAGCTCGCTGCCCGCGAGGTCACCGGCGCTGCGGCCTCCGACGCGGACTGGGTCGGCACCGGCCGTGACCTGTTCGCCAGCTTCCGCTCGGCGGTCGGTCCTGCCGACCAGGGCGCGAGCGTCTTCCCGTCCGCCCTCGTCTGACCCTGACCCCGGCTCACCCGAACCCATGGAGCATCCCGTGAACAAGTCCCTGCTCGACCTGGTCCCGGTCATCCCGGTCGTCGTGGTCGACGACCTCGACCACGCCGTCCCGGCCGCGCGCGCCCTGGTCGCCGGTGGCGTGCCGGTCATCGAGCTCACCCTCCGCACCCCGGTCGCGCTCGACGCAATCCGCCGCATCGCCGACGAGGTGCCGGAGATCGTCGTCGGCGCCGGCACCATCATCGAACCGGACCAGGCGAAGCGGGCCGCCGCTGCCGGGGCCAGGTTCCTGGTCTCTCCCGGCAGCACCCCGCGGCTCCTCGATGCGATGGACGAGACCGGTCTGCCGCATCTTCCCGGGGCCGCCACCGTGTCCGAGGTGCTCGCCCTGCTCGAGCGTGGCTACTCGGAGCTCAAGCTGTTCCCTGCCGAGGCCTCGGGAGGCACGGCGTTCCTCAAGGCCGTGGCGTCTCCTGTGCCGCAGGCCAGGTTCTGCCCCACCGGCGGGGTCTGCGCGGCCAACGCCGGCGACTACCTCGCATTACCCAACGTCGGATGCGTCGGCGGATCCTGGCTCACGCCGGCCGGTGCGCTCGCGGACGGCGACTGGGCGCGAGTCGAGGGGCTGGCCGCCGCAACGCGGGCCCTACGTTCGGTCAGGTGAGCCGCTTCGCGACCGAGCGACCACGGTCGCTGAGCCGCTTCGCGACCGAGCGACCTCGGTCGGACCGGGAGATGTCGCGAGTCTGGAGTCGGTCCGGGGGTCGTGGGGAGCAGGCGCCGGCGTTGTCGGTACGTTCGAAAACAGGTGCAGCCAGCCTTGCTACAGGCTCAGGCCCAGCCGCTCGATGACGCCGAGCTGAGCCATGATGGCGCCGGAGTCGACGTAGACGCGAGCCGACTGGATCTTGCCGTTCTTGATCTCGTCGATCTCACAGGTGTGCACGGTGATCGAGCGCCCTGTCGCCGGCACGGTGCCGGCCGGGAGGACGAGGTCTCCGGTGTTGGTGCCGCGTCCGGTGTACTCGACCACCACGGTGTCGCCTTGCGTCATGAGGTGGTCGAGGGTGAACTGGGCGTCCGGCATCGCGTCGAACAGCGCCTTGGTGAAGGCGACGAAGCCGTCCGGACCCTGGAGAGTCCTTCCGCTCCCCATGTCGACGATGCTGCAGTCAGGCGCGATGTCACCCGCGACGGCATCTAGGTTGCGGCTGTTGTAAGCGTCGAACAACTTGCGTATGAGAGTTTCGTTGTCTGCCATGAGAGCCTCCGCTCTGAGGGCACCTGCTCCCGTCTTCAAGTCTCCGACCGCGCACACACCGCCACCACACCCCGTTTTGGTCATTCCACGGCTGGGAAGACTGACCCTGTCTGCGAGATCGGGCTTCAGGAAAAAGGTGTCAACAGTGTTCTCGTCCCGTTACATGCCTTGCTCGGAGTGCGGCGCCAGCGTCGAACGCTCGGGTGAGGCCGCGCACCAGTGCGACCCCGAACGACTCGCGGAGTACAAGGCCTTCGCGATGCGAGACGAGATCGCACAGCTCGAGTCGAGGATCGCTGACTTCCTGGCCAGTCCGGTCGGCCGATTCGAGACCTGGGAAGCCGCCCAGCGCGTACGTCGGACCGCCTGACCGGCGAGGTAGACTCGACCTCAGCATAGATCAGCATCAATGTGGAGGTCGGGTCATGGGTGACGTGGAGACTCGCGAAGAGGTGCGGGCCAGGTACGCCGCGGCGGCCGCCGCCGTTGCCGGAGCCACCGGACGCACGGCTCTGGAGGTCGTGGACAGCGACGAGTGCTGCGCCCCCTCCTCCGGGGTCGATGAGGCGGTCGCCTCCTGTTGTTCCGACACCGCGGAGGTCGGTCCGGCCTTCGGAGCCGGCCTGTACTCCGCCCTGGAGCAGGGCGAGCTGCCTGTCGAGGCAGTCGCGGCCAGTCTGGGCTGCGGCAACCCGATGATGGTGGCCGAGCTGCGGGAAGGCGAGAAGGTTCTCGACCTTGGGTCGGGGGGTGGGATCGACGTACTGCTCTCAGCCCGGCGGGTCGGAGAGACCGGCTACGCCTACGGCGTCGACATGACCGACGAGATGCTGGAGCTCGCCCGTGCGAACGCCGCGAAGGCCGGCGTCGGCAACGTGGAGTTCATCAAGGGCGTGATCGAGGACATCCCGCTGCCGGACGCGGCGGTCGACGTGGTCATCTCCAACTGCGTGATCAACCTGTCGACCGACAAGCCGGCCGTGCTCTCCGAGATGTTCCGGGTCCTCGTGCCGGGTGGCCGCATCGGTATCTCCGACGTCGTCGCCGAGGACCAGCTGAGTCCCGCCGATCGCGCGGAGCGCGGCTCCTTCGTCGGCTGCATCGCCGGGGCCCTGTCCCGCCAGGAGTACGTCGGCGGGCTGACGGCCGTGGGGTTCGTCGACGCCGAGGTCACGTTCACCCACGAAGCCGCCCCGGGCATGCACGGCGCCATCATCCGCGCCCGGAAGCCCCTGGCCTGACGGCTCCCGCCGGCTCCGGCCAGGCCAGGCGGCCGCGGAGCCACAGGGCGACGTAGACGAGGCCCACCAGGACCGGCACCTCGATCAGCGGCCCGACGACGCCGGCGAGGGCCTGGCCGCTGGTCACCCCGAAGACCCCGATCGCGACCGCGATCGCCAGCTCGAAGTCGTTGCTCGCCGCGGAGAACGCCAGCGCCGAGGTGCGCGGGTAGGTGAGCTTGAGCGCCCGCGAGATACCGAAGCCTCCGAACCACATCACGAGGAAGTACAGCAGCAGCGGAAGCGCGATCCGCGCGACGGTGAACGGCTCGGAGGTGATGGTCTCGCCCTGCAGGGCGAACAGCACGACCACGGTGAAGAGCAGGCCGTAGAGGGCGATCGGGGAGATCCTGGGCACGAACCGCTCCTCGTACCACTCCCGGCCGTGGGCTCTCTCGCCCAGAGTCCGGGTGAGGAAACCTGCGACGAGAGGAATCCCCAGGAAGATCAGCACCGTCTTGCCGATGTCGCCCATCGAGACGGCGATCGTCTGGGTGTCCAGTCCGAGCCACCCCGGCAGGATGTCGAGGTAGAACACCGCGAGGGCGGCGTACGCGAGCACCTGGAAGACGGCGTTCAGCGCGACGAGGACGGCGGCCATCTCGCGGTCACCGCAGGCCAGGTCGTTCCAGATCAGCACCATGGCGATACACCGAGCCAGGCCGACGAGGATGACCCCGGTCCGGTACTCCGGCTGGTCGGCCAGCAGCAGCCAGGCCAGCGTGAACATCACCGCTGGTCCCACGACCCAGTTCAGGATCAGTGACGCCGTCATCATCCGCCGGTCGGCGGTGATCCGGGTGGCCTCGCGGTAGCGGACCTTGGCGAGCACCGGGTACATCATCAGGAGCAGCCCGAGGGCGATCGGCAGGGACGTCTGCCCTACCTTGACCGCGTCCAGGGCGTCGTTGAGAGCCGGGACGAAGCGACCGAGCAGCAGCCCGGCCACCATCGCCGCAGCGATCCAAAGTGGAAGCAACCGATCCCTGGTGGGCAGCCTCGAGGCCGGCTTCTGGCCGCGCTCAACGGTCCTCATGAGTCCAGGTCTAGAGCTGAACCTCGCCGGATCCCAGAGGCGTTGGACCTCTGCCACGCCTACCGATGGCGCCGACACGCCTCGCGTCCTGGGCGTCGTCACCTTCGAGGCATCCGTGCGGCAGGCTAGGCGGTCGTGACTGCATTGCGATGGCTTCGGCTGCTTCTAGGGCCGGCGGTGGCAGTCACGCTTGCCGCGTGCGCGGTCCAAGCCGCACCCGAGCACAGGGCCGACGAGAGACAGGGGTCGGCCCGCGTCTCGCGGTCGTCGCCTTCGTCGCCCCCGGCCTCCTCACCGTCCCCGGGCGGTACAGCGCTCAGTCAGCTGGCCACGCTCGAGGTGAAGGGTCGGGCGCCGTTGACCGGCTACGACCGGGACCGGTTCGGCGCCGCCTGGCTGGATGCCGACCGCAACGGCTGCGACACCCGCAACGACATCCTCACCCGCGACCTGATGCAGCGGGTCTACGACCCGGACACCCACGGCTGCGTGGTGCTGTCCGGGACCCTGGCCGACCCCTACACGAACCAACGCATCGCGTTCGTGAGGGGCGACGGGGACCTGGTCGACATCGACCACGTCGTGGCGTTGGGCAACGCCTGGGTCACCGGCGCCTTTCAGTGGGAGATCCGGAAGCGAGCGGCGTTCGCCAACGACCCGATGAACCTGCTCGCTGTCGACGCCTCGGCGAACCGGCAGAAGGGCGACGGCGACTCCGCGACGTGGCTGCCGAAGAACAAGGCATACAGGTGCGACTACGTGGCTCGCCAGATAGGCGTGAAGGCGAAGTACCGGCTCTGGGTCACCGCACCGGAGAGGGATGCGATGGCGCGCGTCCTCGCCGCCTGTCCCGACGAGCCACAGGTCCCCGACTCCGGAGCGCCGGTGGTCGCGCCACTGAGGCTCTCGGACCCGAGTGGCTCACCGACGCCGGAGTCCGGTGGGGCCGGTGCGTATGGGAACTGTGACGAGGCCCGTGCGGCCGGCGCCGCGCCGGTGCGCCGTGGCGACCCCGGCTACAGCACCGGCCTGGACGGCGACGGGGACGGGGTCGCCTGCGAGTAGGCCGACCGACCGGCCGGGAACCCGGATGACCAGGTGCGCCGGGCCTCAGGCGGCCGGGCCCTTCTTGCGTACGTCGGCGACGTGCGACATGGCTTCGCGGAGCTCGGTCAACCAGCTTTCGGTGTGCTCCTCCACGAGTCGCACGCACCAGGCAAGTGCCTCGGACCGCGAGCGGGCCACGCCGGCCTCGATCAGGGTGTCGAGGACGTGCCGCTGCGGTTGCTTGAGGCGGGTCATCACCGGCACCGCGATATGGGTGAACAGCTGTTCCCGGTCGCCGACGACGACGCCCCACGAGACCTTCCGGTCGAACCGGTGCTCCGCCTCCCGCGCGATGCCGATCCGGTGCTCGCGCGTCTCCTCGCGGAAGGCCTTGATCCTGCCGGCCCTTGCCTCTGCGGCCTCGGCCTCTCCGACGTCGTCTGCGAGCCGTACGTCGGGGAGGTTCAGCATCACCGTGATCTCCTCGCGGTCCACGTCGATCCGCGGCGCGGACTCCTGCCACTCCTCCGGGAGTCGTCCGGTGAACCAGCCCCGGATCCGCTCCTGATCCTCAGTTGTAATCATGTAATCACCATTACTCAGCAATCCCCTCTGGCCAAGGCGATCTAGACAGGGTGTCGGCGGCCCGTCGGCGTGATGGCCGCCGTCGCGGCACGCGGGGGGTGAGGCGGCCTAGCCTCGTTACGTGGTGCACGACGCCTGGGTCGTGGGTGACGCCTACGAGGAGTACGTCGGGCGGTGGAGCCGCCGGGTCGGTGTCGCGTTCCTGCGCTGGCTGGGTCTCCCGCTTGGACAGAGGTGGCTGGACGTCGGGTGCGGGACCGGCGCATTGACGGAGGCCGTGCTCGCGGAGGCCGACCCGGCCCAGGTGGTCGGCGTGGACCCGTCGGCAGGGTTCCTCGCCACCGCGCAGGATCGGACCAGTGACGCACGCGCGATCTTCAGCGTCGGCGACGCGCGGGCCCTGCCGTCCGCCGACCGCCTCTTCGACGTCGTCGTGAGCGGTCTGGTGCTCAACTTCGTCCCGGACCCAGCTGCCGCAGTCGCGGAGCAGACTCGGGTCGCCAAGCCGGGTGGGGTGGTTGCTGCCTATGTCTGGGACTACGCCGAGGGCATGTCGATGATGCGGCACTTCTGGGACGCCGCGGCGGACCTCGACCCTTCCGCGCGGGACCTCGACGAGGGCAAGCGCTTCCCGCTGTGCCGGCCGGACGCCCTGCGCGAGCTGTGGACCGGTGGCGGGCTCGACGAGGTCTCGGTCCGGGCGATCGACGTACCGACGACCTTCGCGTCCTTCGACGACTACTGGCACCCGTTCCTCGGGGGCCAGGGCCCGGCGCCCGGGTACGTCATGTCGTTGACGGACGAGCGGCGTCACGCGCTGCGCGACCTGCTCCGAGCCCGCCTGCAACCCGACGCCGATGGGGCCATCCGGCTCACCGCTCGGGCCTGGGCGGTGCGCGGCAGATCGCCGGCCGGGGAAAGTGCGTGACGGTCGTCACAGTGGCTCGGAGAAGTCATACCCCCTGTCGTATGGTTTCCGGCGACGGCCCGGCGAGTTATCCCCCGTACTCACCGGGCCGTCTTCCATGCCGGCTCAGGCGGAGGTTGCGGCAGTCCCCGATCTGCCTGGCCCACGCGGAGCCGCATCCTCAGGGCAGACGACAAGCCGCCGCGGCACGCGCCCTCCAAGTTCTAGGCTGTTGCACATGGCCAAGCACCAAGGCGCCCAGAGCGAGCGAGCCGAGCAACAGGTCCCGTCGGCGGTGTACGACGCGGAGCTGTTCCGGATGCAGGCCGAGCTGGTCAAGGTCCAGGAGTGGGTCAAGACCCACAAGCAGCGCATCGTCGTGATCTTCGAGGGCCGGGACGCCGCCGGCAAGGGCGGCACCATCAAGCGGGTCACGCAGTACCTCAGCCCTCGTGTGGCCCGCATCGTCGCGTTGCCGGCGCCGACCGAGCGGGAGAAGGGGCAGTGGTACTTCCAGCGCTACATCGAGCAGCTGCCCAGTGCCGGAGAGATCGTGCTGTTCGACCGGTCCTGGTACAACCGGGCCGGGGTCGAGAAGGTGATGGACTTCTGCACCCCGACGGAGTACCGCCGCTTCCTCCACCAGTGCCCGATCTTCGAGAGGCTGCTCGTCGAGGACGGGATCCTGCTGCGGAAGTACTGGTTCTCCGTGAGCGACCAGGAGCAGCAGCGGCGCTTCAAGTCCCGCATCGAGGACCCGATGCGGCACTGGAAGCTGTCACCGATGGACCTCGAGTCGATCACCCGCTGGGAGGACTACTCCCGCGCCAAGGACGAGATGATGGTGCACACCGACATCCCGGAGGCGCCGTGGTACGTCGTGGAGAGCGACGTGAAGAAGCGGGCGCGGCTGAACATGATGGCGCACCTGCTGTCGACCATCCCGTACGTCGACGTACCCCCTCCGGCCTTGGAGCTGCCGCCGCGGCCGAGGCCGAAGGGCTACGAGCGACCTCCGCGGGAGCAGGCGACGTACGTCCCCGACTACTGCGCGAAGCTCGTCGTCGGCTGAAGCTCCCCGGACGGGCCGCTACTCCATCGAGCGGCCGATCGACTCGTGGTTCCTGATCACCTCGTCGATGATCAGGTTGAGGAACTTCTCCGCGAACTGCGGATCCAGCCCGGAGCTCTTCGCGAGGCCGCGGAGCCGCTCGATCTGGTACGCCTCGCGGGCGGGGTCGGCCGGCGGCATCCCGGAACGCGCCTTCAGCTCGCCGACCTCCTGCGTGCACTTGAACCGCTCGGCGAGCAGATGGACCAACGCCGCATCGAGGTTGTCGATGCTCGCGCGGAGTCGCTGCAGCTGGGCGGCTGCCTCGTCGTCAGTCACGTGTACATCCAAACACGAGTGTCAGTCGGTACGCCGTCGCTCGACCGCGCCAGACGTTTGAGACCACCCAGGCCGGGTCAGCGCTTGCGTGCCATGAGGTACGCCTGGGGCACCGTCTCGAAAGCGGCGCCGGGCTCGCGGATCACCCGCGTGTGCACGGCGAGCCCAACCTTGCCGAGCTGGTCGACCACGTGGTCCGGGGACAGACGGTAGTTGACGAGCGACACGGCGTGGCCGTACGCCTCCTGCCGCTCGACACGCTGACCGTCACCGACCTGGAAGGCGAGCAGCAGGTGACCGCCCGGGCGGAGCACACGGTGGAACTCGGCGAACACCACCGGCAGCAGCTCCGGGGGAGTGTGGATGATCGAGTACCACCCGAGGATGCCGCCGAGAGAGCCGTCCGCCAGGTCGAGGGCGGTCAGGGAGCCTTCGTGGAACTGCAGACCCGGGTAGGTCCGACGAGCAACCTCGACCATCGCCGGCGACAGGTCCATGCCGAAGACGTCCAACCCGAGAGAGTGCAGGTGCGTCGTCACGCGGCCGGGGCCGCAACCGAGATCCCCCACCGGACCTGCACCATCGGCGGTCACCAGCTCCGCGAAGGTGGCCAGCAGGCCTCGGTCCAGTGGCTTCTCCGCCAGCTCCGTCGTGAGGAGCTCGGCGTAGTCGACGGCGACGGTGTCGTACGCCGCCCGGGTGGCTTGCAGGTAGGTGGGTTCGGGCATGCCGAGGAACCTAGCGCCTGCCGTCCGCCGGTCGGCCGCAGGTGTTACAGCCACCCGTTGGTGTCGGCGATCCGCACCGCCTCGGCGCGGTTCGCGGCTCCCGTCTTGCCGATCGCCGAGGAGAGGTGGTTGCGCACCGTCCCCTCGGAGAGGAAGAGCGCCCCGGCGATGGTCGCCACCGACGACCCGTCACTGGCTGCCCGGAGCACGTCGGTCTCGCGGGGGGTGAGGGGCGACTCCCCGGCGACGAGGCTGTCGGCGGCGAGCACCGGGTCGACGACCCGAAGCCCCGAGCTCACCCGTCGTACCGCGTCGGCCAGCTGCCTGGCGGGAGTGTCCTTGACGACGAACCCCTCCGCTCCCGCCTGCATCGCCCGGCGGAGGAACCCCGGGCGCCCGAAGGTGGTCACGATCAGGACCCGTGTGCCCGGGAGCGCCGCCTTGAGCGCCCTCGTCGCCTCGATCCCGTCCATGCCAGGCATCTCTACGTCGATCAGCGCGACGTCCGGCCGATGTTGCGCGGCGGCAGGAACGACCTCGTCCCCTCGCCCGACCTCGGCGACCACCTCCAGGTCCGGCTCGAGAGCGAGCAGCGCGGCCAGGGCACCGCGGACGAGCGCCTGGTCGTCGGCCAGCATCAGTCGGATGGTCACTGTGCGCACACCTGCAGCTCGAACCCCCGCGGCTCCAGGGGCCGGGTCATCACGACCGCGTTGACCGCCGCAGCCCTCTCACGCAGCCCGGCGAGACCGTGCCCGCGGCCGGCACCACCGGAGTGCCCGGAACCGTCGTCCCGGACCTCCACCCGGTCGGGGCCTAGACGAACGATGCAGCACGAGGCGCCGCTGTGCCGGATCACGTTCGTGACCCCCTCACGGACCGTCCACGCGAAGAGCTCGCGCAGCTCACTGGGCACCTCGTCGGTGGAGTTCGGTACATCGGCCTCGATGTCGGCGGCCTCGAGAGCCGCGCGGGCCCGGGCAAGCTCGCCAGGGAGGGTCAGCTCGCGGTAGCCCTCGACGGCACGGCGTACGTCGGCCAGCGCGTCCCGGCTGAG
Source organism: Nocardioidaceae bacterium (assembly GCA_035297905.1). GTDB lineage: Bacteria > Actinomycetota > Actinomycetes > Propionibacteriales > Nocardioidaceae > Nocardioides_C. The sequence continues at coordinate 32,816 of DATGYO010000148.1, forward strand.
TCGTTCCAGGTCGGCGAGCTCGGCGCGGGCTCGCTCGCGGTCCGTGTCGAACAACCGGGAGGCCAGCTCTGCCTTCACGGTGATCACCGTGAGTGAGTGGCCCAAGATGTCGTGGAGGTCGCGGGCGAACCGGTTGCGCTCCTTCTCCACGGCGAGGCGCGCGTTCTCCTCCCGAGCCCTCATCAGGTCCACGTTCCGGAGCATCAGCTGCTGGACGCCCCACATCGCGAAGGCAGCGGTGCAGATCGCGAACGAGAGCCCGAACCCGCGCTCCCACCCCGGGATGAGCGCTGCGGCCACCTCCGCTCCGACCGCGAGCGTGACCGCGACGACCACTCCTTGGCGCGTCGGCAGGTACATCACCGCGACCACGGCCAGGTAGACCGCCGCTGCCGTGCCCGGCTGCCCGACCGCGAGGCACATCAGCAGCATCAGCGCCAGCAGCGTGCCGATCACCGCGACCGCCCGGGCCGGCTCCACCTCGGTCTGGAGCCGCATCCGCCGCCGGCGCAGCCACGCGAAGACGACGAGGTACACAGCCGCGAAGGCGAAGGTCGACAGGAGCCCCAGCCAACCCCTCAGTCCGGGCAGCTCGTCCCAGGCCGTCTGCACCGGGTCGGCGAGGAAGACCAGCCACACCGCGGCGAAGAGGATGCCCAGACGCCCGGCCCTCCCGTCGCGGAAGGTCCAGGCGCCTGACTCGGTCATGTCGCTCACGGTATTGGAACCTCGCTGGTGCCGGCTCACACTCGCGCTGTGTCCTTGCGGAACCGCCAGATCGCTCCGCCGGTGAACACGACCAGCCATGCCGCGACATTCAGGACCCACGTCGGCTGGACGGCGTCACCGGTCAGCGGGGCGTGGACGAGCTGGTTCAGCCCGAACATCGGGGTGAACCTTGCGACGGTCTCCATCACCGATCCCTGGTCCAGAGGAACGAAGAGGCCGCCGAGGAAGGCGAGGAGCGCGAGGCCGGGGCCGAGGATCTGCATGACGTTCTCGCCGGGGAGGACGTAGCCCATGAACAGTCCGAAGGCCGCGAACACCAGAGATCCCGCCCAGGCGATCAGCGCGGTCTCCACCCACAGGTGGACGGGCATCTCGGCCTTGTGCGTGAACACGCCCACCGCGTAGACGGCGACGATCGCCGCGAGGCCGACGGCGAGCGCCATGACGAGCTTGACCGCGACGTACGCCGCCGGCGCGAGCGGGGTCAGTCGCAGCTGGCGGCTCCAGCCGAGGCTGCGCTCCAGCGACACCGATGCGCCGGCTCCGGTGGTTGCGACCATGGCTCCGTAAACCGCCATGCTGATCATGATGTAGGCCGCCACGTTGCCATGCCCGGCGTCCTGGTCGGCGTACGCGGCGTCGAGACCGAAGAGCAGGAAGAACACGACCGGCATCACGAGCGTGAACACGACGGTCCGCCGGTTGCGCAGCAGCCTCCTCAGCTCCAGCCGCAGGATGGTCGCGTTGAAGCCACCCAGCCGGGGAGTACGGCGGACGTGGTGCTCCGTGAGGGTGGTCATCGGGAGTCTCCTTGCAGGTCGGGCTCGCCGGTCAGCGCGAGGAAGGCGTCCTCGAGGCCGCGAGCTGTGATCTCGAGGTCGCGGGCCTCGGTGTGTTGGAGCAGGTGACGGGCCACCGCGTCGGTGTCGTGAGAGTGGATGAGCACCGTGTCGCCACGTCTCTCCACCGAGTCGGCCCCGGGGATTGCTTGAAGAGCCGCGTCCGTCGGTCGCCACGTGGCCCGCACGGTCCGGCCTGACGCCAGCCCCTTCACCTCCGACGCCGTGCCGTCGGCGACGACGAGCCCCTTGCTGACCAGGATGATCCGGTCGGCGTAGGCGTCTGCCTCCTCGAGGTAGTGCGTGGCGAACAGGACCGTGCGCCCTCGCGACGCGTCTTCGTGGATGGCCGACCAGAAGGCGCGGCGGCCCTCCACGTCCATACCGGTCGTGGGCTCGTCCAGCAGCAGGAGGGCGGGATCGGACAGCAGGGCCATCGCGAAGCGCAGCCGCTGCTGCTCACCCCCGGAGCACTTCCCGACCTTGCGGTCCGCGATCTCGGCGATGCCCGCCCGCTGGAGTACGTCGGCGACGGACTCGCTGTGCGCGAACAGGCTGGCGGTGTACCTGACCGTCTCGACGACCGTGAGGTCCTTGAGCAGCCCCCCCGTCTGCATGACCGCGGCAACCAGCCCCCTCCGGATGGCTGCATGGGGTTCGAGGCCGAGAACCACCACCTCTCCGGAGGTGGGCGCGGACAGCCCGAGGACCATGTCGATCGTCGAGGTCTTCCCGGCGCCGTTGGGGCCGAGGAAGGCGACGACCTCGCCCTGCTGGACGTGGAGGTCGATGCCGCGGACCGCACGGACCTGGCCGAAGTGCTTGGTCACGCTGCGAAGAGCTATGGCGGGCACAGCCTTTGTCGCAGGGGCACCGCCGCGTGCGTACTCAGTCATCGTCATGCGTCCAGCGTGGTGGCACGGCGACTCTGATGCCTCAGCCGCTCGTCACGACCTGGCCGTGACATTTGTCAGGTCGCACGAGATGGCCGGTCAGGACGGCGACACCTGTGTCCCCCCTCCGCGTTGAGGCGGCGCGTCGTTGCCCGGACCGGCGTCGGCTCCGGGTGAAACTTGCCTCGATCGATCTCGCGCTCACGTGGAGCGGGCGCGTGGCTGTAGGAGGACTGGATGATTCGACGTGAGCTGAAGGCGGACGAGCTGCGTATCACGTTCGTGCTGCCGCAGGACGAACCCGCAGGGAAGGTCTCGGTCGTGGGTGACTTCAACGACTGGACCCCGGGCGTGCACACGTTGGTACGACGGAGCAACGGCACCCGAAGCGTGCGCGTGGCGCTGGAGCCCGGAGGTGCGTTCCGGTTCCGCTACCTGGGCGAGGAAGGGCGCTGGTTCGACGACCCGGACGCCGACACGCGGGACAACGAGAACTGCGTCGTCCTGAGCTAGGTTCGGCCCGCGGTCGCGCGGGATCGCCAATCCGGTAGCTGCCCGCTGCGGCCGGTGAGATGGTGGGACGGTCCGTCAACAGGGGGTCCCCATGTCGATATCGACCATCGCATCAGGCCGCGCCCGTCGTGCCTCGGTCCGCGCAGCCGTCACGGTCTTCACTGCCACTGCAGTCGCCGCCGGGCTGATCGGCCCACCGGTCACAGCCGCGGAACCGACCCCCCATCCCGGGTCGACGAGGTCCGGTGACTCGCTGTTCCCGACGGCCGGCAATGGCGGGTACCAGGCGGTCCACTACGGCGTGACGCTGGACTACTTCCCGAAACGCAACCGACTCGAGGCCAGGACCCGTGTCGTCGCCCGCGCCGCCGGCCCGTTGTCGTCGTTCTCGCTCGACCTCGAGGGCCTCCGGGTCCGGAAGGTCGCTGTCGACGGCCGCAACGCGTCGTACCGTCGGCACGGTCACGAGCTGGTGATCACCCCGGCCCGCGCGGTGAGCGGCCGGTTCACCACGACGGTCGTGTACGACGGGCACCCGCGTCGGCACAAGGACCCCGACGGCACGTACGAGGGCTGGATCACCACCCCGGACGGCGCAACCGCGCTCAACGAACCCGTGGGTTCGATGACGTGGTTCCCGAACAACAACACGCCGCGTGACAAGGCCCGCTACACGTTCCGGGTCACAGCGCCTTCGAGGCTCGCGGTCGCCGCCAACGGGGTGCTCGCCAAGCGCGCACGCCACGCCGGCCGCACCACCTGGACCTGGCACGAGCGGGTGCCGATGGCCAGCTACCTGGCCATGGTGTCCATCGGTGACTACGACGTGTTCCGGTCGAGCCTGCGGACCGTCTCGGGCAAGAGGCTGCCGGTCTGGTCGTTCGTCGAGCGGCAGCTGCCCTCCCAGGGCAAGGCGCGCCGGCTGCTACCGAAGATCGTCCGCTGGGGGGAGCGCCGCTTCGGTCCCTATCCGATGGACAGCGCAGGCATCGTGGTTCACAAGCTGGGCGTGGGATACGCACTCGAGACCCAGGACCGTCCGGTCTTCGACGGTGACGTCAAGACCCCTGACCTCGTGCACGAGCTCGCACACCAGTGGTACGGCGACTCGGTGACACCACGCGACTGGGGCGACATCTGGCTAAACGAGGGCTTCGCCACCTACGCCGAGTGGATGTGGGACGGCGCCCACGGAGGCACCTCGCCGGAGAAGACCTTCCGCCGCGCCTACCAGAAGTACGGCGCCAAGTCGTCCTTCTGGAAACCCGCACCCGCGGCGCTCACCGACCCCGCCGACCTGTTCGGCACCTCGTCCTACCTGCGCGGCGCCATGACGCTTCAGGCGTTGCGCGACCGGGTCGGTGACAAGGCGTTCTCGCGGATCCTGCACGACTGGGCCCGGCTGATGCGCAACGGAGTCGTCACGACGACAGACTTCGTCCTGCTGTCCGAGCGGGTGTCCGGGAAGAACCTCGACGAGCTGTTCCAGGACTGGCTCTACACAGCGAAACGACCTGTGGGCTACTGACCCTGAGCGGGTTGGGCCCCGTCGGCGTGTGTGGAAATCAGGCGTTCGGTCGCCGGATGTGTCCCGATCGAGCCGAAGGGCGGGGCGACCCAGGGTCCAACGGCACTACCAGCACAGAGCCGTTTCCGTAGCGTGGAACGAGAAGGGGTGTCAGAGATGACCGACAACGAGACAACCCGAGACTCCGAGCTGCGCGAGCGGGCGATCAAGCGCCTCAAGAAGCGTCGTGACTTCCACGCCCACGTCCTGGTCTACTTCCTCGTGAACGCCTTCCTCGTCGTGATCTGGGCGTTGACGACTCCGGGCGGCTTCTTCTGGCCGGTCTTCCCGATCGTCGGATGGGGCATCGGTGTGGTGATGAACGGCTACGACGTCTACTTCGCCGAGGACTTCACCGAGGACGAGATCAGCGAGGAGATCAGGCACCTGCAGGAGCACTGACCTGGCCGAGGCTCAGCCGGCCCTCGCCGGGCGCCGGAGCATCTGGCGCAGCAGCGGCGACGTCGCTGCGTAGGCGCCGGCAGCCAGGAACGACTCCTGCACGATCTGGTCCACGCTGTCGGCCGACAGGAAGTCGTTGCCCATCGCCTCCTGCTCGGCCTCGCCGGGGCGGAAGCACACGACGGCCGTGCCGCTGTTGCGTAGCGTCTTGATCTCGCGAGCCGCAAGGCGAGCCGAGTGCCAGCGGGAGGCGCCGTAGATGTCGCGGGGGAGCTCCGTCGGCCCGGACATCGGCGAGACCACGATCACCAGGTCGAGCCCCCGCTCGCTCAGCAGGTCGGCGCAGGTCGGGGAGTGGGCGCCGCCGTCGACGTACGTCTTCTTGCCGATCCGCACGGGCGCGAAGTAGCCCGGGACCGCGCAGGAGGCCGAGACCGCGAGATGGAGCGGGGCCTCGGGTGCGCCGTCACGTCCGAACACGACGTGCTCGCCGTCCTCGCGCCGCACCGTGTTGATCCACAGGTCCTGGGACGGCCAGGTGTCGGCGCTGCCCAGGGCGGCGAGCTGCTCGACGATGTCGAACGGGCCGGGGGCGAGGAGTGCCAGCGCCGCCCGCAACGGCCGGAACCTGAGGGGGTGGCGCAGGGCGTTCAGGACCATGCCCGGCCGGGGCACGCTCGGCAGCCTGCGGATCAGGTCCTTCGGCTCGAACGGCTCGAGGTGGGGGTGCTCGGTGCCGAACATCTCCTCGAGCAGGCGGCCCTCGTCGGTCAGCGGTGCTCGCACGGTCCACGCCGCGAGCTCACTTGCGGGGACGCCGCTGCGGAGCAGGGCGCCGGTGATCGACCCTGCGGAAGTGCCGACGATGACCTCAGCGGTCCTGGGGTCCCAGCCGTAGTCGTGCTCCAGGGCCGCGAGGACGCCTGCGTGATACGCCTGGCCGACGACTCCGCCGGCACCGAGCACCAGACCGATCCGTGTCATGGGTGACCGCCTTCCGATCGTTGCGAAGGCTCCTACCCAGCCGAGTGGGCATCCACGCCTTCGAAACCGTTCAACCGGGTTGGTGCTAGAGCGCTGCCGAGTCTTTCCGGCTGTCCGCACGGGTCGGGAGGTACTCCGCGACGGTCTCGATCGCGACCACCAGCGCACGCTCCATCACCGCGAGCGGCAGGCTCGGCAGCCGCGGGTCGGAGGCGGCCATCTCGGTCGACGCGGGGAAGTGGATGAACCCCGCCAGGGTGTCGCCGCCCTCGCGGCGCAGATGGTCCAGAACTCCGTACATCGTGTTGTTGCAGATGTAGGTGCCTGCGGTGTTCGAGATGGCCGCCGGGATGCCGGACCCGATGAGCACGCGCTCGATCTCCCGGATGGGCAGCGTGCTGAAGAGGCCGTCCGGGCCATCGCTGATCGGCTCGTCCACCGGCCGACGACCTGAGTTGTCGGGGATCGCCTCGTCCCCGCCCGTGTGCTTGACGTTGATGGCGACGCGCTCAGGCGTGACGGCGGTGCGTCCCGCGGCCAGGCCGCACGCGATCACGGCATCGGGCTCGACCCGCTCGATCTCGTCGAGGATGACGCGCAGGCAGTCGTCGTACCTCACGGGCAGCACCGCCGTCCGGAGCTCCACGCCGGGGACCGAGCGCCCGCGCAGGCCGGTGACCAGCTGCTCCGTCGGGTTCGTCGCCATCCCTCCGAAGGGCTCGAACCCGGTCACGAGGATCGTCGCGCTCACCACGTCACCGTAGACCGCCCGCACCCCGCTGCGCCGACCGCTGGCTGGGCGCCACCGTCAGACCGGCTCGCCGCGCTGCTCCTGACCCACCACGTCGGCGATCTCACTGACGTTCACGTCGAACTGGTGCAGCACGCCGGCGTCGGCCTCTGTGTCGACGTGTCGCGGCAGCGCGCAGCTCACACTTGCAGCCTTGTCGTGCTCTCCGCGTGACCGGAGTAGGTCGACAACCTCTTCCTTGTCGATGTGCACGGTCGCTCCCTCCCTGGGTGAAAGTGCATCACCTGGGTGCTACCCGGAAAGGCGGAGCGACATGCCCCGTGCTGCGGAGGATGGGCTTCTTGAGCAGTCGATGCCCGAATTGCCCTATGCGCTCCCAATTCCATGATTTCACCGACAAAAGGTGAAAAGTAAAAGAGACTCGACGGATCGAGGCCGACCCCCCCCGCGGCCCCCGGTCCTGTGTGAGGCCCCATGACCACCTCCGTCGTCGCGCGTGTGCTGACGCGCGCCCCGTCGTACAAGGTCAACCCTTATCGGAAGACCCACGTACCCACCCCCGCCGAGCTCCACCTGATGAACCGGATGGGCTGCGGCTACTCCCGCGGCACCTGGCGGCAGCTGCGCCAGGCAGGGGGAGCGGGCAAGTGGTTCGAGCAGCAGCTGCACCCGACGGGTGTCGCGGAGAGCGCGATCGCGAAGGCCGTGGACGGCTGGTTCCCACAGCGCAACCACGGCCCGGCGACCCGCTGGGACAACCTGCAGTCCAAGCGGGCGGGCCAGTACGAGTACGGCCGCGCCCTCGGCGGCTACACGATGCTCAAGCGGATCTACTCCAACCGCCAGGTGCTCGAGACCATGGTCGGCTTCTGGTCCGACCACTTCCACATCTCGATCATGGGCGACCTGGCGTGGGTCTTCCGCGACAGCTACGACAAGACCATCCGGCAGCATGCGCTCGGGAGGTTCGACTCGCTGCTGGAGGCGATCTCGCTGCACCCGGCGATGCTGATCTTCCTCGACAACTACCTGTCGGTGCGCAACGCGCCGAACGAGAACCAGGGCCGGGAGCTGCTCGAGCTCCACACGGTCGGTCGCACGTCCGGGTACACCGAGAAGATGGTCAAGGACTCGGCCAAGATCCTGTCCGGGTACACCGTCGACGCCCGCAAGACCTGGCGTGCCTACTACGACCCGGCCCGGCACACGACCGGCCCGGTCAAGGTGCTCGGGTTCAGCTCGGCCAATGCGCAGTCCGACGGCCGTCAGCTGGCCAAGAACTACCTGCACTACCTGGCGCACCACCCCGCGACCGCTCGCACCATCGCGCGCAAGCTCGCGACGTGGTTCGTCTCCGACACGCCCTCGGCCGGCCTCGTGGACCACCTCTCCTCGGTCTTTCTCAAGTCGGGCACGGACATCAAGGCCACGCTCCGCGCACTCGTCGCGCACAAGGAGTTCAAGGCGTCCGCCGGCAAGAAGGTACGTACGCCGATCGACGACCTCGTGAGCACCGCCCGGGTGCTCGGCGTGAACGCGCGGAAGCCCACCGGCGAGATGTCGTTCGCGATCCAGATCGCGCACGCCCACGGCGGCGACCTGCTCTACTCCTGGCCGCGGCCCGACGGCGCGCCGCTGACCAACGACGCCTGGTCCTCGGCGAGCCGGATGCTCGGCTCGTTCAAGATGCACTGGAACCAGGCGGGTGGCTACTGGCCGAGCCAGGCGGTGTCCTACCGCTCGTCCCGCTCCTGGCTGCCCCAGCGCCGGATCCGGTTCGACCAGTACGTCGACCACCTGTGCCGGCTCGTCCACGGCCGGGGCTCGACGCCGCTGCTGCTCAAGGCGGCCTGCCAGGCCACCGACTGCCGTCCCGGCACGATCGTCACCCGCGACCACCCGGTCGCCAACTGGCTCTTCGTCCGACTGATGGCGGTCCTCCTCGACTCGCCGACCCACATGACTCGCTGAGGTGGCACCGATGACCAACGAGCACCCGAGCTGCGCGGACTTCGAACGCGCCGCTGACTTCTCCCGCCGCCGGTTCCTCCAAGGCGTGGCTGCTTCCGGAGCCGGCGCGGTCGCGACCACGATGTTCGGCGACGCCGTCCGGCAGACCGCCTTCGGCGCGACCTCGGGCGGCAACGTCCTCGTCGTGATCAGTCTCCGTGGCGGCATCGACGGCCTCGGCATGGTGGTGCCGCACGGTGACCCGGCCTACTACGCCGCGCGTCCGCGCATCGGTGTCGCCAGGGGCAGCCTGGTCGCGAAGGACGCTATGTTCGGCCTGCACCCCGCGATGAAGCCGCTCGAGTGGCTCTACAAGAACGGCGAGCTCGCTGCGGTGCACGCCGTCGGGCTCGCGCGTCCGAACCGCTCGCACTTCCTCGCCATGGAGGAGATCGAGGATGCCGACCCCGGCTCCAGCGCCCGAGTGGGCTGGGTGAACCGGATGATCGGCCTCAACGGCGGCACGTCGGCCTCGGAGGCGGTGCACGTCAACGGCACGGTCGTCCCCACGATGCTCACCGGGCCGCAGCCAACCCTGTCGGCCACCAAGCTGGAGGGCTTCAAGCTCCCCGGCGCCACGAGACCGTGGGCCGACAACCGTCGCGCCGGGCTCAACACCGTGTGGAGCAAGGCCACCGGTCCGCTCGGTGTCGCAGGCCGGGCCGCGTTGAGCGTCTCGTCCCGTCTCGGCCCGGTCGCCGACCAGACCTACCGGCCGCAGAACGGCGTGAGCTACCCCGGTGCGTGGCCCTCGAAGGAGCTCGCCGACGCGCTCAGGGACACCGCCCAGCTGATCCGCGCCGACGTCGGCGCCGAGATCATCTCCGTCGACTACGGCTCCTGGGACATGCACAGCGAGTACGGCAGCGAGGACGTCGGCCAGATGCAGTCGATGGTCACCGGGTTCGCCCAGTCGGTGAACGCCTTCCTTCGCGACCTCGGGACCCTTCGCTCGCGGGTCACGGTCGTGACGATCAGCGAGTTCGGCCGTCGTGTGACCGAGAACGGCAACCGAGGTCTCGACCACGGCTGGGGCAACATGATGCTGCTCATGGGCGGCGGCGTTCGCGGCGGCCGCTACTTCGGTAGGTGGCCCGGCCTCCAGGCGAGCCAGCTCGAGGACGGCGACCTCACGGTCACCACCGACTACCGCAACGTGCTCGGCGAGGTCATCACCCGTCGCTTCTCGGACCGGTCGATCAGCAAGGTCTTCCCCGGTCTCTCCTACCGCCCGCTGGGCGTGATGAAGTAGGCCCCGCTGTCACCCGCCAAGGCGACGCGTCGCCGGCGGCGGGTGTGGCGACGCCTACGCCGGGTAAGCCGAATGTTGCGCGGAGAGGCGCTCGAAGACCCCATGACGGGGAGGGAAGAACGGGTGTGGCATCGGGTTCGGTGTCACACCCGTTTTCTGTCGGTCGAGGCTGTCAGGCGTGTACGACGGCAAGCGACTGCCGTGCGATCTCCCACTCCTCGTTGGTCGGCACGACCATCACGGTGACCCGGCTGCCGGCAGGCGAGACTACGGACGGCTCACGGCCGGTCGCGGCGGCGTTCAGCTCCGCATCGACCTCGACGCCCATCGGCTCGAGTCCCCGGAGCGATGCCTCGCGGACGCTCGAGGAGTGCTGGCCGACCCCGGCGGTGAAGACGATCGCGTCCACCCGACCCAGGACCGCCGTGTAGGCGCCGACGTACTTCCGGATCCGGTAGCAGTACACGTCGAACGCGAGCCGCGCCCCCTCGTCGCCTCCCTTGATCATCTCCATCAGCTGGCGGAAGTCGTTCTCGCCGGCCAGTCCCTTGAGCCCCGACTCGCGGTTGAGGATCCCGTCGATCTCCTCGAGGCTCCACCCGCACAGGCGGTGCAGGTGCGCGTGCAGGGACGGGTCGATGTCTCCGGACCGCGTGCCCATGACGAGCCCCTCGAGCGGGGTCAGCCCCATCGACGTGTCGACCGAACGCCCGCCCGCGACGGCGGTCGCCGAGGCACCGTTGCCCAGGTGCAGGACGATCAGGTTCACGTCCTCCGGCTCGCGGCCGAGGAGCCTTGCCGCCTCCCGTGACACGAACGCGTGCGAGGTGCCGTGGAACCCGTAGCGGCGAACCCGGTGCTCGTCGCGCCACGACAGCGGCACCGCGTAGGTGTAGGCGTGCTCCGGGAGCGTCTGGTGGAAGGCGGTGTCGAAGACCGCGACCTGCGGCAGGTCCGGGAAGAGCCGGCGGGCCACCTCGATGCCTTCCAGGTTGGCCGGGTTGTGCAGCGGCGCCAGAGGGATCAGCCGGCGGACCTCCGAGACGAGGTGGTCATCGATCAGGACCGGGTCGCCGAACCGGGCGCCGCCGTGGACGACTCTGTGTCCGATCGCCGCGACCTCGATCTCGTCGAGGCTCGGGCCCTGGGCGTCGAACGCCTCGAGCACGGCGGTCAGCGCGGCCTCGTGGGAGCCGATCGGCTCCTCGATGCGCTTCTCCCCGGACGGGCCGCGATGGGTGAGGATGCCGTTGGTCTCTCCGATCCGCTCCACGAGACCGCCCGCCAGGGACTCGCCGGTGTCGCCGTCGACGAGGCTGTACTTCAACGACGACGAGCCGGCGTTGAGCACGAGCACGAACCGGGTCATCGGCCCTCCTCCGAAGGCATGTTCTGGGCCTGGATGGCGGTGATCGCGACCGTGTTGACGATGTCGCGGACCGTCGCCCCCCGGGACAGGTCGTTCACCGGCTTCCGCAGGCCCTGCAGCACCGGTCCCACGGCGACCGCACCCGCGGAGCGCTGCACCGCCTTGTACGTGTTGTTGCCCGTGTTGAGGTCCGGGAAGATGAAGACCGTCGCCCGGCCTGCGACCTCGGAGTTCGGCAGCTTCGTGCGCGCGACCGCGACGTCGATGGCGGCGTCGTACTGGATCGGGCCCTCCACCAGCAGCTCCGGCGCCCGCTCGTGGACGATCGCGGTCGCCTTGGCCACCTTCTCGACGTCGCTGCCGCTGCCCGAGCTGCCCGTGGAGTAGGAGAGCATCGCGACGCGCGGCTCGACGCCGAAGGCCGCCGCCGTCGCGGCCGACGAGATCGCGATGTCGGCAAGCTGCTCCGCCGTCGGGTCCGGGTTCACGGCGCAGTCGCCGTAGACGAGGACCTGGTTCTCCAGGCACATGAAGAACACCGACGACACCACCGACACGTCCGGCAGCGTCTTCACGACCTCCAGAGCGGGCCGGATTGTGTGGGCCGTGGTGTGCGTGGCGCCGGAGACCATCCCGTCCGCGAGGCCGAGGAGCACCATCATCGTGCCGAAGTACGACACGTCCGTGACGGTCGACCGCGCCTCGTCGAGGTCGATTCCGCGGTGCTTGCGGCGCTGGTGGTACTCCTGCGCGAAGCGCTCCACCAGCTCCTCGTCGAGCGGGCTCAGCAGCCTGGCCTTCGAGACGTCGACGCCGAGGGACGCCGCACGCGCGCTGATCTGGATCGGGTCGCCGAGGAGCGTGAGGTCCGCGACCCCGCGGCGCAGCAGGATGTCCGCGGCGCGGAGGATCCGGTCCTCCTCGCCCTCGGGCAGCACGATGTGCTTGCGCACCTCCACCGCGTCGTCGATCAGCTGGTGCTCGAACATCAGCGGAGTCACGGCCTCGCTCCGGGCGACCTCCAGCCGGTCGAGCAGGGCCTCACCGTCGACGTGCTGGCCGAAGAGCGCGAGCGCGGTGGCGACCTTGCGAGGGGCGTCCTTGGTCAGGCGGCCGCGCACCGCGGTGAGGGCGGTCGAGGTCGCGTGGGTGCCGAGCTCCGTGGCGATCATCGGCATGGTCACGCCCAGGCCCTCGATGAGGCGCGACACCTGCTCCGGAAGCGCCAGGCCGCCGTTGAGCACGATCGCCGCGATCTGCGGGAAGGTCGGCGAGGCGTGAGCCATGAGCACGCCGAGGACCACCTCAGGACGGTCCCCGGGCGTCACGACGACGGCGCCCTCGAAGAGCCGGTCGAGCACGTTGGGCATGGTCATCGCGGCCACGACGAGGCCCGTCACCTCTCGGGCGAGGAGGCTCTCGTCGCCGCTGACCAGTGTGCCGTCGACCGCCTTGAGCAGGTCGTTGACCGAGGGCGCACTCAGCAGCGGCTCCTCGGGGATCGCGTAGGCCGGCACCGCGTCCGTGGACAGCGCGGCGATGTCCCGCGCCAGGTCCTCCTCCCTCACCCGGTTGGCGATGACCGCGAACAGCGTGCCGTGGTTGGCGTGCAGCTCCGTGACGGCCATGTCGGTGACGGTGTGGAGGTCCTCGGCGGTGCGCCGGTCGCCGTTGAGCACCAGGAGGACCGGCGCGCCGAGGTTCGCGGCGATCCGGGCGTTGTAGGAGAACTCGGTCGGCGTACCCACGTCCGTGTAGTCGCTGCCGACGATGACGACGGCGTCGCACTGCTCGGCGACCTTGTGGTAGCGCTCCACGATCCGGTCCAGGGCGGCGTTCGGGTCCTCGTGCACCTCGTCGTAGGTCACGCCGGCGCACTCGTCGTACGACAGTGCGACCGCGTCGTGCTCGACCAGCAGGTCCAGGACGTAGTCACGGCCTCCGTGCGAGGAGGTGTCCGCGCGCACGATCGGCCGGAACACGCCGACCCGCTTCACCCGGCGCGAGAGCTGTTCGAGGACCCCCAGCGCGACCGTGGACTTCCCGGTGAAGCCCTCGACCGACGCGATGTAGACGCTGCTACCCATGCCGCCGAGCCTAGATGGGACGGGGAGGCTTCACCCACCTCCAAGGGACCAAAGCCGGACATAGGGGGCGAAGGTCCCGAAGCCGGAGGTGACTGCTGCCCCGCGTCCAGCGGGCTCGTTCACCCGGCTGTGACGGGCCGTTCTCGACACCGCCGACACGTGTTCTTCGACTGGTATCGGCATTGGCTGGGTTACTTGGTAGTGTCGTAGCTGCATCAGGTGCAAGTTCCAGCAGGTAGAAGCCCGCGGAGTTTGTGATCCGACGGCGTTTCTTCTCAGATTTAGCTCATGGCTTTTCGAGGGGGCACGGCGTTTCACCGCATCTGGTGCGGGGCCGTCGAAGTGGCGGTCTCACGCCCCGTTAGAGGAGTAAATGAGCATGGCTCAGGGCACCGTTAAGTGGTTCAACGCCGAGAAGGGTTTCGGCTTCATTGCGCAGGAGGACGGCGGCGACGACGTCTTCGTGCACTACTCGGCGATCCAGTCGCAGGGCTACAAGTCCCTCGACGAGAACCAGAAGGTCGAGTTCGACGTCACCCAGGGCCCCAAGGGTCCCCAGGCTGAGAACGTTCGCCCTCTCTGACCAAGAGGAACGTCTAGTCACACAGACGTAGCGAGAGGCCCCGACGGATTCCGTCGGGGCCTCCTCGTTTTGTCCCGAATGACTATGGGTAGGAGGAGGGCGCTCCGCGACAATGGGCACCACGAAGGGGGCGACCTTTGGTCGAGTAGTGGGGGCACAGCGATAGGCACGAAAATGACCATCCAAGAGAGGAGCCGCGTCGTGGACGACCAGCTGAACGTCCCTCTCGAAGACGCCGAGCTCCTGGCCGAGGTCGAGCTCACCACCAACCTCATCATCGCGGCCAGCGAGTCGGAGGCGACTCTGAGCCAAGAGCAGGTTGACCGGCTGCTCGGAGTGACTTCGGATACCTCCCAGACGTCCACGCAGCCGATTCCTGCCCAGCAGCGCCGCCCTGACTGACGGCTGCGCGCGGGCAGTTCCGTGGGCGGGTTGACGGGGCGCGCCCGGAGGCGGTTACGCCGAATGGCCCAACACGCCCTAGCATGTCCGATGGTCCATTCCCGGTTTGTCAGGAGTTCCCGGTGGCATTGCGCTTCCGCCCTGTAGACGCCACGTTCTACGACCTCTTCGCACAGTCGGCCAACCACCTCGTCGGGGGTGCAGCCCTCCTCGCGGAGATGCTCGGCGACGGCAACGACCGCGAGGGCATCGCCCAACGGATGCGCGACGCCGAGCACGCGGCAGACGAGACCACCCACGAGATCGTGCGGCGGGTCAACTCCACCTTCGTCACCCCCTTCGACCGCGAGGACATCTACTCCCTCGCCTCGGGGCTCGACGACGTCATGGACGAGATGGAGGAGGCGGTCGACCTCGTTCTCCTCTACGGCGTCACCGAGCTGCCCAGCGAGCTGGCCCAGCAGGTCGAGGTGCTCCAGCGGGCAGCGGATCTCACCGCCGAGGCGATGCCCCGCCTGGAGACGATGAAGAACCTCGACGAGTACTGGATCGAGATCAACCGCCTCGAGAACATGGGCGACAAGTCCTACCGGCGGATCCTTGCACGGCTGTTCAGCGGTGAGTTCGAGGCGCTCGACGTGATGAAACTGAAGGACGTCGTCGACTCCCTCGAGGCCGCCATCGACGCCTTCGAGAGGGTCGCGAACATCGTCGAGCAGATCGCCGTCAAGGAGTCCTGAGCGTGGACCTCGCGATCATCATCGCGGTAGTCGTCATCGCCCTCGTCTTCGACTACACCAACGGCTTCCACGACGCCGCGAACGCCATTGCCACCTCGGTGTCCACCCGGGCGCTGACCCCGCGCGTGGCGTTGATCATGGCCGCGATCATGAACTTCGTCGGCGCGTTCCTCGGCCAGAAGGTCGCGAAGACGGTCAGCGACGTGATCACGCCGCCGAGCGGTACGTCGGGCCTGGTGGTCGTCATGGCCGGGCTCGTCGGTGCGATCACCTGGAACCTGATCACCTGGTACTTCGGGCTCCCGTCGTCCTCCTCGCACGCGCTCATCGGTGGCCTGGTCGGGGCTGCCCTGGGCTGGGGGCTCCTCCAAGGAGACGCCCTGGAGCCGGTCAAGTGGTCGGTCATCCTCGACAAGGTCGTGATCCCGATGATCGTGTCGCCGCTGGTCGGCTTCGGCGCGGCGTTCCTGGTGATGCTCGCGATCATGTGGATCTTCTACAAGCGCAACCCGCAGCGCACCTTCCGCAACTTCCGGTTCGCGCAGAGCCTCTCGGCGGCCGCGATGGCGCTCGGCCACGGGCTGCAGGACGCCCAGAAGACGATGGGCGTCATCTTCTTGGCGCTGCTCACCGGTGGCTTCGTCACGGCCGACGACAGCCTTCCGATCTGGGTGATCGTGGCTGCCGCGGGTGCGATCTCGCTGGGCACGTACTCCGGCGGTTGGCGCATCATGCGGACGCTCGGCCGCCGGATCATCCACCTCGACCCCGCACGCGGCTTCGCGTCCGAGTCGGTCGCCGCCGGCGTGCTGTACACCACGGCGTTCGTCTTCTCGGCGCCCGTCTCGACCACGCACATCATCACCTCGGCGGTCATGGGCGCCGGCGCCACGAAGCGGTTCTCCGCGGTGCGCTGGGGGGTCGCCCGGTCCATCGTGATGGCGTGGGTGCTCACCTTCCCGGCGGCCGGGCTCGTGGCGGCGCTGTTCTACTGGGTGGCGCACTTCTTCCTCGAAGTGGTCTTCTGACGCCTCCCGCGCCGATCGCCGCTCAGGGCCTGGGGACCGCCTCGACCGAGCCGTCGACGTCGCACACGGCGGCCAGGGTGTTGTAGACCGTCCCGAACTTGCGCAGGTTCTTGTGCATCAGCTCGACCCGGCGCTCGGGTTCGTCGGTCGTGACCCGGAGCGTGTAGCCGACCGAGACGATCCGCGGCGGCTTCTCCTCGCGCTCCACGACCACGTCGACCTCGGCACCGTCGTACTCGAAGTCGAGCAGAGCCTTCGACCGCGAGAGGTTCTTGAGCAGGCAGGCCGCGAAGGCGCCTGCGAGCAGCTCCGCCGGACCGGGAAGCCCCTCCACGGCGGACTCCCACGACCCGTTGAAGAGGATCGGCGAGCCGGCCGCGTCGATCACCGCGGTGCCCGAGGCGTCAGCACGGGCGTTCACCCGGTACTCCGTCGTGCCACGTCGGTGCGTGGCCACATGCTCGACGACGCTCATGTCAGCCCTCCTGCCTCGGCCGCTCGGGGTGCGATCTGCGCTTCTCCGGCAAACCTAGGACGGGCAACCGGGCGGAGATCAGGGCCTTAGGACCCATCCCTTTCCCCGGCGGCCGTGGGCGAATGCCCCGCCGTCGTACGCGTCAGCCGAAACGACCCGAGATGTACGCCTCGGTGGACGGCTCGTCGGGGTTGGAGAAGATCTTGCGGGTCGGGTTCATCTCCACCAGGCGGCCCGGCATCCCGGCGCCCGCGAGGTTGAAGAACGCGGTGTCCTCGGAGACGCGCGCGGCCTGCTGCATGTTGTGGGTCACGATCACGATCGTGTAGTCGGACTTGAGCTCGTGGATCAGGTCCTCGATGGCGCTGGTCGAGATCGGGTCGAGCGCCGAGCACGGCTCGTCCATCAGCAGCACCTGCGGTTCCACGGCGATGGCCCGCGCGATGCACAGCCGCTGCTGCTGGCCGCCGGAGAGCCCCATACCGGGACGGTCGAGGCGGTTCTTGACCTCCTCCCAGAGGTTCGCGCCCCGCAGCGACCTCTCGACCACGTCGTCGGCCTCGGACTTCTTCAGCTTCTTCGAGTTCAGTCGCGAGCCGGCGAGGACGTTCTCGTAGATCGACATGGTCGGGAACGGGTTGGGACGCTGGAAGACCATGCCGATCTCACGGCGTACCTGCACCGGGTCCACGTCGGGCGCGTAGAGGTCCTGGCCGTCGATGACGACCTTGCCCTCCACGCGCGCCCCCGGGATCACCTCGTGCATGCGGTTGAGCGAGCGGATGAAGGTCGACTTGCCGCATCCCGAGGGGCCGATCAGGGCCGTGACGGACTTGGCCGGGATCGTCATGGAGACGTTCTCGACGGCCAGGAAGTCGCCGTAGTAGATGTTCAGGTCGGAGACGTCGATGCTCTTTGCCATGGTTGTCTTTCCTTGTTCCTCTGGCCTCAGCGGCCGGTCTTGGGGGCGAAGTAGCGGCCGATCGCCCGGGCGATCAGGTTCAGTGCCATCACGATCACGATGAGCACCAGGGCCGCACCCCAGGCGCGGGCCTGGCCGAACTCGGGTGGCACGCCGGGCTGCATGTAGGAGTAGTAGATGAACACCGGGAGGGTCATCATCCGCTCGTGGAACAGGTTGAAGTTCAGCGAGTCGGTGGAGCCCGCGATGATCAGCAACGGCGCGGTCTCACCGGCGACCCGGGCGACCGCGAGCATGACGCCGGTGACGATGCCCGACATCGCCGTGGGCAGCACGACCTTGAGGACCATGCGCCACTTCGGCACGCCAAGGGCGTACGCCGCCTCGCGGAGCTCGTGGGGCACGAGCTTCAGCATCTCCTCCACGGACCTCACGACGACGGGGATCATCAGCAGCGACAGGGCGACCGACCCGCCGATACCCAGGCGGACGCCGGGCCCGAAGATCAGCACGAAGAGCGCGTACGCGAAGAGACCGGCGACGATCGACGGGATACCGGTCATCACGTCGACCAGGAAGGTGACCGCGCGGCCGAGCCGGTTCTTGCCGCCGTACTCCACGAGGTAGATCGCGCTGAGCACGCCCACGGGGATCGAGATGATCGCGGCTCCGGCGGTCACGAGCAGCGTCCCGATGATCGCGTGGTAGATGCCACCGCCCTCGCCGACGATGTTCCTCATGGAGTAGGTCAGGAACTCCGCGTCGATCACAGGAAGGCCCTCGCTGACGACCTTCCAGATCAGCGAGGCGAGCGGCACCAGGGCGATGCCGAAGGCGACCCACACGAGGGTGGTCACGAGGCGGTCCTTCGCCGCACGCTTCTTCTCGACGGCGAGCGACCACAGCGGCAGCCCGACCGCGTAGAGCAGGATGCCCAACAGCGCCCAGCTGACGAGGTTCCAGCCCAGGGTCAGGGTGACGATCCCCGAAGCCGCCGCGGCGGTCGCGGCCACCAGCAGCGGTGCCCAGCGGGGGAGCATCGGGTGGGAGAGCGGGAGGTGCGACCGGTCCGGCCGGACCTCGCCCTGCGGCTTGGCCTGCACGTCCGTCATGAGCTGAACCTCTTCTCGCTGCGCGTGATGACCGCCCGGGCCGCGAAGTTCACGGCGAAGGTGATCACGAAGAGCACCAGGCCGCTGGCGATCAGGGCGTTGACGCCGAGCCCGGTGGCCTCGGGGAAGTTGTTGGCGATGTTCGCGGCGATCGTCGACGGGTTCACGCTGCTGATCAGGTTGAACGTCACCACCCCGCTCATCGCGGAGAGCACCATGGCAACGGCCATCGTCTCGCCGAGTGCGCGGCCGAGTCCGAGCATCACCGCGGAGACGATGCCGGAGCGGGCGTAGGGGAGGACCGCGAGCCGGATCATCTCCCAGCGGGTGGCGCCCAGAGCGAGGGCGGCCTCCTGCTGGAGCGTCGGCGTCTGCGCGAAGATCTCACGGGTGATCGCGGTGATGATCGGGAGCGCCATGATCGCGAGCACGATCCCGGCAGTGAGGATGGTCCGGCCACTCGTGGCCGCCGGCCCCTTGAAGAACGGGATGAAGCCGAGGTGCTGCTCCAGCCACAGGTAGACCGGTCCCAGTCTCGGGCCGAGGTAGGCGATGCCCCACAGGCCGTAGACGACGCTCGGCACGGCGGCGAGCAGGTCGATCAGGTAGCCGATCGGTCGCGAGAGCCGCCGGGGCGCGTAGTGGGAGATCATCAGCGCGACGCCGAGGGCGAACGGGGTCGCGATGACCAGCGCGATGACCGCGGCCAGGACGGTCCCGAACAGCAGCGGACCGACGAATGCGGCGAGGCTCTCCGCGCCGCCGAGCTTGTTGGGCGGCGCGTCGATCGCCGGGATGCCCTCGAGCGTCAGGAAGATCGCGACACCGGCGAGGGCGAGCATGATCGTCAGCGCGGCGACACGCGTCGCGCCCGCGAAGATCAGGTCGCCCTTGCGTTGTCTGGGGCGTGGTCTGGGGCGACGGTCGGTGGCTGTTGCGGACACCGGGCTCCCTCTTCCTGAGTCAGCTTTGGGGGTTGATGTGGCCGGATGTGCGCCCGGCCCTGAAACGGCCCAAGGTCCGCGTGCCCAGCAGGTGCTGGGACGCGGACCCGAGGACGGCGGTCAGGCGGTTCAGCCCTGTGCCTTGATCTTGTCGACGATGCCCTGGGCCTCCTGCTGGACGGAGGCGGGCAGCGGGGCGGACCCCGCCTGCTTCGCCGCGGCCTGCTGGCCCTCGTCGCTGATGATGTAGGACAGGTAGCCCTTCACCAGGTCGGCCGTGCCCTTGTCCTTGTAGGTCGGGCAGGCCACGAGGTAGGAGGTCAGCAGGATCGGGTAGGCGCCCGACTCCGTGGTGGTCCGGTTGATGTCGTAGGCCATGTCACCGGCGGGACGGCCCTCCACGCGCGTCGAGGCCTCGAGCGCCTTGGCGGCACCCTCCGCGCTCGGCGCGACGTAGGCGTCGCCCACCTTGACCGACGCGATGCCGAGGTCACCGGCCTGGCTCTCGTCGACGTAGCCGATGGCGCCCTGGCCGTTCTTGACCGCGGCGACGACACCCGACGTGCCCTGGGCGGCCTCACCGGTCTTGGTCGGCCACATGCCGTCCGGGTCGTGCGTCCAGGCGCCCTCGCCGGCCTTGCTCAGGTAGTCGGTGAAGTTCTTGGTCGTGCCCGAGTCGTCAGACCGGTGGACGGCCGTGATGTTCTGAGCCGGAAGCTTGGCGTCGGGGTTGTCCGCGGCGATCTGCGGGTCGTTCCACTTCTTGATCTTGCCGTCGAAGATCGAGGCGATGACCTTCGGCGAGAGCTGGAGCTTGTCGACGCCCTGGACGTTGTAGACCACCGCGATCGGCGACACGTAGTTCGGGATCTCGATGGCGTCCTGGTTGTCGCAGCGCTTCTTGGCCCCGGAGACCTCGCCGTCGTCCTCGGACAGGTAGGCGTCGGTGCCGGCGAAGTCCACGCCGCCACTGATGAACTGCTCGCGGCCGCCGCCGGAGCCGACCGGGTCGTAGTTGACGGTCACGTCGGGGTTGGCGCCCTGGAAGCCGGCCTGCCAGGCGGACTGAGCGGCTTCCTGCGCGCTCGAGCCGGCGCCGTTGAGCGTGCCGGAGGCGCCTTCGACGGTTGCACTGGTGTTCTTCGTCGCCTGCTCGTTGCCGGCGCCACACGCGGAAAGGCTGAGGCCGAGAGCGAGGGCGGCGATGCCGGGGGCCGCTGCTCGGCGAAGGATGGTGCGGTTCACAGCGTTATCTCCTGTGTTCGGGACAGTCACAGATTTCGTTGTCGACCCTGAACGTAGGGAGCGCAGGTGAAGCGATCTGTCGGCGTTGGTGAACGACAGGTGAACGGTGGCGGCCAATTTGGTCACGGGACGCCGGACATGAGACGTCTGTCACGTGAACAGGGGCGTGGGCCGGGTTCGACCAGACCGTGGCGGGGTAGGGAGGAAGGCTCCCCTAGCGGAAGCTCACGTCGTGGTGCTCGGTCGCGACGACCTTCCCGCGCCTGTGGTGCACGACGAACACCGCCCCCGGCTCGAGCTGCTGCGGCTCGAGGCCGAGCGCCTCGAAGACCCACGGCAGCACCGGTCGGTGGCTGCACAGCACCGTGGGCTCTTTGAGCTCGAGCAGGCGGTGGACCTGGTGGGCGACGGTCTTGGCGGTCGCGTCCTCCTCCGACAGGTCGTCGGTGTCCTCCATGTCGAGCCGCGCCACGTCGGCGTAGGGGGCGACGGTGGCCCAGCACCTCCGGCTGGTCGAGGTGAGGATGTGGCTCACGCCGTACGCCGCCAGCACCGGAACCACGAGCTCTGCCTGGAACTCGCCGGCCTTGGTGAGCGGGCGCTCGCGGTCGTCCTTCTTCCACGACTTGCGTGCCCTCGCGCGTCCGTGGCGCAGGATGACCAGCGGATGGGACTTCTTCCGCAGTCGCTCGTACTCCTCGAGCGTCTGGCGGTCGTAGTCGTAGTCCAGCCGCTCACGCACCTTCTCGCCCGGCACCCAGGCGACCTCGTCGATCTCGTTGTTGACGCGGTACGTCGACACGTCGTCGTCACCGACCACCCGGCCGACCCAGTAGTACACGCGCTTGATCCGGCGCTCGCCGTTCTCCACCCAGTACCGCTGCGTGCTCAGCGGCGGGCCCAGGCGGATGTCCAGCCCGGTCTCCTCAGCGACTTCGCGTACGGCGGCGGCCGTCACGTGCTCTCCGGGGTCCAGCTTGCCCTTGGGGAAGGACCAGTCGTCGTACTTCGGCCGGTGCACGAGCAGGACGTCCCCGCCCTTGCGAGTCACCACCGCGCCGGCGGCGAGCACGTCTGGGGGGCGGCGGGCTGATTGCGCCATGGCGCTAGTCTCACACCACTACCGGCCCAGGGAGGATGGACATCCCGTTGCGCAGACGTGTCGTTCTGGTCATCGCCTGTGTGCTGGTGGTCGTCGTCGCTGTCGGCGGCTGGTTCGGGTGGAGAGCGTTGCACCGTACGGCGTACGAGGACGCTGTCGCCTCGCTGCCGAAGTCGACGCTGCGCGCCACCTACACCGACTGGGCCGCGGTGCGGCGGCTGGCGCACGGCTCGGGCCTCGGGTCCTCCTCGTCGACCCGAGACGTGTCGAACTTCGTGTCCCGCGCCTACGACCTCGACCTGACCTCGACCTCCGCGGTCGTCGACTCGACGTACGCCCTGAACCGTCGCTTCGGCGTCTCGCCGCTCGACGCGGAGTGGGAGATGTACGGGCAGTCGCGCGAGGGGGCGGTCGCCGTCATGAAGTTCGGTGACGGAGTGGACCTCGGCGGCGTGGAACGCAACCTGCGCTCCCTCGGCTACACGCCGCCCTCCGACGGCGCGGGGTCCGGCGGGGTGTGGGCCGGGTCGTCCGACCTCGTCGCGCAGATCGACCCCTCGCTCACGCCGGTGATGCAGAACGTCGTGGTCCTGCCCGACGAGCACCTCGTGCTGATGTCGGACGACCAGGCCTACGCGTCCACGTCGGCAGCCGTGGTGAAGGGCTCCGAGCCCGGGCTCGACGAGGTGGACGGCGTGCCAGCTCTGGCCTCGGAGGCCGGCGAGCCCGCGAGCGCCGTGTTGTGGGCCTCCGACTTCGCGTGCGAGGCGCTGAGCATGGGGTCTGCGTCAGAGGAGGACCAGACCCAGGCCGAGGACCTGGTCTCGGCGGCGGGTGGGGTCTCGCCGCTGTCGGGCGTCGTCGTCGCGATGCACCCGGACCGGTCGATGGTCGTCGGCATGCACTTCGAGAGCTCCGAACAGGCTTCCGACGACCTTCGCCCCCGCGTCAAGCTCGCCTCCGGCGATGCCGTGGGTCAGGGCGGCACCTTCCCGGAACGGTTCCGCGTCGCCGAGGCCGCCTCCGACGGGCAGGAGATCACCATGCAGCTCGAGCCGGCCGGGAAGGACCTTCCGCTCCTCAGCGACCTGACCGAGGGACCCCTCCTCTTCGCCACCTGCTAGGACGCTCGGCCCCCGGCGCTCTCCCGGCGCGCCCGCCGTACGCCGTCCCCCCGCCCGCCGTACGCCGTCCCCCCTGCGCGCCGTACTTCGCGGTGTCTCGTATCAGAACTGTCGTCAGGGAGCTGGTGCGAGAGCAGCTTTGCTACGAGACGTTCAGTCAGGGCCGCAACCGTGGAGGGCTGCGCGGTACTCCAGGCGCTGGTCCAGGTCCATGGCGTCGAGAGGTGAGTCGTACCAGTCGCTGGGTGGGAGGAGTGTCCACTTTCGTTCGCTCGGAACCTCGAACTTCGCCCGGGCTCGCGTCGTGATCATTCGCTCCACGGTCACAGGGATGTCGGAGAGGTCGAGCCCCACCACCTTGAAGTACTCCAGGCCTGCTTGGCGGAATCTGTGCTCCCGCATGACGTCACGTCGATGCCGCTTGGCACCGCGGTGTGCGGCGCCGTCGTACTCGCCCACCATGCCTGCCAAGGGATCGAACAGGTCCGCGATGCCGAGGAGGTTCCCACGTCGATCGAAGACCGGCTGGTTGACCAACGGCCTGGGAAGCCCGGCGTCGAGCAGCCAGATCAACCGCATCCGCGTCTCGTTGGGCGACATGCTGTTCTCGTCGGCCATGTCCAACGCGGCTCGCACCTGCTCCACGCCGCGCCACCCCGGGTGATGGTCGACGTAGACCCGCATCTTCTTGATCGAGCTGAGCTCAGCCGCGGCCACCATGTCCATGGCCACGACGGCCTCACGCACATCGGTCGCCCATCGCATCTCGTCGAACAGCGCTCGCAATATGGTCGTGCAGCTGACGCCCTGCCGCACCGTGACTTCATGCACGCCCAGTCGGTCTCTCGAGATCCGGACGACCGGGTCCGGCCGAAGCAGGGAGTCGGGTCCGATCGCGAGAGGAACCGGCCGATGCGTCATACCGTCAAGCTTCAGGCCATCGAAGAAGGCAGCACCGTGCAGCCGGCAGGACGCCCACGCCGTGACCGCGCCGTGAGCGGGAAGTCGCACGGACTGCTCGAGAATCCGCTGTTCTACGACTTCGCCGTCGACCCCGGACGGCACGAAGTACCCATGCGAGGTCTTTCGCCACCGTGGGCCGCGACTCTGGCCGAGCGTCGGTCCAGCGACTCCACTGGGATCGAGCCGAACAGGACGCGTGAGCATTCCTGGAGGTCGACAGACGGGGCGCCAGCTCTCGATTCGCCTGTCCATGCCAAGACAATGACGGACTTCACCCGGCAGATTGCCGTTGTCCACAGAGCACTTTCCGGTGCTGTCGGCAGGGTCGGCCCGAGATGTAGCAGAACTGCTGTCTTCAGGTGCTCCCGACAGCAGTATTGCTACGGGCTGGCCCGAGCGCGAGTGTGGAGCAGGGCGGTGGCGCGGCGGGAGGCTGTACGCCGGGCGGGGGCTGCCCTGGGTCAGCGGAGGCGGCGCCGCTTGGTCTGGATCAGCGTCTCCTGCAGGTCGCGCAACGGCGCCCCCTCGGCGTCGAACGCATGCCGCTCCCACTCGCCACTCGGCAGGAGCCACCACGAGGACGTCCCGTCGTCGAACGAGAGGTCGAGGAGCCGGCCCACCTCGGCCACCTGGGCCTCGCCGGGGAGCTGCACGAGGGCCTCGACGCGCCGGTCGAGGTTGCGGTGCATCAGGTCGGCCGACCCTATCCACGCCTCTGGCGACCCGGCGCTCTCGAACCAGAAGATGCGGCTGTGCTCGAGGAACCGCCCGAGCACCGACCGGACCCGGATGTTCTCCGAGAGCCCCTTGACCCCTGGGCGGAGGGCGCAGATGCCGCGGGTGAGCAGCTCGACCGGGACGCCGGCCTGGGAGGCGAGGTACAGCTCGTCGATCAGGGCCTCGTCGACGATGGAGTTCGCCTTGATCCGGATCCGCGCGGGGAGGCCCTGTGCGTGGTTGGCGACCTCGGCGCGGATCCGCTCGGTCAGCCCGGAGCGGACCGAGTCGGGCGCGACGAGAAGTCGTTCGTACTCGGTGTGCCGCGAGAACCCGGACAGGTTGTTGAACAGGTGCGCGACGTCCTCGCCGATCTCGGGGTTCGCGGTCAGCAGCCCGAAGTCCTCGTACTGCCGCGCCGTCTTCGGGTTGTAGTTCCCGGTGCCGAT